>JABGOS010000105.1 GCA_018645265.1 Deltaproteobacteria bacterium
AAGGCAACCACCGGTGTCACCATGCCATTTCGATATCCATGTTTTGCCTCAAGTGAACTGCTCGCTTGATGAAATAAGCTTTCAGCGGCGCTCGGTAACCCGAGCTGTGAAAAACTAACCTTCATTGGGATAGGATACGTTGCTGCTTGCATAGGTATTGCTGCCATTGCCGATGTGGGTGTCATTTATGCTCCATTCATAAGTTAAATATACCAGTAACGCACCGGCATATTGTATTTGATATTTCTTCTACTCGCTGCCTTCCAAGATTCTACCATGTAGGTTGAGCGGATCGAGAATGCTGATATCTTCTATTCCCGACATGTACAGCCCAATCACCGGGTCGCTGTAGGCGAGGCTTCGATATGGGTCGTCAGGATTCGCGCTGGGTCTAAGGAGTTTGGAGATCGGATCAACTGTCAATCCATGCCCTCCTGAAATACTGCGAACTGCACCTAGAGCAATCTGTTCAGCACGGAGATCCGTCATAGCCATGTGACCTGGATACTTCGGATATGGAGGTGCCGTTCCAATAAGCGCGGATGCAGTCTGCAGATCGTTCTTCGCTTCGGGATGAATTGCGACAAAATCTGTCCACATGCTGGCCAACCCTTCGCAGATTTCCGGAGAGAATATCTCCGTAGGTACAGGCGCAGATTCCGGACCCAAAATATCAAATAGTGCAGATTGATCCTTATCACCCCTCCAGCCCGCTAGCACCTCTGCGTACGGTGCAACCTCTTCCCTATACGCTGCAAGATGTTTCTCCTCCGCTACAGTTCTCATATACCTTGGAAGAACAGCTTGAATAAAACCAGCTAGCAGATCTTCACCTTCATTCTCCCTGCCAGCGAGAATTCGTCCAATGATCCTTCCGTATTTATCCCAAAGATCCAGCGTATCCGCCAGCCCCTTCTCTGCTCCAAGGAGGGAATACGCCGGTCCAAGCCTGATACCTATATCAGCAAAGTGTTCACCGAAACCTTGAGTCACAGCCCCTGCAACCTTACCTAAATAAGCTATACGCGCGCCGACTAGAGCTATGAGCGCCTCCCTCTCCTTCTCTGAAATTGCATATGTCATCTGCAGGTAGTTTGCGATCCCGACGACATTTCTTGCATACTTCTCGCTACGCCTATACGACTCAGCAGAATCGACACCATCCATCCGCACACTCGTTTTGTACGGTATCCAGTGACCGTCGACCAGTGTGTCTTCATATGCTCCCCAGGCACCATCAATCAATGCATCTGCATGCGCTTCTTGCCAATCTTCTCCAGCTTTAAATCTTATAACGCTAGCTGTATCGCCATCTGGAAATGGATTCTTCTCCCTGAGCTGAACTTCCACCGGCTGTACCCTTCCATTATCTCCGAAAAAATTAACTCCCGGAAAGAAGTGTTGAGTCAGTGTGCCATGTATCGCTTGCCATTCATCCGACTTTGCAACTCTTCCGAATTGCATCATCCTCATCACCTTAAATGCGGTTACAGGAAAGACATCGGTTTTACCCTGTGTGGGCACAAACCTGTACCTCCATTGAATATCCTCATTTCTTCCAACCCTGATAAAGAGATCGATCGCGGCCTGCCTCGTCGCACCTTGAAAACCGAGCTGATCAAATGGAATGACTTGCGGAATGGGATATAGCCCTGCTGATCCTGCTGCCGACATGGGTGACGTTGTCATATGGTCCCCTCCTCATAGTAGCCGGTCCCCATCGGCAATGTCGGATAATACCACATCGCCTCCGAAAGTCAAAAAGATAAATATTATATGACCTTCCGTTAACTTAAAGAATATCACTATACATTACGATCCCTTGGCAACCCCAACACGTAAAAAAAGTGTCGGACACTTTTCCCATATCTTTCAAAAAAGTGTCGGACACTTTTTTAGGCGCGGGGATGAAACTTATTGTATAGGTCCTTCAGATGCTTACGTGATACGTGCGTGTAGATCTGCGTCGTGGAAATATCGACATGACCGAGCATCGTCTGAACGACCCTCAAGTCAGCACCCCTTTCAATCATATGGGTCGCAAATGAATGTCGAAGCATATGGGGCATCACATTAATGCGAATACCAGCCTTCTTGGCATACGCTTTTATGATTTCCCACAATCTCTGTCTTGAAACGTTCGATCCCCTACGTGAAAGGAATAGAAAATCGCTTAAGCGTTTACTAGCTAGCTTGGGGCGCGCCTCATCAAGATATAGGGTTATTGCCTTTATCGCCTCACCGCCGATCGGCACGACGCGCTCCTTCGACCCCTTCCCCATGGGGATACAGTAACCCTGTTGAAGATTGATACGATCGGAAGTGAGTGTCGACATCTCCGTAATGCGAAGTCCCGACGCGTAGAACAATTGAAGGATCGCATGATCCCGGATTCCGAGGGTCGTACGTCTGTCCGGCTGATCTAAAAGATCATCCACCTGTTTCATCGAAAGAACTTTTGGAAGTTTCTTCCATCGACCGGGAAATTCAATCTGAGATGTGGGATCACTTTTAATTATCTTCTCACGAGCGAGAAAACTGAAAAAACCGCGAAGAACCACGAGTTCACGCGTCACGCTCCTCGAGGTAAGCCCCTCCCCATGAAGGAAGACCAAAAATGGCAGGATGTCATTCTCCGTGATCTTTGAAACATCCGCTCTACCTCCCTTGGCAAGAAACTCCGACAAGCGTCTCAAATCGTGACTATACGCATCAATCGAATTTTTCGCCAACTGACGCTCAACACGAAGGTGAGTAATATAAAAATCTATTTTTTCGTCTAGAGAAGACATATTATATGCCTGCGCCATGCGCAGATGCTCCATCCCTTTGTAACTTGATATAATGTAGATATTAATTTATCTTGCGTGGCATGTCCAGGACACAAGATTTCATAGGTGGATTCCTTCATATCTTCAAAGGATTCAAATTTCTAACCTCACATCGCAGACTTTGGGTATGGGCAATCATCCCCACACTCATAAATCTATTGATAGTCGTGGCTATGATCTCAATATTCACCCACTACTACGGAGATTTTTATGGATGGCTGGCATCGCACATGGGCAATCTCGACATCGCAAACCCTACGGCATGGTACATGCACATCCTCGATGGAATTCTATGGGTTCTAAATATACTCTTCCAAATCCTGATCATTCTGATCAGTCTCATACTCATGCTCGTCATCGCCTACGGCCTTAGCTTCATAGTCGCGGCCCCATTCAATGACGCCCTCTCTGAACGCGTTGAAACTGCACTTACAAATAATGAACCGCCGCCCTTCTCGATGAAAAAGTTCGTCGGAGATATGTTGCGCATCATAAAAATTGAATCGATAAAAGCAGCGATACTCCTAGCTATCCCCATCCTACTATTTATCCTCAACATTATCCCAGTGATCGGCGGCCCAATTTATGTATTTCTGACCCTCATATTCGGCGCCTGGGACCTGGGCTTCGCATTCGCAGATCTTCCCATGGGACGAAAGGTGATTCCGCTGAAAGAACGATGGGGATTCGCCAAGAAAAACAAATGGGCCCTCATTGGCTTTGGCACAGGCTTCATCATTCCCTTCTTCACGCTTGTATTTGCGGCACCCATGGTTGTGGGCGGAACCCTGCTATATGTGGAAAAATCTAAATAACATTGACAGCAAAGCGCCTGAATATCATATTCTGCTGCTATGATAGCGACAAGGACATTCACGGAATTGACGACGAGGGATTATTTGCAAACCGCCTTCCTTTATCCCGCATCGATAGAATTCGATGGGCATGAGAGAACAATCGTCGAGGTGGGCCCAGGTCGCGGGGACTTTCTATTTAACCTAGCCAAATTAAATCCTGAAGCCCTCATCGTTGGTATCGAAATCAAGAGGAAACGCGTCGACAAGTTGATCAGCAGGGTGGAAGCGCGAAGGTTGAACAACGTGATGATCATTCAGGATGATGCTAAATGCGCCCTTCCCAGATTTCTTCGGGATAATAGTGTGGATGAGATACACATCAACTTTCCCGATCCATGGCCAAAGCAAAGGCATAGCAAAAATCGCACAGTCTCCACCGACTTTCTAAACGAATGTAAGCGCGCCTTGAAGATCGGCGGTACTATCCACTTCATCACCGATTTTTATGACTACGCCAAAGCAGTTTTCAAAAATGCATCCTCCATTCCAGAATTGGAAACCCATAAGGTTGAGGCAGATGTATTTCCAACATATTTTGCTCTTAAATGGAAACGAATGGGCAGAGCCTTCACCTATTATAAATTTAGAAGGCTCGCATAGCCTTCAGGGGAGTTCCCAATGAAGACAATCCTTTTTATGTGCATGGGCAATGCCTGCCGCTCACAAATGGCCGAGGGGTACGCAAAAGAACTCCTACCTGATGGCTGGCATATTCTTAGCGCGGGAATAGTCGCCAGCGGAATACACCCTCTAACTGTGGAAGTTATGAACGAAGATGCAATAGATATCTCGCAGCAAACATCGAGGAAATTTGAAGATCTCGGCAACATATCCCCTGATATAGTGGTAACGCTCTGTGATGAGGCGGAGGAGCTATGCCCCTCATACACAGACCTCGTACGACATGATCATTGGGAAATAGATGATCCAGCCCTAACTGAAGGTCTAAAGGATGAAAAGTTGAAGGATTTTCGACGTGCACGAGATGAAATCAAGTTGAAAATGCAGGAGTTATCAAATCAGCTGAACAACTAATCTACCTGATCAAATTCATAAACTCAGACCTTGTCTCTGGACGTTTCCTGAATGCACCAAGCATGGCGCTGGTAATTACCGATGTACCCCTCTTTTGAACACCTCTCATCTGCATGCACAGATGTTCAGCCTCTATAACCACAGCCACACCCTTCGGTTTTAACACCTCCATTAGAGTATCGGCAATCTGATTCGTCATACGCTCCTGCATCTGCAGACGTCTGGCAAAGAGATCAACCATCCGGGCAATCTTGGAGATGCCTACGATTTTATCATTTGGCAGATAACCCACATGTGCACGACCGAAAAAAGGCAGTAGATGATGCTCGCAAAGACTGTACAATGGAATATCCTTAACAAGGACCATCTCCTCATGTTTATCTGAAAAAACTGAATTTTCGATCAATGCACGAGGGTCCTGTCTATACCCCTCCGTCAGAAACTCAAATGACCTACGAACCCTCTCGGGTGTTTTGACAAGACCCTCCCTATCCGGATCCTCACCCAGCTCTATAAGCAAATCTTTAATGATCTTTTCCATAGTTACCTCTTCGCAGCCCTTCTTATAGCCTCCCGCATGGAACTTTCAATCTTTTTCGGATCATAGGCAGACACGCTCAAATCACCGTATAAATTACCATTAGGATTCAAAAAGATGACAGCCGGCATGCCCATGACTTGATATCTATCCATGAGGTTCCGTACATCATCGGATTCAACGGTAGCATCTATTCTCAGAGGAACCAGCAGATAGCTCAGTTTAACAATATCATCACGCCTGAAAAAACGCGTGTCCAGGGTCTTACACGGCGGACACCAGTCAGCTGTAAACTCTATCATAATGGGTCGTCCAGTTTTCGCCCCAAACTGTATCGCATCTCCTTGTTCGAAAAGCCATTCAACACGAGGTTTGTCCAAGGCCTCCCCATCCTGCCACTTCACCACACTCCCAATGTAGAATATTGCTGGAAAGAGAAGTAGAAGACCTAAG
Source organism: Deltaproteobacteria bacterium (assembly GCA_018645265.1). GTDB lineage: Bacteria > UBA10199 > UBA10199 > 2-02-FULL-44-16 > JAAZCA01 > JABGOS01. The sequence goes on from JABGOS010000105.1 coordinate 5,715, forward strand.
GCGCGCCTTATCCAGATCATCCACCTTCCACCTTTGAGTTTATTCGCCAACTCACCGTAACAGGTACCAAGAATGATAAAGAGGAGCCCCATACCAATACTAAATACAATTAGAAGTGCAAAACCGAAGAGATAGCTTCGCTGAAGTGCTACGTAGCCTAACAGTGAGGCCAAAACCGGCCCAGCGCAGGGTGAAGCAACCAACCCCAGCCCAAGACCAGCTAGGAATGCTCCTAAGTAACCCTTACCACCCAATCCGTGCACCTTCTGATGCCATTTATGGGGAAGCCTTATGTCAAAAACCCCAAACATGGAGAGGCTCATAGAAATGAAGAAAAAGATCACGACAATCAGAAACCACCTATACTGGAACAAGAAACCCAGATTCTTCCCAAATGCCACAGCAACTATACCCAATATGGAATATACGAGAACTAGTCCGCTCGTCAGAAGAACCGACAAAAGCATATTCTCCCAGAATTTTTTATGAGGGTGAACTCCGACGAAGGTCAGAATTGCCGGCACGATAGGCCAAACACATGGCGTCAACGAGGTGAGGATACCCGCAAGGAATACTATCAGAACCGCAAAACCCAGCCCTTTATTCATCACCTTTCCGAAATCACTGATCCTGAAGAATTCAGCAAAACCACCCTTACGATCAATCGGCGCCAAGCTCTCCCGTTCCGCCCTCCTTGACCCTTTAACATCATCAGAGCTGATCGCCGCCTTATCAATCACATTGACCAGAAAGGTAGCCATCTTCTCATCCGGCCTAAAGCAAATCTTGTCCGAACACCCTCTAAAACGCACCTTAGTTAGCAATTCATGCTCACCAGGATCAAGGCCGTCAGGGACTTCACCCGCAATGCCAATCGTCACATCATTCTCGTACACATCCACGACCTTACCGATATAAGGGTCCTTGCGTTTGGATGGCATTGGATAATCGATATCCTTGATAATCAGACCTTCCAAACTAGCAAAATCGATCTCCGTTTCATCGGCATACAGATAATACCCGTCCGGCACCCCAATTTTGACATTCACGTAGAAACTCTGACCCGCCGTCAGCTCCACAGCCTCTTTATCCCATTGAACCTGAAAAGGACCGGATGCAGGGAAGGATCCCCAGGAAATTGAGGCCACAGAGATGAAAATGATAAATGCGAAAAACAATAATACGACTCTCTTCATAGAGGGGGAATCTACATTATGCGGATTCAGCGGTCAAACCTCTCCTTTCCCTTGAAAAAACAAGAACAATTAGTTATTGTTACATAGTTATGAAATCAAACGACTCATTAATCATCAAATCAGCATTCGCCGTAGCCAATAAAATAGATGCTGATGCTGTTTTTGTGCACGTCGACCCCTTAAGCGACATGATCTTCGAGGAGCGCGTGGCTAAGAAATCAAAGCTTGTGCTGGTAACAAAGAAAAAGCGTTTGGACACAAATGAAAAAAACAAGAAATCCTTACTGTCGCTTGCAAAGGCGGTTATAACCATACCTAAGATCCAAAGCACGAGAATGACCTTAATCAAGATTGCTACCACCCTAGCTCTGTCGCAGGATATCATTGAACCAGGGGTAAAGGTGGTCTTTGCAGCTGGCGGTTCTGACACTGGATCGTTGGATATGATTCAAGTCGTCGATACATCTAAAGAATCCGAATTCCTCTCAGGCAAGGGTATCGCCAAGATTGCCGAAAGCGTCCCCCCTGAACTTTTTGAATCGGTTCTGAACATCACGGTGGAACTCGCTGACAAGGGTCGCGAAGGAAAGGCGATAGGAACTATCTTCGTATTGGGTGATCATGAAAAGGTCATGCAGCTTTCAAAACAGATGATCATGAACCCATTCAAAGGCTATGATGAGGAGGAAAGAAACATCCTCTCCCCATCATTGAAGGAAACAATCAGAGAACTCTCCGCCATGGATGGAGCCTTCGTAATCGCCGACGATGGAACTGTTCTCACCGCCGGAAGGTATCTCGGTGCAGCAACTGATGAATCCAGCTTACCAAGGGGGTTGGGAAGTAGACATATTGCAGCTGCCGGCATCACTAGCTTGACGCAATCGATAGCGTTTGTTATTTCAGAGTCATCTGGAGATGTAAGAATATTCAAGGATGGCCGAATCATCACGCATATTGAAAAGGCCCCTTCTAAAAAATAATTTCAAACTATGAGAGGTTTTGAACAAAACATGAAAAACGAGACAAACATCAGTGAGGAAGTGAAATTCGACAATCGCCTTATTAAGAGGTTAATTCGCGAAGGCAAAATTGATAAGCAGGAGTATGAAACATATCTTAAAGGCTTACCAGACGAGGAAAACAACGTTAACTACATCGACGTCTATGAAGAAAAGCCTATTGAAGAACCAACGCCACTAGCCACGGAAGCTCTCACATTCACATCGGGCTAAAAAACGAAGACCCATTAGTTATTGCTTTATGTTATCCGTAAAACTTCCCTGGAGAGAACATCTGACATATGCTTGATGATGTGTTGCTTTACCTCGTCCTGTGATGGAGCTAAGCCCAATACCCGTGCAAATGTTGTAATACCCCTATCCTTTATTCCACATGCCACAATGTGTCTGTATGGAGCCATATCACAATCAACATTCATCGCGAAGCCATGCTGAGTAACATCGTGAGAGATATTAAGACCTATAGCGACTATCTTATTTTCTTTTATCCATAATCCGGGATGTTCTTCATCTCGTGCAGCTTGAATTTCAAAATGATTGAGTGTCCTTAAGCAGATCTCCTCGATAGCGCTCACAAACTCCTTCACACCGAGACCCATCGCACTCAATTTGAAGATAAAATATCCCACGATCTGACCAGGACCATGATACGTAACCCTTCCACCTCGGTTACACTTAATAACATCAATTCCATCAGCCGCTATTTCATCACAAGATGTTAAGAAATCCTCTGAACAATCGCGTTTACCCAATGTGAAGACCGATGGATGTTCTACGAAAAGAAACCTATCAACTATTGCATCGTCATCACGCAGCACGCGCAACTCTTCCTGAATCCGCCAGGCCTTATCATAAGGAACGGACCCCAGATCCTGCCATTCAATTCTTTCATGCATTTGCGACTCGACCCTTACGCAGTAGATACAACCCCATCTGAACGTATTGATAACCACTCATTACGATAAAAACTGAAGAAAGGATCATAAAGGACATCTGCCAGAAAAAGAGTTGTGATTGCATGCTCGGATCCATCACCAGCCACCACCTGAGAAGTGCAAAGCCAGCGACCGTCATCTGAAATAATGTTGCAAGTTTGGAGGGCCAAATAGCCCTATAAGGAAGTTCCGCCTTCTTATTCTCCAAGTAGATAATGCCACCTACGATCATCAGATCCCTAGTAAGCGCCAGCACAAAGAACCACCACGGAAGAAAACCGGCTATGAGTAACGGAATAAAACAACCCTGCATGAGAGCTTTATCCGCCATCGGGTCCAGAAGGGCACCAATTTTGGAATGCTGTCCAAGGACGCGTGCAACCGTACCATCTATCAGATCGGTGAACGAAGCGACGCAGAAGATGATAAAGGCCCACATCTTCATATCAACAACGAAGCAATAGACAAAGACGGGCACTAATAACAACCTCGAGAACGTTAGAATATTTGCAACATTGACCCTCATCTTCCTCCTTCGACTATTTTTTGGAATACACACCTACCATATCGGAACCTATGCTCCTACCCATTGAATTGCACACATCTCTGATAGCACCGATGTACGCCGTAGTCTTATTTTCATTGCTCTCGCATTTTGAATCGGTTGCGGTTGCGATTCTCCCCTTTGAGGCAGCATCAACTGCCTTACATCTCCCTTTTGCACAGGCCTCAAAGCCAACTCCGGAATCATCAATATCTACTTGAACTCCGCATGTCACCACAGCCCTGGCAGACCTATCAACTATTGATGCTGCCTTAATGGTTGAATCGTTGGGCATATAACTCAAATCCTTATAGCGATTAACGACTGTTCTAAAGGCGCGCGCTTTCATTCTCTGAGTCTTATTAAACTTTCCTACATCGCAGGAAAAACCCTTCTTAGAAAATATATCGTAAAGAGCAGTCTCGCACTCGTTCTTAGCAACCTCACCATCGGATATGGAGGAAAAAAAGGAGTTTATTAGATCCTTCTCTATACGCTCAGTAGCAAAAGCGACGACAGTATGATCGCCATCAACCAAAAAACCATTTTTGCGAAGCTTCTTATCTATCTCATCCTTATTAATCTTTACAGGCTTGAGTGGTCTACTAGCTTCCGATTCTCCACTTTCCGTCTCAAGCGCTGATACCTTTACACCCCCACCTTCAGATAACTCTTCGCATTTATCTAAATAATCTTTCTTCAGAATTTCCCTATGTTCATCAAAATCACCCTGACCGACTCTGAAGATCAGATATTTTTGCATCTTTGATTCGCAATCCGGAACACTACTATCCTCACCAACCTGCAATTCACCCTCACCCGCTGAATGAACTATTCCAGGGGCAACGATGACTAATAAAACCAATATCGGAACGAAATATTTGCGCATTAAATCTCCATCCATACAGTGGGGCTTCCTATCCGATTCATTCTAAAATATCCAGCAAAAATAATATGTTATGCTTTAACCCTCTACAACCTCATATGAGCGATACTTCCCATAGAACTTCTGATGAAGCTCGCAGTCGACAAGTATGCCATCCCCCTCATATTCCACCCTCCATACATAGCCCATCCTATAGAGACCCGACAGAATATCCCCGCGATCGAAGGGTAATCTGAGAAGGATACGTCTAAATTCCAGCTTCAAGGCCTCATCCAATCGTCCTAGCAGATTTTCGATTCCCACTCCCTTTAGAGCCGAAACCTTGACTGAATTCCTATCTCCCTTAAAGCATATCTCGTCGACATCCACTTTATTGATAACGTCTATCCTTGGCTTGTGATTGAGCTTCATCTCTGCCAGGACATTCTCGACCGTACCCGCATGTTCACCCGCTTCCTCGTCACTCCCGTCTATGATGTGCAGAAGCATATGCGAATATGAAACCTCCTCGAATGTCGATCGAAACGATTCGACGAGTTCGTGTGGTAACCGTCTAATAAACCCAACTGTATCTGCCAGTAAAACCTCCCTACCGGAAGGAAGCCTGAGCCTCCTTATAGTTGGGTCCAATGTAGCGAAGAGTTTATCCTCCACGAAAACATCTGCATCGGTCATCGCATTCATCAATGTCGACTTACCTGCATTCGTATACCCGACCATTGAAACGAGCGGTATTGGAACCGCGTCGCGTTTCATCCTGTGAATTCTACGATGAGCCCTAACACTTTCAAGATTGCGTCTGAGCTTTGTAATCCTCTCCCTTATCCTACGACGGTCACATTCCAGCGCAGTTTCACCAGGACCTCGAGTTCCTATGCGACCGACCTGCTGCGAAAACGTCTCACCCCTGCCGACGAGCCTCGGAGCTAAGTACTGAAGTTGAGCCAGCTCAACTTGAAGCTTACCCTCCTTGGTATGAGCCCTGAGTGCAAATATATCCAGAATGACCGCGGTTCTACCTAGAACGAACAATCCCAATCGATCTTCCAAATTTTTATTCTGCACCGGAGATATATCATCATCAATGACTACGATATCGGCGCCAAGTTCCTCTGCCAACCTTCCAATCTCTTCAACCTTACCCTTACCAATGAATGTAGCCGCATCCACACGTTTGATCTCCTGAGAGACACTGCCAACAACCGTCCCTCCGGAGGTATCGACCAAGCGCCCAAGCTCCTCTAAAGAGAGAGTCATCTCCTTTTTCGACATCCGACCTCTTCTAACACCAACTAAGACGGTCTTCTGGAGTCTACTTAATTTACTCTGACGATCTTGCTGCATAGGATTCCATTATGAAATGAACTTCGTGACGTTGTGCCCGAAGAGTTTATTGACCGCAGTGACAAGCTGAGGAGAGGGTTTGAGTTTCATCTCATCGGGCAATGCCAATACAGTTTCAGTTTTGTCGGGCACCACCAGATGCACATAGCCCCTGCATTCACCTGGATATCTGGATAATACGTTTTTCAGTTGAGCCAAATGCTGCGCATCTATTTCAGGCTGATGTAGAAAGAAATGAACGCTCTTCGTCATATTTTCCGATACATCCTCGATAGGCATAATTTGAGTCGCGATAACCTTGACAGTTTCACCATCAGCATCCGCAGTTCCTATAACGAATACCGGTTGATCGCTTTTAATGAGCATGTGTGACTGAGCATAGACATCGGAAAATACTATCACTTCGACAGATCCCTTCAGATCCTCCAATGTGATAAATCCCATTCTATCACCACGCTTCGTCGTGATCTCCCTCAACTTCGAAACAACCCCTCCAAGCTTCACTTCCTTTTTATCCCCAACACTTGATAGATCCGTTGTATCCGTATTGGCATACTGTGACATCAATTCCTCGTACTGTGCAAGGGGATGCCCCGTGATATAGAAACCGAGTGATTCCTTTTCATATGCTAGTAGCTGCCTCTCCGCCCATTCCGACACATCTGGCAGATCGGGATCCGAGGATGACGTACCTTCATCCGATAGAATGTCAAAAAGCCTAGTCTGACCATTAATGCGATCTCGCTGACTTGAGGCCGCCATATCCATCGCCCTCTCGAGCGCAGCGAGCAGTGCAGCACGCGGCGCTTTAGTAAAATCAAAAGCTCCGCACTTGATCAAACTCTCCACCACACGTTTATTCACCTTACGCGAATCGACACGTTCACAAAAATTAAAGAGTGATAAAAAGGGACCCCCAGAATCTCTCACCTTCACTATGCTCTCAATTGCATTATCACCGACATTCTTAACCGCTGCCAAACCGAATCGAATGATACTGTCTCCTATAACAGAAAATTCCCTCATGCTCTCATTGACGTCTGGAGGAAGTATGTTGATATCGCGCGACTTACAGTCATTGATATAGAAAAGAATTTTATCGGTATTATTTCTCTCAGTAGTGAGAAGCGCCGCCATAAACTCCGTAGGATAGTGAGTCTTGAGGTACGCTGTCTGATATGCAACTAGGGCATATGCTGCGCTATGGGATTTATTAAATCCATATTCAGCGAACATAGCCATCAACTCAAATATTCGTTCGGCCTTCACCTTTGATATTTTATTCTTCAGCGCCCCCTGCAAAAAACGCTGTTGCTGCTTCGCCATTTCTTCAGGTTTTTTCTTTCCCATCGCACGCCTGAGAATATCGGCTTCGCCGAGACTGTAGCTAGCGAGCAGGTTTGCAATTCGCATAACCTGTTCCTGATAGACAATGACGCCGTAGGTCTCTTTCAGCACATCCTCCAGCTGTGGCAGCTCATATCTGATCGCGGTCCTTCCATGTTTGCGATTAATGAAGTCATCCACCATGCCTGAACCGAGAGGACCAGGTCGAAAGAGCGCCACAAGAGCTACTATATCAGCGAACAGGTTCGGCTTGAGCTTCATTACGAGATCGGTCATTCCCGTACTTTCAAGCTGGAATACACCCGCAGTGTCACCATCGGAGAGCTTCGCGTAGACATCCATATCATCGAGAGGAATCTCATCGATATCGATCTTTTTACCCGTTCGAAATTCTATGATTTTTATACAATCATCTATAACCGTTAAAGTTTTGAGACCGAGAAAATCAAATTTGATCAGTCCGATCTTCTCGACGCACTTCATATCGAACTGTGTTACAACCTCATCGCGTTGCCCTTTATAAAGCGGAACAAGTTCAGAAAGCGGCCTATCGGAGATCACTACGCCCGCCGCATGCGTTGATGCATGCCGTGGAAAACCCTCGAGTGATTTTGCAATCTCAAGCAATTTAGCAACCTGTTCCTGTTTCTTCGCCATATCACGAAGTTTAGGCTCTATCTGGATCGCCTGCGCCAAAGTCATTCCGATCGTCGCTGGAATAAGCTTAGCGATACGATCTACATCGCCGTATGGAATTCCCATCACCCTGCCGACATCACGAATCACCGCCCGCGCCTTCATCTTACCGAACGTAATGATCTGGCTCACGTTGCCATATTTTTTTGAAACGTAGTCGATAACCTCATCACGCCTTCGCATGCAGAAATCGATATCGGCATCCGGCATACTTATTCTTTCAGGATTCAAGAAGCGTTCGAAGAGAAGATCATGTTCGATCGGATCGATATTCGTGATACCTAAGCAATATGCAACGAGTGACCCCGCAGCAGACCCCCTTCCGGGCCCAACCGGTAGATCAACGCTCCGTGCATAGCTTATAAAATCGGCAACGATGAGAAAGTATCCTGCAAAGCCCATCGAGATAATAACTTTGAGTTCCTCATCCAGGCGCTCGTGATACTTTCCCCTCAACCCTTCGAGATCGTCCTTACCTTTCGATACGTGTGACCAACGATTTTCCAAACCCTCGTAAGTCTGGTCCTTCAGATAACTCGCTAGGTCTTTTTTATCGGGGGGCACAAATTTTGGGAAATGGTAGGTATTAAAATCAAGCTCGAGATTCAGGCGTTCAGCTATTGCTACAGTGTTGTCTATAGCCTCTGGGCAATCCGAGAAGAGCTCCCGCATCTCATCCGGCGATTTAAGATAGAATTCATCGGACGGCAACCTCATCCGCTTTTCATCATCGAGATTCTTGCCAGTCTGTATGCAAAGCAACGCATCGTGTGATGCAGCGTCATCCCTGTTTATGTAGTGAACATCATTGGTAGCAACGAGCCCCAAACCGACTTCGCGGCCCAGCTTTATCATCCCTTCCCTGACAGTCTCCTGCTCAGGCATGCCATGATCCTGGATCTCAAGAAAAAATCTGTCATCCTTGAACAGGTTCGCATAAAACTCCGCGGAGGCCTTAGCATCCTCGTAGCGCCCCTGCTCCAAAGCCTGTGCAACCTCCCCCCTCAGACAGCCGGAGAGAGCGATAAGCCCCCCGGCATTTTCACTTAATATCTCCTTATCTATTCGAGGCTTATAGTAAAACCCTTCGAGATAACTTGAGCTTATTAATCGGCAGAGATTCTCATATCCCTCCCGATTTTTAGCAAGCAATGTCAGGTGAGTGAGTGCCCCCTTCTGGTTGATATCCTTGATATGACGAGAACCCTGAGTAAGGAGGTATACCTCACATCCGATACAAGGCTTGATCCCAGCCCTCTGCATAGTCTCATAGAACTCGATTGCGGCGAACATATTTCCGTGGTCGGTAACCGCAAGCGCTGGCATTCTGAGCTCTTTTGCCTTTTCTGCGAGCTTAGATATAGGAGCCGCCCCATCGAGCAGGCTGTAGTAGGTGTGGACGTGCAGATGTACAAAATTTGAATGGATCATAATTTCCGCTTGGGACCTCGAAACGCTGTTATATTGCACTTTTCAGGCAAAAGGCCAGTAAAAAGCTAGCAACTTTTTACAAGAATAGCCGACAAAAAGGAGTCTGTGAGGGAATGACAATAAGGAGGATGAAATGTCAGTAACATCGAGTTGGACTCCCAATATGGCGCCATCCGCAATGGCTCACGGTACCGCTGCAATGCAAACAGGGTATGCACTTGCAACTAGTGTTGTAAGTGATGTTCTAACGGCACATGCACCAGCATACAACTTAGCACTCCAACAGATAGGTGCTTCCACTACTCCAAGCATCCTTGTAGTAGATGGCTGTTTTGATCAGGTTCATCACATACTGGAATCTGCGAAATTGCCATATGCCAGACTAGGAAATCCAGCAAATTTTGCTCAGGCACTCGACGAGCTGCCGGGCATTAAGACTGTATTTATAAACTGTGGCCGAGATTTTCCTGCGAATCAAGCGAAGAGGGTTGCCAAATTTGTTCATGCAGGTGGTATGCTCATGACTACGGATTGGGCACTCAAAACCGTAATTCAGGAGGCCTTCCCTGGAACCATAGCTCACAAGGGAGGTAATACGGGCAGTGACAAATTTGTTTTAGTCGACGCATGGAAATCCAACACCCTCCCAGCGCCTGGTAAAAATGCGCTCGTTCATATGATGGATGCAGAAGGTGGTGAACCCCGTTGGTGGCTTGAGCATCAGAGCTATCCAATTACCAGACTATCCGATGGTGTGGAGATTCTACTGTATTCCAGACAGCTGAAAGCAGCTCACAATCGCGGCTCAATCATGGTCAGGTTTAAATGGGGAGATGGCTGGGTCTATCACATGATCTCCCATGCATTCTTGCAACATAAGGCTCCAAGCACCTTCGCTCCATGTAGCGCCGATCCAGCGGATGCTGATCAAACTAGAGTTTTCACAGAAAGCGTCGCTGCATCACCTAAAACGCAGGCGGCATACACAGCAGCAGAGGCCGAAGTCACGGGTTTTGATGCTGCAGCTGCCAAAAACACTTCGGTATCACTAGCATCTGTGCTAATACCTTTGGCCATACATACAGCTGAGCCTATCGATACAAATGCTCATTCTGCAAATCTCTATGGCGCTGGTCAGCAAAATGGTAGTAGTCCTCAAGCTTGGGCAAGCCCTGACATATCCGCAGACCAGGGCGGAAGCGTTTTTGCGGTACCGGCAGAGGGTAGCCTCGATCCTGACATTGCAATTCATGAAGTAGGTCATGCTCAACTCGATGCTCCACCTGAGGGGGCAGCGGCATTTACAGGACCTGGAAGATTTGCACGAATCTGGCAAGGGTTATGGGGATGGCTCCGATCACTCGGAAGAGGAAATGGATAAACATACAAATCCCGCCACCCGGCGGGATTTTTTAAAAAAGTGTCGGACACTTTTTTTACATCCCAATTATTGTGTAAACTACATAATGCTCTATACTGCTCGCAATATCATAACTCCGAGGTGATACATGAATATGCCAATAAAGATAGCCTGCATATTGCTCGTGGTATGCGCAGCAGCAGCCTGCCATTCTCAAAACGATCAGGATAACTATCCAGCGAAAGAGGATTCGACCTCTCCTAAAATTATCTCCATAGAGGGAACAGCGCAAAACTCGAAGGCAAGTGCAATTTTACTAGTCGATGACAAAGTATATCACATCGAAGGCATGCTGGGATGGGATGATGAGATGCTAAACAAAATTGTAATCGTAAAAGGTGAAGTAGTTCAGATGCCGGCCGAACAAACGCGCGATGCTGATGGTGGATATCGACAGGCTATAGGAAGCCCATATACTGTTATCAAAAATTCAACGTGGTGGAAGAAGTAGCTCGCCACTCTCACTCGATCGCTTCAAGCAGACCTCGATTAGTTCTTGATAATTCCTTGAAAAAAGGACCATAATATCATTACAAATCTCGTTAATGTGAGGAGACATTATGTTAAAGAAACTGTCTTTGGTCGTAGTAGTTGTGTTTCTTGTTCCTGTAATTTGCTATGCAAAAAAAAGTGAACCCCAACTTTCCATGGAAATCATCAAAGCGAAAAGCAAAGGGAGCTGGACGGAAGTTTTCTTTGCTATCAAAAATGATGGCATAAAAAGTTCCGATGTAAATTGCTGTAAGGCCTACCTTGAAGATATGGACGGATTTGCAATTGCCAATTTAAATAGAGGTGAGCTTCGATCACTCATTCACAATAAGGCTAGGACGGCAGCTATTGTAGGTGCAATAGCAGGTTTAGGTATGGGGATTGGGGGAGCTGCGGGTGGAGTAGATGAGCTTGCCTATGCCGGTCTTGCCACAGCCGGAGCATCGGGAATAGCTGGCGCTGCAGGTGCAGCCGCTGCCGATGCTCAAAGGCGTTCTGTTATAATAGACGACATCATGAGGAACCGAACTTTTCCTGCAGGACTTAAAGTTGCAGGCGCTGTCTATTTTCCTCCCAAGAAAAAGTGGCCATCTTCTAAGGTAGCGAAGGCTCTTCATATCACCTATGAGGTTAAGGGTAAGGAGTATACAATAAGCGCCCCTATCACCGATGAGGATTTCAAAAAGAATCCGGGTAGCAAGCCCAAGAGAAGACATAAGTGGAACTAGATTAGAAGTGTCCCTAAGTGAATTTAAACTACTCCCACTCGATCGTGGCGGGTGGCTTTGAGGAAATGTCGTAGACGACGCGGTTTATCCCCTTCACCTCATTGATGATACGATTGGAAATCCTACCAAGGACATCGTAAGGAATTCTTGCCCAATCCGCCGTCATGCCATCAGTAGAAGTAACAGCCCTGACCGCGGCAACGTTCTCGTATGTACGCTCATCCCCCATCACACCGACAGACTTCACAGGAAGGAGAACACAGAAGCCTTGCCAGATCTCATTATACAGACCAGCACCCTTTATCTCCTGCATATAGATCTCATCTGCATCGCGAAGCAGATCAAGCCTATCCTTCGTAATATCGCTGACTATACGAACGGCAAGCCCAGGGCCTGGAAAGGGCTGACGCGACACGATCTCATCTGGCAACTCCAGCTGCCTCCCAACCTCCCGAACCTCATCCTTGAAGAGTTCGCGAAATGGTTCGATTAGTTCAAGCCCCATCTTCTCAGGCAAGCCACCAACGTTATGATGACTCTTGATCGTTGCAGATGGGCCCTTAAATGATACCGACTCAATGACATCCGGATAGAGAGTCCCCTGCGCAAGATATTTTACATTACCCAAAGATTTTGCTTTTTCTTCAAAGACATCGATGAATACGTTGCCGATAATTTTTCTCTTCTTCTCCGGATCCTCAACCCCCTTGAGCTTCGACAGAAACTTCTTTGAAGCGTCAACGACCTCAAGATTAATATGGAAGCTATCGCGAAAGATGCGCTCAACTTTTTCAGCTTCATTTTTTCGAAGAAGACCATTATCCACAAATATACAGTGAAGTTGATCACCCACAGCTCTGTGAAGCAAAACTGCAGCCACAGATGAATCCACACCTCCTGAGAGACCCAGTATAACCTTTGAACTGCCAACCTTGGACTTAATTTCACGCACCTGAGATTCTATGAACGACTCCATGGTCCACGCTGGCTCACAACCACAAATATTAAATATAAAATTCTGAAGAACAGATGCACCCTCTGGAGTGTGTGTGACTTCAGGATGAAACTGCACACCAATAAACTTATTGTCACCACTCGCCATCGCCGCATATGGGCAGTTGTCACTATGCGCTATAACGCGAAACCCTTTTGGAAGCACCTCTACCTTATCGCCATGACTCATCCAAACGGACATGGGCCAGTTCTTAACTCCATCGAATACCGGATGCGATTCGTCGGCGACAAGCGTTGCATGCCCATACTCCCTCTTCCCAGCGCCGGCGACACCACCACCCAAAACCTTGGCCATGGATTGCATGCCATAGCAAATTCCAAAAACTGGAAGACCGAGTTCGAGAATTTTCGGATTTAAGGGAGGAGAATCTTCATCGGTCAATGAGGATGGCGACCCTGAAAGGATTACACCCTTAGCATCATATTTTTTAATATCCTCTACAGGCCAATTACACGGATGAATCTCGCAATAAACTTTTGCTTCGCGAATACGCCTAGCGATGAGTTGAGTGTACTGAGACCCAAAATCTAGAATGAGAATTTTATTCTGATCCATTGGAATGTCGCGCTACTCCATCGAGTAGTTAGGTGCTTCTTTGGTGATGATAACATCATGTACATGAGATTCACGAAGACCGGCAGGGGTAATTCTTACAAATTTAGTCTTGGTGGAAAGATCCTCAATGGTTGAACAGCCGGAATACCCCATTCCCGAACGTAGACCACCGATCAGCTGATAAAGGATATCACGGAGCTTGCCACGATACGGCACCCTGCCCTCGATACCCTCAGGAACAAGCTTCTTCTCTTCACGTACTTCACCCTGAAAATACCTATCCTTGCTGCCGCGCTTCATTGCACTGATCGAACCCATACCCCGATACGACTTATAGCTTCTACCCTGATACAGGACAACATCCCCTGGAGATTCGTCAGTGCCTGCAAACATCGAACCTATCATCACGCTCTGCGCCCCAGCCGCCAGAGCCTTCACCGTATCTCCTGAGAATTTTACTCCACCATCAGCTATTATCGGAATTTTTTTCTTTTTACTCACTGATGCAACATTCGCAATTGCAGTAATCTGTGGTACGCCACACCCTGCAACAACTCTGGTGGTGCAGATCGATCCTGGGCCAACACCAACTTTCAATGCGCTGACCCCAGCATCGATCAGGGCCTTCGCAGCATCGGCCGTCGCTATATTGCCAGCTATTAATTGCAATTCAGGATATTTGTTACGAAGCTCTCTTACCGCCTCAACGACACCGTATGAATGCCCATGGGCCGTATCTACGACCACAACATCCACACCTGCATCGATTAGGGCCTCCGCCCTCTCTACCTCTTTACCACCGACGCCCACTGCTGCCCCAACACGGAGTCTACCTAGGGAATCCTTTGCTGCGTTAGGATAACGTTCCACGGTCTGTATATCACGAACGGTAACTAGCCCTTTGAGATTAAAATTATCATCTACAAGAGGAAGCTTTTCAATGCGATTCTTATGAAGGATTTCCTTCGCTTCGTTCAAACTGATTCCATATTGGGCGGTAACCAGACAGTCGCTCGAGGTCATAACCTCAGAGACAAGCTTCGTATCATCACCCTCAAACTGAATATCCCTATGCGTGACTATCCCCACCAATTTCAATCCATCCACCACAGGAAAACCCGATATGCCATGATGCTCTCTGAGCTTAGTAAGCTCACCCAGGGTGATGTTCGGTGAAATCGTGAGCGGCTCTGTAACGACACCGCTTTCAAACTTCTTCACCCTCTGAACCTCTTTCGCCTGCAGATCTATCGACCAATTCTTATGGATGATTCCTATACCGCCCTCCTGGGCAATAGCAATAGCAGTCCTAGCCTCAGTAACTGTATCCATAGCAGCTGAAAGAAACGGAATCTTCAGATCAATGCCTACTGTAAGTTTTGTTGAAACTTCAACGTCCTTGGGGAGCACGCGAGAAGCGCCTGGTATGAGCAGGACGTCGTCGAAGGTAAGTCCTTCACTTATTCTATCGGCCAACATGGCGAGATCTATATAGATATGGCTGGGAATGTCAAGCTCGGAGCTAAAAAGCCCTAAGAGTTATTGATTTTCATCCTCAGCTACCTCTTCAGCTTGCTGAGAGTCCGCCTTTTTCGCAATGTTGGATTTAGTACGTTTCTTGAGCTCCCTCACCTTGAATGTGAACATTCGTCCGCTGTTTGATAGAATATAGAGCAAATCGCCTATCACTACGGGATCGCCAAAGCTGCCCTTCCTGATATATCTCTCGAAGGCGACATCACCCGTATTACTATCTATCAAAAACAACCTATCTGTAGTGGAAGCCACAGCAATATAGTTGTCACCAGCGGCTGGTGAGGAGAGACCAGGTTCATCTAAATCCTGCTGCCAATATATATGGCCTGAATGCGGATCAAGACAGCTCAAAGTGCCACCGCCTGTCACATACAGTTTACCATCATAATACAGTGGATCGTTGGAGCCACCTGCATCCACATACCAGAGAACCCTACCAGTTGAGGCATTGAGGCAACTCAACCTTCCATCCGCCGTTGTTACGTAGAGGCTGTCTCCAATAAAGATCGGCGTACCATCGACATCATAGAGTTGTTCACGCCTGTCCCCTATCTGCCTGACCCAAGCTACACTTCCATTGCTCATGTGATATGCTATGATCGTGCCGGATGAAGTGCCGACGTAGATGAGACCATTCCTGATTGTCGGTGTTGCTGACCGTCTCACTGAAAAACCGAAATTCCTCTCATGGCTATTCGTATGCCAAATCTCAATACCGGTATTCCTATCCAGTGTATAGAGCCTGCCTGACATGGTAACAACATAAAGCCTATCGCCATCGATTAACGGCTTTGACATTATGGATGTGTCGAGCAGCGATTTCCATTTTTCCTTACCGTAATTTGCATCAAGAGCATAAATATAGCCTTTGCAGTCAGTAGCATAAACGGTGTTTCCGTCAGTGGCCGCAGCACCTTGAACAGCCCCCTCCGTTCTAAACGTCCATATCTTCTCCTTCAGTCTCGCATTTATACCGTAGAAATAACCAGCATCTACGCCTATGAACATCTTATCACCGATGATAGTAGGCGTGGTAAACTGATAGGGCCTGAAATTCATAAAGGAGTTCTTCTTCAACTTGACGACGCGGCGTTTGGAAATATCAAAACGTCTGTCGGAGAGAGTGTGTCTCTTCAACTTCTTGTATTCCTCTGGCCTCTTCAGAGATTCCCAGCTTAAAAAGTGCCGCTTCGGTTTCGGCTTATACCTTGCATAAGCATCACTGACCGGCAGAACAATCAATAAGGTCAAAACAATAGATACTACGAGTGCTGCTGCTGAACGTGACCTCTCACCATAAGCCATAATAAACGCTCCTCACTTTTATCCTTAGCAAAAAAATCCTTTTCGGTGGCCTCATCGATTATCTGACGATATATACCAGCCGCCTTCTCATACTCACCTACTCCCTCTAACGTTTTAGCAGCCTTAAATCTGCTATTCATGCTGATCAGGTTGTTGGGATCCGCCGCCACCTTCAAATAGGTCTCCACCGCAGCAGCAGCATCACCAGATGCAGCCTGCGTCTCTGCCAATTTATACATAGCCGCTACAAAAAGCATCGGGTGATTTCGCGACTTCCCAGCCAAAAGCTGAAATTTCTTGGCGGCCAAATCATAATTTTCCTTCTTGAGATATATGTTCCCTAGATCCATTAAAGCCCTTTTACCAGCCAATGTGCCGAGGTAGTCGTCGGCCACACCTTCAAGGGCCTTGACCCTGAGATCTGAGTCCTCCTTCAAAAGGCTGGTTTTATAGTAAGCTTCAGCAGCAGTATTTGAGCGCCAATCCCAATAATGGGTGGCCCCTACTACTACAACGAATACGAGGACTGCAAGCCCTACAATCTCGAGCGCACTCTTCCATCGTTTCTTGATCCATATCAGGGTATGCAGCGTCCAATCTACAAATTCATCATGTGCTTTTTGCTTCACTCTAGGAAGCCTTTTATAAGTACCTATGGTCCACCTCCGCATTAGTCGTTAATCGTTACACCCTCATCACCCAATTGAGCCATGTGATCCTCTTCCCCTTCAACACGTCTCCTCTTTGAAATAAAAATCGAGAGAAGGATCGTCATTACAATCCAGCCGACTCCGATAATTGTCAGTGCAGTCCAGGAATATCCACCATATGGCTTCTTAAAGTTATCCACGACAGCTATCACCAAGAGAACCACGAGTACCATCGGTGTAGCATACTTCAACAAATATCTCCACACCCTACCTACTTTCCAGCTACTGCCGGCATTGACGCTTTTGCCAAGCTTCTCCACTCCAAATATCCACGCAATTATTACAGCCTCGATTAGACCAACAGTCAGCAGGCCAAAATTCATTATAAAATAATCCACAATATCAAGCCAATACAGACCCGCCCCGGTGGTAAATATCATGCTTCCAAAAAAACCAACTACGCAGGTAAGCGTAACGACCTTCATCCTGGATGCCTTGAATTTATCAATAGCTGAGCATACGAATGATTCAAGAATAGATATGGCGGATGTAATGCCAGCCAGCAGGAGAGAAAGAAAGAAAAGAACTGCAAATATTCGAGAGCCAAATGGAAGTAGGCTGATTGCTTTCGGATAGATAACGAATGCAAGTCCTGGACCGCCCTTCACCACCTCGGTAATGGGAACACCCGTAGCATGTGCCATTGTACCCAGTGTGGCAAAAACAACCATACCAGCAAAGATCGAAAAACTGCTATTTGCCGCCGCTGTAATCCACGAGTTATTCACGATAGCTGCGCGAGGACCCAAGTAACTTGCATATGCGTACATAATTCCTAGCGCCACGGAAAGGCTGAAGAACACCTGGGAAAATGCATCCGTCCAGACTGCAGGATCCGTAAGGCGACTCGCATCAGGCCTAAGAAATGTCGCAATTCCTGCACCAGAGCCATCGAGAAAAAGGTTCCATACCATCATGATAACCATCAGAACTACAAGTAGTGGAATAGCTATCTTATTGGCTAGCTCAAGACCCCGCCTCACTCCCCTAGTACTAATAAACCAAACAAGCACCCATACTAGGAACGTGCCTAGCAAGACACCGTAGTGCAATCCACCGAAATCAAACGGCCCCGACGTTATGCCAAGAAAGGAATTGTGAAAGAAAGCCTCAGTGTCAGCACCCCAGCTGAGATCGATAGAGAAAACCAGGTAGTTTATGCACCAGCCAAGAACAACCGTATAGAACAACATGATACCGAACATAACCATTACTACTGGCCACCACCCAAAGACCTCAAATTTTTTCCTGATCTTCGCAAATGCCATAGGCTGAGATGCGCGATACAGATTGCCGATGCCCTGCTCCAGAATCAGCAGAGGTATACCAACCACCAGCACCGCTACAGCGTAGGGTATAAGGAAAGCACCACCACCGTTCTTGTATGCAATATATGGAAATCTCCAGATATTACCCAGCCCGATCGCAGAGCCTATCGCTGCTAAAAGAAAACCGGCTCTAGTGTTCCACGTACTCCTCACCTTTTCACTCATGCTTTTTCCCTTCAGGCTTTGAGTTTTTTCACTCCGAACAAATTGGACGATTGTATCGCCGCCACTATCTCTGCTGATATGAGCAGCACCAACGAGAGATAATATATCCACACTATGAGCAACACAACCGCCGTAAGAGAGCCATAGATTACATTATATCTCTGTATCGCAAAAACCATGTACCATTTAAATGCGAAGCGCGCGAAGCCTATGCCTATCGAAAAGATAACACCTCCCACGACAGCATATCTAACATAAACTTTTTGATTCGGAATGACGACTATCAGCATCATATACGCCAGGAAAGAGACCAGCATAAAATATGTTTTGCCTGTCATCAGCCACGCTAGCGGAAAGTAGAATCCAACCTTATGCAGCAACCCCTCCAAAACTTGAGATACAGTTGGCAAGGTAAAGAGCAGCGTAATCCATATAATCACACCAATCCCTATAAATCTTGAATGAAAGAAGTTCCTGCTTTTTTGCGTTTTAAAGATAACGTCGAGCGATTTCTCTATAGAAGCAACGAGAAGTGTCGCGATAAATATTAGGAATAAAACTCCAAAGATACTCAAGGAGGAACGCTGATCCAATACCGACTGAAGATTTGCAACAAATTGCTGACGACCTACCGGAAGAACATCTGTTGCAATTTCTATAATACCAGCAAGCGCCGTTTCTGATCCCCCCAAAAAATATCCAGCGATCGATACCGTGATCATCGCCACCGGAATGATCGCGAGCAGACCACAGAAGGCGATATTCTCAGCCATCGTCAGGCAATCATCTTTAAAAAAGGATTTAAAAATCGAAGTAAGTATTTTCATCGTTGATGGTCAGCAATCGGTGACCAGTAATCAGTAAACACTGCTGGATACTGATTACTCTTCACTGGCTACTGAATTCTATTTCCTCTTACATACTATCTTCAATGGTATCCCCTTCACACCAAGCGCCTCCATGATCTTGCGCATAAGGTATTTCCTGTACGCATATGGCACAGCTGCCGGATAGTTGGAAAAGAGCGCAATAGTTGGTGGATAGGTACCTATCTGCGTTGCATATTTTATCCTCACCTGTTTACCCCGAAATACGGGGAGGTGATGACCTTCAAGTGCTAACTCCATAATGCGATTGAGATCCGATGTCGGAATCTCCTTGCCCAGGGCCACATGCATTTTCTCTATACCGGATAACACCTTGAGGCAGTTTTGACCAGTAACAGCAGATATACATAATATAGGTATATCCTTGAGATCACCAAGACCCTCGCGAAGCCTACGCTCATACTCCTGCCATTCCGCCTCCATGAGATCCCACTTATTCACGACGAGTATCGACCCCTTACCCTGCTGCCGGATAAATCCTGCCAAACTCAAATCCTGCTTAGTAAGTCCTTCCGAACCATCGATCAGCTGAATTATAATTTCTGCCCTATCTATCATCCTGAGGCTTCTCATCGCGGTAAGCCTCTCCAACCTCTCTGAGACACTCCATCGACGCTTAACCCCAGCCGTATCTATGAAAAGATATTTCTTCCCTTCGAAGTCGATCTCCACGTTAACAGCATCACGTGTAGTACCGGCTTTCTCATGAGAGACAACCCTTTCCTCACCGGCCAAACGATTGACCAAAGTTGACTTACCAACATTTGGCCTTCCAATGACAGCAACCGTAATATCAGATTTTTCAAGTTCCACTTCAATTTCGGGCGGAAAATGCAACAAGGCCTCATCGAGCAGGTCGTCGACTCCAATTCCATGCTCTGCGGAGACTGCAACAATCTTCTCCACTCCAAATTCATAGTATGGAATGAGCTTATCGCCTTGATCAGGGTCATCGACTTTGTTGACTGCGAAGATGATTGGCTTTCCCACCTTTCTCAATTCCTCAACTACCTGATGATCGATCGGTGTGGGTTCCAACTGGCCATCGAAGAGACATATAATAACATCCGCTTCCTCAGCCGCCATAAGGCTTTGTCTCGTAATATGTCCCTCGAGATCGGCATTCGGGTCGAGAGCAAGATCAAGACCTCCTGTATCGATACATATATACTCGCGACCGCACCAGTCCGCTTCCGCGTAATGACGATCGCGCGTCACTCCTGGAATATCGGCCACTATAGCCTTTCCACTTCCGACCATACGATTGAAGAGGCGTGACTTACCGACATTAGGACGACCTACTATGGCAACTATTGGATGCATATTTGTAACCGATCATAAGTTCTGGGTCGTGGGTCCTTGACTCATGACACACGATGCATGACTCATGATATATTATTCAAACTCATTCTTATAGGCTGAATCTATTTCAGTATTCACCTTCACGACTTCAGCATTCAAATCTTTCAGCGGATAACTCTCATCTATAATTGGAAGATCGTCGGCTTCTTGCTGATCCCTTATAATGCTTCCTGCAGGGACGTATCTTCCGCTGGGAACGTTCACCCCCATAACCTTCGCACCAGGTTCCAAGACTGAGCCCTTGCCTATCTCTGATTTAAACACAAATGACTGCATTCCGATGAAGCAGGAATCCTGTATAAGCGCTGGACCGTGAATCTGACACTGATGGGCGAGCGAAACTCCCTCTCCTATGTAAATAGCGTATCGTTTTCCACTCACCTCGACCGTGTTCTTCTTGAAATAATCACCATCCGTTTCGAGGGCATGCATGACAACGCCATCCTGGATATTCGATCTTGCCCCTACACGAAACGGTGAACCCTCATCCGCTCGTACTGAGGCAAAGGGAGCCACCATAACTTCAGCACCTATCTCCACATCACCTATCACCACGGCTTGCGGGTGGATATAGGCTGTAGAATGGATATTTGGCGCCCTGCTTTCTGGCAAAAATGAGCACTTTGGATTTGGACATACATTTTTCATAGTGCAGGGCGTTTAGCACAAAATATTCAAACAAATCAAGGAAATAGGTTTGCTCGGGCTGATCACTGCTGAGGACATAATTAAAAGGTGTCGGACACCTTTTTCTAAAAAGTGTCGGACACCTTTCTTAGTTTATAGCGATAACAGCTATTTACACTCGACGACCTTACCGCCGGGGCAGATGATCTTGTCCCAGTTATAGTACACATGGACGCATATCTTATCG
>JABGOS010000108.1:0-5899 GCA_018645265.1 Deltaproteobacteria bacterium
GGTGAGCTTCATTCTGCTCATAATCAAGTCCATGGCCTCTTTGATATACTCATCATCTACTGTAATGATCTCCTCGACATATTTTTGAATGATAGGAAAGTTGCGTTCGCCGAGAGACGTTAAGAGGCCGTCGGCAATTGTAGTGGGATTTACTGAAGGAACGATCCTTCCCTCCTTCAAAGATCTATATGCATCGTCTGCGCCAGAGGGCTCAACAGCGATGACCTTTGTCTTTTCCGAAAAGTAATGAGTTGAAAGAAGCGTTCCTGAAAGCAATCCCCCGCCACCCACAGGGGCCAGAATATAATCAAGTCCTTCCGTATCCTCCATGAGTTCCTTCGCTGCAGTCGCTTGGCCAGCAATCGTTCGATAGTCGTCATAAGGATGAATGATACAAGCACCTGTCTTGGCTACGACATCCTTCAGAGTGCTCTCTCGAGAGTTCAAATTAGGATCACAAAATGTTATCTCACCACCATAGTACCTCACCGCATCGACCTTCACAGAAGGCGCATTGGATGGCATCACGATGTATGCTTTTATATCACGTCGCTTTGCAGCAAGCGCAAGTGCCTGCGCATGATTACCAGAGGAATGCGTTGCTACTCCATTTTCACACTCCTCATTTGAAAGTTGAAATACGGCGTTAGTCGCTCCACGTATCTTGAACGAACCAGCCTTCTGAAGATTTTCGCATTTAAAATATAGCTTTGCGGAAACAATCTCATTTAGACAATTACACTCCACAACCGGCGTTCTGTGAATGTATGATTCAATCCTCTCAGCTACCTTAGAGATTGTTTCTTTATCAGGTATCGATTTTTTCATGATCACCCCGGCTATCAATAACTAGACTATATAGTGATACTTTATGCAGCACCCAAACTAATCGCCAGTTACCTGTTTTATAGTTGATATCAACGCTTTCGCCTGCGGAGATAGTTTCCGCTTTCTATGCGTGACAATGCCAATCTGCCTAACACCTGTCAGCTCATCAATGCCCACAATACTCTGTCCTTTCATCTTGCTTTCCCGGGCAGATAACTCCGATATCAATCCAACGCCCATCCCCTGCTGAACAAGTGAACATATGGCTGCAGGGTAATGCATCTCCATATTTACCGTAGGCACCACCCCGCGCGACCGAAACACATCCTCGATCACCCCTCGTGAATGGGACGATGGTGGATAAAGGATGAGTGGCTCACCCTTCAGATCCATAACCGATATTTTTCCACGGTCCAAGGATGACTTACGCGGTACTATCGCAACGATCGAATCGGAATACACGGGCTGACATTCGAAGGATTCTTCAGCATTGTTTGTAACTGCAACGGCAAAATCGAGCTGATGCATATCGACCATATTCACGAGTTCGCCTGTTGCCTTAACCACAGCATCGAGTTCGATGTTCGGCTGTTTTGTTCTGAATATTTTTAGGACCTTTGGCATAAGGGAGATCGCTGCGACATCGATCATCCCAAACCGAACGGTTCCACCGCCTACGCCTGCTGCGTCTTTAACACCATTCCTAATGTCATCCAACTGCGCCAGGAACAACTCCCCCTCCTTCATAAGATAGTCGCCCGATGCAGTGGGTGTTGCACGGCTATCGGGATCAAACAGCGATACCCCCAGCTCTGACTCGAGCGCCTTTATCTGCTGGCTCACAGCGGATTGTGTAAGCCTGAGTTTCTTAGCTGCCTGAGAAAAACCTCCCTGTCTATAAACCTCGCAGAATATTTGGAGTTTTCTGATGTCCATAAGTATTCCTAATATATATTAGTAATTATATTAATTTGACTAATATCATATCTCCCTGTAATAGCAAGAAAAATAACAAAGGGAGGAACTACACATGACACATGAAAAGCCACACAAGATCGAAGCAGCTGAGGGAAAACTCGGAGTAATGCTGGTAGGACTAGGCGCCATCAGTACCACAGTTATTGCTGGCTTAGATGCAATTAAGGCAGGACGCACGAAGCCTTTCGGATCACTCACGCAGATGGGCACGATTCGCCTTGGAAAGAGAACTGAACACAACAACCCAGCAATAAAGGAGTTTGTTCCGCTAGCGAATATGGAGGATATGGAAATCGCAGCATGGGATATCTTTGAGGATGACGCATATACGGCAGCAAAGAAAGCTGGAGTTCTAAACGTAACCGATCTCGAGGCTGCACGTCCTGCTCTCGAGAAGATTAAACCCCTCAAAGCGGTATTCGATAGAGAGTGGGTTAAGAAGTTGGATGGCACGTACATCAAACAAGGAAACACGAAGCGCGAACTTGCAAATCAGCTCATTGAAGATATCGAGAACTTTAAAAAGACGAGCGGCGTCACCCGCGTCGTCATGATATGGTGTGCATCGACTGAAGTATTTACACCGCCCGAAGAGGTACATAAGACCATCGCAAATTTCGAAAAGGGATTGGATGACAGCCATGTGAAGATCTCCCCCTCGATGATCTACGCATACGCTGCAATCAAGTCAGGCGTACCATACGCAAACGGCGCACCTAACCTCGCAGTTGACACACCAGCTCTGCAAGAGCTCGCCAACGAACACCGCGTACCAATCTGCGGTAAGGATTTCAAAACTGGTCAGACACTTATGAAAACTATTTTAGCACCAGGTTTCCGCTCAAGGATGCTCGGAGTCAACGGTTGGTTTTCAACGAACATCCTCGGCAACCGCGATGGTGAAGTCTTGGATGATCCTGGTTCATTCAAATCGAAAGAGGAGAGTAAGCTCTCAGTCCTCGACACGATTCTGCAGCCAGAGCTCAACAAGGACCTTTACGGAGATCTCTATCACAAGGTGCGCATCAACTATTACCCACCGCGTGGCGATGCCAAAGAGGGATGGGACAATATCGATATCTTCGGATGGATGGGATATCCGATGCAGATCAAGATCGACTTCCTCTGCCGCGATTCCATACTGGCAGCACCGCTCGTTCTCGATCTCGCCCTCTTCCTCGATTTTGCCAAACGCTCAGAGCTCAGAGGAATTCAGGAATGGTTGTCATATTACTTCAAATCACCAATGGTTGCAGAGGGACTCTACCCGGAACACAACCTTTTCATCCAGGAGATGAAGCTCAAGAACACGCTCCGTTACCTCATGGGTGAAGAACCGATTACACACCTAGGAACTGAGTATTATAATATGTAAACTGAGATTAAGATTAAGATTAAGGTTAAGGTTAAGGCAAAAGTATAGCGTCGGGCGCGAAATAAGCGTCCGACGCTTTTTTATTTGGACGCTTATTTGCCCTCTTCTGACAAAACTGGCTGAAGCTCCCCACTTTCAGCTTCAGGTTCTAAAATTTCCAATATTATATTAACCGTGTCGCCGCCTTCCTCCACCAATGCTTCGCTGCGCAGGACGATTTTTCCTTCGTGGGTCCCCACCTCCATTCCCTCAGGATTTACGGATACCTTTATCGTTCCTTCACCACTTATACTCGACGGTTCATAGCTTATCCACGACTGCTCAGATTTTGCATTGGCGGTGCAATCATCGTAGGTAGTAAGTGTTCCATCATGTGTGCTTTCTCTGCAATTACCATCGATTAACTGAGGTTCAACTTCCTTATCTCCAAAATGAGCTGTAAATGTGAGCGATTCCTGATCGATACCCACATCAGGATCTGAAAATACACCACTAACCAATGTTCCACATCCCGATCCTATATCTTGAAGAACAGCAGGAACCGCAAGAAGAATAACTAAAATAAAAGATCTCAGTATCATAAAGCGACCTCTAAAATAAACGCCCAACACTTTTTTACATCCTTCGTGGAATTTTGACGTTTTTGAGTTTCTCGTGGAGACCTAGGTAGACTTCGATTGGCTCGCCATCATCCAACCATGGACTTTGAAAGAGATCTCGAATATCACTCTTCTTTATGACCTGACTTATGAGACCGTAATATAAGCGATCGCCCAGCATATATCCAAGCGCATGAGTTATGGAGAGGAAGAGATCCATCCTACTTCTAAATACTTCCGGACTATCGAGCGCTTCGCCCCTCCTCTCCAACTTGAGATACTCAGTAACCAGGTGCGCGGTTTCATATTCTACCAACCTCTCCTGAGGAATTCTGATGGTTGTAAAATAAGCCAATAAATTTTTAAAGTCGCGCGCATGATAGCACTTCCTACGATTATTAATTATCTTCGATCCAAAAAAACCCAAGGCTTCATGTAGGGTGTTTGCATAGAAAGCATCGATCATCTCACGCGGTTCCTCCGAACCGGAACATATATTCTTAATAAAGTGCGACGCCTCCTCGGCCGCATGGTTGATCGACAAATTGGCAAGGTATACAATTTTAGCCTTGGAAATATAATAGCTCTCACTAGCGAGTATCTGTTTCTTTATCGTATCAATCTCCTGAGGCGAAAAGACCCCCTTATCGTGTAGACGTTTCAGGAATGATAGATCGCCGGAGGTGAAGATCTCAACCTCCTCCCGTGCACCACCGATATTGAGTTTCAAGAAATCACAGATTCTATCACACAGCTCAAGAAAGCTTGACTTAGCATCCGCGTAATCGATCTCACCTTCCTCATGCTCAAGCCAGTTCAAATAGGATCTTTGAGAGATGACCGGTGGAGTGTGCATCCTGCAGAAGTTATCCTCCTGCATCTTTACCACCTCTACATAATCCTCAACACCATGCTCCGCCAAATCCCAGTATATAGATTCACTATTTTGAAATACAATGCTGTCGTTTGCATACATCTTGAGCTTCTTGAGTTCCCTCGACACATCGCGCGGCAGGTGCTTGGGAGCTATATGTAGGTCCCCAATAAACACGAAGAGACGCTTACCCGGATTATCCTTTAAGACCTTCGCAAGAAGCTTTGCAGAAGCTAAATCCCTCTCCTTAACATTCGAACCCTTTTTTGCGGCATCTATGGCATACATCGGTATCTTGTGATATTTGCAGAAATCAAATATTGGCTTAAAATTACTCCAAAGATCAAAGACCCAATGCTCCATTAATTTTATTCGCTTTAAGAAGGTCTTTTCATCGATCTTATCTGCGAGAAACTCATTTAGAGTTTTTTGATGTCTCTTATGGAGAAGTTCCATACCTACCATAAATTCACTATCGGTCTTGACCGTCGCCTTGAGAATACGGAGAAATGAACGCTGGGATTGGTTGCAGGTATGATAATCGCCTACGTATATAATATCGGAACTAAGGATCTCTTCAATCATCTCCCCTTCATCCGACACTCTGTCATAGTCCTTAACAGCTCTACGATACGCTCTCTCGTAGCTATCAAATCCCGGCTCCTTCACGAGCACAGAATGATCGATAAGTTGCTTATTCCACTTCCAGAGCTTCCTCTGAATCTTAAGCAACTCCTCGCGTGGTGACTGAGTCATTAACTCCCCCAAAGCTGCATACAAAGCTATTTTCCACTATAACTGAAAAATCTATCCAAATCTATAGCAACTGATAAAGCGACAAGATAATTATTTCTATCATTCCCATCAACGAAAGATAGATTGAGCACTCTCTCATAACCTGTTGAAAAATTCAGTTTCAGATTCTTTCTCATTCGCCAGCTAACATCGAAAACACCCCTGAACCGCTCTTCGGTGGGACCTGATGCAACCTTTACAATATCACCGGCCAAACCGTTTGGCTGGGTAGTCTCAGTCCACGTATCTGAGCTCCTGTAATCCCAATCCACCGTCAATCCATACCATAGATCTTTCGAAAGTGTGTGGCGAAGTAATACATGGAGAGTGTTAGCATCCGGGCCAGCATCGCTTCCGATTAATTTCCTGTTCAACGTATAGCCCGCGTTATACATGCCGTGCCTATACTGCAATGGACATGTCCAAATGTATTCGGCACGCAGGTCAAGG
>JABGOS010000108.1:5909-27433 GCA_018645265.1 Deltaproteobacteria bacterium
TAGCTGGCAGATATATTCCGCCCATATAGGACATTCCATGACGAAGGGTCTTCGTTATCGACTTCCATTTATCCTCTAATGCAAAACTTCCGTATATTTCAGTACCGCGAAGCTGAGGAATCCTAACCATCATCTCGGCCTCGAACATATGGTTGCTGAAGTTTACGAGATTAGGATTCAATGGATCCGTTCCGGTAGGTCTGAAACCAATAAACTCACCGACAACATCGACGGCCGATGGAGCGGGGGTACCCTCTCCTCCAATCATCACAGCGTGTCCAAGCCCAAGCTCAACATACTTTGCAGGCGCAAGGCTCAGTTTGTAACCGGTAAGCCATGCCCATTTTTGAGAGTAGCCAGGACCAAGGTTTGTGGCATAAAGCGTATATCTCCAACGACCAAGGTGTTTAAAAACCCAAGGTAACCTAGCGGGTTTGGGGTTGGTCAACCAAAAACCGTCTAGCGGCCTCGGGTTCGTTGAGAAAAGAAGACTCCCCCTATCTCCAAAACCCCAGGCCATAGAGTCACGACCTACCTTCAAACTGAAGTTGCCAGCACGAAATGTCGTGTAAAGATTCTGAAGATATGCATGCCCCTGCATATCGCCCGTGCGGAAGAGATCCACTTCAAATCTTGGCCTGACATATGCTGACCAAAATTTTGTCGCCTGAAACCTGGCCACTGGTTCATAGGCACTCGTTCCACCATCTATCGGATGTCTACCGAGATTATAATCCCCAAGGGGATTAACTATAGCATCCAAACCACCCCTGCCATTGCTTCTGGGAAGTTGTGTAGGAGGACTATTTAGATACCTATTATAAATATATAACTTTTCCAATGGATGCAGACGAAAGGTCATCACCCCTCCATCCATCGCTCCCATATCTATCAGTTCCTCACGGAACTCCTCCTTCAGTCTATCTACGCTAATATCTATCTGCCACTTACGTTTTCTATATTTCACGTAACTATCCAAAGATCGATCGGATTCGCTCTCATGTTTTTCGATGTTGGCAATCGCCTCTGCCGTCATTCTCGCAAACTCAGACCTTGGATAGGGACGCTGTCCACGTATCGGTGGCACTATCAAACCAAAAGCTACCAGCTTATCCAGCTCCCTGTAATAGGAGCTGTCAGGTGGAACGCTTGAAGAACTTCTCTCCCATGCAAACGCGTCCGACGCAATCATCAGACAGAAAACCACCATCAAAGATACGAACAGTTGTTTGCGGATCATGTAGAACCCTCACTAAGAGCACGCCTTTTCATCAGATAATCCTGCAAGCGCCTTCCAACAATGATAAGTGCAGGCACAAGCACCATGGCTGCAAAGATAGATGCAAATTCCCCTATTACAGCCATTGCGCCAAATTGAGCTACCGCCTGATTTGTGGATCTGGTAAGTACAAAGTAGCCACCTATTGTAGTCAACGAGCAGACGGTAACCGCGCCACCAGTGTGACGAATAATTTCACCTACGCGTCTCTTCTTCTCCTCCTTGAAGCGCATAGCTACATTAATAGCATAGTCGACACCAACACCAAATGTAAGTGGCAGTGCAATGAAGTTGAAGAAGTTAATCTTAATATCGAAGATTGCCATGGCAGCCAACATGATCATAACAACCCAAAGGAGTGCTGCTATAATAACATATCCCTCGCTCACCCTCCTCGTTAGGATCAAAACGAATATCGACACCGCAAGAAAGGAAACTATAGTGAGAATCGGAGCCTCCCTCTTAACGATCTTCACAAGATCTGCGAAGATAAGAGAAGCCCCGGTCGCATGCATAACGCGACCATCAGGCAGAGGTATATTCTGCACGTTGTTTGCAAAACGAATGAGGTTTCTACCATCGGAGAGAGGCATGCCCGATCTAGGATTGATATATGCAAAAGTACCTACTTCTCCATCTAAATCGGTAAAGTTCCTTACAAGTTCGTCAGGAAGATCGTCTATAGTCAACCTTACGTTCTTAAGAGATTTCTTAAACTGCCGAAGCTGCTTTCCAATATCACCACCTACTTTGCCCATCCATGCGCCGCCTAACAACCTATCATAGCGCTTCAAGAGCTTCTCCCTCTCATCCTGATTCTTGGGAAGAAGATTATAAACGCTGTAGCAGTAATCGACCATTCTATCCTTGTCGGATCTGGCATCATTCTGTCTCTTTACCGTATCGCAGAGCACCGGTCCATCCTCCGGTTTGTCCAGCAGAACCACGGCTGGCGTCATCGAACCAACCCATAGTTTCGACACCCTTCTCTCAAGAGCCTCAGTACCACTGACAGCCGAGGTACGGTTCCTCAATTTTGAAAAATCGTATTCGATGGAATTCGGTATAAATTTAACGACTATCACGGAGGCGATGATAAATACGATAAAGGATGCAACAACGGTATAGGATGGAAAATTATATAGAAAACGATCCATCGTCAGGAAGAGCGCACTCGTCCTCTTAGGAATATAGAACTTCTTAAAAAGCTTCAAAACGCGTTCAGAAACAAGGATCATAAGTGGCAGAAAAAGCATTGTAGAAAGCCAGCAAAACATAACCCCTACTGAACCTATAAATCCGAACTGAGAAAGCCCCCTTACCCTAGCAATCATAAGAATTGAGAAGGAGAGTGCAGTTGTAGCCGCCGCCAGAAATGTTGGAAGCCATGCCCTAGCAAGAGCGTGCTCCATAGCCGGTGTTGGCTCTACCCCTTTCTTTCGCTCCTCCAGATAGCGCCCCATCAATATGATACCATAGTTAATACCGGTACCTATAATTATCGACGCCAAGAAGGCAGTCTGCGCATTTAAATAACCTATCGCAAGTTTCGTAATGGCAAAGGTAAAGGTGATTCCTATCATAAGAGTAAAACCAAGAAATGCCAGAAGCCTTAGCCTTAAAAAATAGAGAACGATTACACACATGACGAGAAATATACAAAGCGCAACGGTCGAAAACATATCGCTCTTCAGCGTATCATATTCCTCAACCGTCGATACGACATTTCCACAGAACCCTACCTTCATATTAGGATCGTAGGAACGTGGATGCAAAGCACCTACAACACCTTTCACGCGATCAATAAGCGCCCTCGCCTGATCCACAGCAAGCGATGCACCCTGAGGCCTTACCATGAGGATAAGAAACCTGCCGTCCTCACCACCGTAATAATCTTTATAGACGGCGAGAGGCATCTTCATATTGTCCTCATTCGCCTCCCTGATATCATCAACTTTGAGGGTAACGGGTGGAGGGTCCACTCCAAGATCAAAAAAGAAAGGAGTGTTCTTAAACTTCTCATAATCGACGAGCTTCTTTAGACGTCCATAGAGTTTCTCAAGATCCTTAACATCGATATAGTGGAGTAAATTATTCTCATAGAACTCCTTAATTTTATCCACCTTCGAAATGACATACCTAACCTCATCATCTGGCAACTCATTCAACTTCTCATTCAAGTCATCCACGAACTTCATGTTCGCTTTTACATTCGGACTCTCAACCGCAACGGTTAAAACAGAAACACCACCAACCCGTTCTAACATCCTGTCGAGCTGCATAACGCTTGGTGATTTTTCAGGAAGAAGCTCCTTAAGACTACTTCTCAACTCTAAGCCGGAAGCCGTAAGAAGAGCCGCTACAAATATTGATACGAATATAAACACACAGAGATAACGGTGACGATTTGCAAATCGCAGATAACCTGAAATAAATTTATCGAGACATTTACCCATTTTAGCTTTCGAGTTTAGAGATCCTTCTCCATGAACTCTTAATATAAAACAGAACAGCCAGCAGCACATTTATCAAAACTTCCGCTTTATAGACTATAAACCCATCAATATTCTCTTTTGTAGATTTTTCAAATATGTACAAGGGATTACCCAGAAAGGTACCTATGATGGCATCTGAACGCTGAAAGTAATCGATCACCGCAAAATGAAATGAGTTAAACGGCCAGAGAGGATATATCTGATAACTATAAGTGACGGTATCGGCAAATATGTGGAGAAAATAACCGAGACACAGCATGAAATATGCAGCTCTCCAACTCACCCTTCTTAGCAACATTTTGATCGGAGTCAAAAATATTAAAGGAACTAAAAAAGCGGCCATTGGCGTATGTAAAATATTATGCGGCCGCCACATACCCAGTGGAATTTCACCTGTCAATTTCAAGACAGTGACATCGAAGATATGCGTATATGCGGACAGAACCTGCCCACCAATCAACAGACATACAAAAGCCTGCCTCCTTGCATCCTTTCCGCCCCAGTAAATTAGAAAGAACACCAGTGCGGCATTCCCAAATTGATCATGAACGTACATCGCCCATTTTCCAGGAGCGAATATTAGGGAGAGAATCCAAAAGGTCAGAAGAAAGAGGCCATAATAGGCGAAACACAGATTCGTCTCTTTCTCCGTAGTCAAATCGATGTTTCCAGCAACGGCCGAAGCACACATGAAGTGACCAATCGGAGTCATTTTTTTAAGTCCTTTATATTGGAAATCTTACCGAGCTACAAAGGCATCCGTTCAAATTAGAATGGAAGCTCGTAGCGCTGACGCAGACTGCGCCAAATCGGCATCATAAAGTTAGCTACCATATATCCAGTGCCCGCAACAAATAGACCCGCAACAATATCCAAAATCCAATGGTGCCGCAGATAGATAGTCGAAAACCACAGGGCTGTTACAAGCGGCACATACGCATACCAGACAATTCTACATGTGAGATTCATCTTCCTAAATTTGAATGCATAGATCAGAGCGGCCGCTGATAACCCTACGTGTAGGCTTGGAAATGCGCCGCCACTGATAACTGAGAGACCATCCCAAGTTCCCTGCAGCCAATTAAAAAGGAACAATCCCTGCAAACGAACTGGGTCGGTATACATATGCTCTATGAAGTACCGCGGTGGAGAACAGGGCAAAAACACGTAACCCAGAAAACCCAGTATCAGGCAAACCGTAAGACACAGCGCCATATGACGAAACTCATAACGCTTCTTCCATACGGATAGCAGGAACATGATGAATAGTGGTTGAACGAAATACAGCGCATATGTGATCGACATGATGTCGGTCATAAGCGGTGAATAGACCTTCTGTGCCCAAATTGTCGGCTCGATACCGAACACCATGATATCCCAATTTAGAAGATGCCCTGCTATATCGAAGGCCATAACCTGACCTGCAACGTCATGCATGTTCTCATATATGAAAACGACCAGGACGAAAGGAACCCAATCCCTGAGTAGGTAGATCGACTCCTCATACCACCCGGAGGGATTGCGAATAACCTTAACTGCAATTGCCAGGACCATAATTATGATAGGCAGAAGCACGGTCGCTTGAAAGAGCCTGACGTGCCCACCCATTGCCAGGACGGAACCTATGAGAAGCAGCGTCATAGCCATCAGTATTATGAGATCGAAACCAAGCGTAGCGATACGGTACAGCAACCTATCAAAAAGCCCTTTGATAACAATATGTGGTGTCAACTTTCCCTTATTCGCTGATTGCATTAATACTCCGGGCTGAATCGTTTGTGATGAGTCTCGTTTAGTGGCCATAGTTTTCGGGATGCTATTCATATTTATGGAAAGCACAACAGAAAAGTGCCAGAACATCCCAATAACCGCTTTATTTCCGCTGAGATAAGAAAAAATGTAAGTTCTAAGAATCCAGACAAAATGGAAGGCACATTATGCATTATTATAATTAATTATATATTATTATCACCTATTATATCTATACATATACTATATTGTTATATATTCAGTATAAGTATAATATAATTTAGGTTATCTGGCCCAATAAAGCTTCTGCCAATTGACAAAGGGCCGGTTTCACTAATAAGTTCGCCCAATTCTGGAGAGAGTGAAACAATGAAGATTGGAATCGTTACAGAATATTTTTTCCCGACCTTAGGCGGCATCCTTGAAAACATATATCATATGTCCAAGGAGTTCCTGAGATGTGGTCATGATCTGAGAATCATCACAGGATATAAGAAGGGTTTTGAAGATTTCGATATCGAAGATGAAATTTCAAAACGCATCATTCATATTGGTACGACCACATCAACCTTCTTCAACGGTTCGTGCGGCTGCGTCACTTCTGGATTAGGTCTCACAAAAAAGATGAGGAAAGTATTCGAGGAGGAGAAATTTGATATCATCCACCTACATTCCCCTATTTTCCCTACCCTGCCGATGATCGCAAATATGCAGGCGAATGCACCGCTTGTCGCAACATTTCACACCTGCACGGGAACTGGAGATCATCTGCTGTACAAGGCTTTCAACAAACTCCTTCAAAGCATACTCGACAGAATTGCTGGAAAGATAGCTGTCTCTAATTGTTGTGCACTTGAAAACAAACTCTTCTTCGATGTCAATTTCAATATCATACCAAATGGCGTTGATGTCGATTGGTGGACAAGCAATACCCACAAGATCGAAAAATTCGATGACGGCAAAATCAACATACTCTACATCGGGAGACCGGATAGCAGGAATGGTCTTGATACACTCATCAATGCATTTTCTATTGTTCACAAAGAGCATCCGAACACCCGCCTAATTATAGTCGGCGATGGACCATTGAAATTTTATTTTGAGAGTTTAGTTCCGCACAACATCAAGGATGCCGTTCATTTTGAAGGCGCTGCAACAGATGGGCGCCGAGACTATATGGCAACCTCGCACATCCATTGTTTCACACCGGATGTAGCTTCATTCGGCATCACCATTCTCGAAGGCATGAGCGCCGGCAAGGCTATGATCGCATCCGACATTGAAGCTTTTAAGGATCTTATAACTCATGAGGAGAGCGCCCTCCTCGTCGAACCTCGAAATATCGATCAGCACGTGCATGCCTTGGACAGACTGATCAGGGATGAAGATCTGAGGATCAGCTTAGGGGCAACCGCCGCAAGAAGGGTCGATCATTATGATTGGAAGAGAATCGCAAAGTTACATCTTGAGTACTATGAAAAAATCATTGAGGAGACACAGTGATTAGTTTGCTAATTTACATACTCATACCCATCGTAATTATTGTTGGATTCTATATCCTCTATCTCATCATCCCCCAATGGGACGGGTGGTTAGGGAGTATGAAGGTGAAGTATAGAGGTAAGCGTACAGCTGTGCTTACCTTCGATGACGGGCCCGATGAGCCCTGGACCGGAAGAATTTTGGATATCCTTAAGAATGAAGAAATAAAAGCGAACTTCTTCGTACTGGGAGGAAAGGCCCTCGAAAATCCTGACCTGATAAAGCGTATCTTTAATGAAGGACATGAAATTGGCAACCACACTTTCGCTCATAAGAAATTCTTATTCAGAGGTTCCAAATCGATATCCGAAGATCTGATAATGACGAGTAACATTATCCAGAAAATCACAGGAGAGCTGCCGACATTACTAAGGACGCCACATGGATTCAGGAAACTCGGGCTCAAAAAAATCCTATCACGATTGGATTTACAGCTCGTACCTTGGACGAAGGGAATATGGGACACCGATGGATCGAATTCAGAACGCCTCTTTAAACGATTCGGCAGACGGCTCGCCAACCTGGAGATACTACTGCTGCATGATGGAACCGACGAAAGATTGACTACAAAAGAGAGAGAGGCTACTGTCGAGGTCCTTCCGAAAATCATCGATGAATATAGAAAGCGCGGTTACGCATTCAAGAGGATAAGCGAGTTATGAAAAGAAAGGCTATCACAACCCTTGGCTGGCTCATCTCCGCAATCCTGATAGCCACACTATTCGCCAAGCTGGATCTCCGCACAATATGGCACGGATTAACTAGCGCCAAGTGGAATTATTTGATCGCAGCCAGCATTCTCAATCTGGGTGTCGTTGTAATAAAGGCAGTGCGATGGCAGTGGTTGATGAGCCCTCAAAAACGCACGCATTTCTGGAATATTTTCAAGGCGACGATGATTGGCATGGCTGGAAACAACGTTCTTCCGGCAAGAGGTGGCGATCTCCTGAAGATATATCTCCTCTGCAAATGGGAGAAAGTCAGCAAGACAGTACTCGCATCGATCATAGGCCTCGACAAACTGTTCGAAGGACTGACAATCCTCATACTCTTTGGTATCATGTCTATGCATTCCACATTTCCCGAATGGGTTCAGAAGGGAACGCTCATCATATCGATACTCATGACGGTAATGCTAGCTATCAGCATACTCCTCCTCATACATCACAGAAAAACGGTCTCACAGTTAGAAGATGAATTAGGAAAATTCAGCAGAATTGCCAAAAAGTTGGGATCTGGTCTCAGCGCACTTGCAAATTATCGAATCGGCATTGCCACCCTCTTCCTGTCGGTAATCATATGCGCCATACAGATTGTAGTTATATGGCTATGTCAGGAGGCATTCGGTCAGCATCTAGATCTCTGGGTTCCAGCATTGGTTTACGTCGCAATCAACCTTGCGATAATCGTACCGTCAGCACCGAGCGGAATTGGTCCATTTGAAACAGCAGCAGTGCTCGCTTACTCATGGCTTGGCATCACAGCGGAGATGGGTTTTGATATCGCGATTATGTACCATTTGATTCAGCTAATACCTATTACAATTATCGGTTTTATAATGTATATTCGTTCAACAAAGAGGACGAAACTTTCTAAAATCGAAAAGGTTGAAGGCATGCTCATGGAGGGGGAATGAATAACAGATACATCATAGGCATCATCGGCGCTGGAAATATGGGGGAGGCGCTTATAAAGGGACTATTAAAATCCAACCTCGTAAGAAGTTATGAGATACTCGCCTCAGCCAAGAGCGCAAAAAGGGTTAAGTTCCTGGAGAAAACCTATGGCATACACACAACAAGGGATAATCTAGCGGTTACCAAAGCATGTGATACAACTATACTCTCAATCAAACCGCAGGACATGTCGGGGGTGTGCGCGGATATTAAACCGGTGGCAGACATAAATCACCTTTTCATATCCATAGCAGCTGGAATTGATTGCACTAAGCTTAGACAGTTTCTTGGAAAGAAACCGAAACTAATTAGGGTGATGCCCAACCTCCCATCCGTCATCGATCAAGGAGTAAGCGTAATCTATTGTGGCGCAAAGATGCCCGAGCGCTACCGCCGATTTGCACATCAGATTTTTCAAGCTGTTGGACAGACTGTGGATGTACGTGATGAAAAGCTGATGGATGTTGTCACAGGTCTATCCGGAACCGGTCCTGCCTACATCTTCGCACTGATGGAAGCGATGGAAACTGCTGGCAAAAAATTTGGCCTAAGCCAGAAGATGGCGCGCATGCTCACCATTCAAACAGCGGTAGGTGCGGCAGAGATGGTCTGTCAAACTGGTCTTCCACCTGAGGAACTCCGAAACAGAGTTACATCTAAAAAGGGAACCACTTGGGCAGCCATGAATCACCTCAAGGATAGAGGCTTTTGGAAGACGATTGAAGAAGCTATTCTCGCTGCCACGAAGAGAGCCAAAGTATTGAGAAACATGGACTAGCATTACTTATTCTGGGGGAAAGTCGAATATGTCATTTTTAGGATACATCATTTTAGCAATAGCGAAGGTTCTTGGTTTGATAATCAACATATACACGATGATCGTCATCATCGCGGCTTTGATCTCATGGGTAAATCCTGATCCATACAATCCAATAGTAAAAATTCTCTATGGACTAACCCAACCCGCCTTCAGGTTAGTCAGAAGGTGTATGCCGCGTGCATTGCAATCCATCAGGATTGATATCTCCCCAATTATTGTCTTAATCATTCTCGTGATACTGGAAACATTCCTGGTAAACAGTTTATTGCAGGTAGCGGCTGGAATGATGAGGTAATCTCCTTTTATGGATCTCCATATCAAAGCCATCGATGGCGGTGTAACGCTCGACTGTCATATAACGCCCCGCTCATCCAGGAGAACGATCAGAGGGGTTAGAAATGGCGCGCTCGCTGTGTCGCTTCAATCTCCTCCTGTCGATGGGCAGGCTAACGCGGAACTTATAAAATTTATATCGAAACTGCTAGGTATTCCAAAATCCAATGTTCAGATCATCAAGGGCCAGCTTAGCAGACATAAATCTCTTATTATTCATGATGTTAACATAGAAGATGTAATCCGACTTCTCAGCGATTAATCCCCCCTATTACTCCATCATCTACATCCATTCCCTGCCATCCTGTATACTGATAACCCCTTTACTTTATATGGATATAGAATAATATGGGGCTTGTAGACCACACCTTGGACTGGGGTATCCAATCCCAAGGATTTCAAAAACCGGAGGAATTACGTTATATGCCGATCTATGAGTATTTATGTAAGGGATGCGGTGAGCATTTCGAGCGCTTCCAGAAGATTTCGGACCAGCCGGTCAGCAAATGTCCGAAATGTGGAAAAGAAGTTGAACGCCTTATCTCTCAGACAAGTTTCACTCTGAAGGGTGGGGGCTGGTATAAGGACGGCTACTCTGCCAAAGACAGCTCAAAAAAGTCCACCGACTCATCCTGCAAACCAAAATCATGTGAAGATTGCTGCAAGAAATCATCTAAAAAGAAGGATTAGAATCCATTATGGTCGAAAAGATAGACAGACCGAATAGAAGAAATCCGTATGAGATACGGGAGGCGAAGCAGACCAAGGAAGACCAGCATTATCAGCACAATCCAAGGGATGAAGCTGAAAAACAGTATAAAAAACAGCTTGAGGGCAAGGAATGGAGTAAGTTCGGCTCGCGGGCAATGGTCATAAAACCGATCAGAGTACCTCGTGAAAATATACGACAGGTCTTATACAGGAATGTACAGATGTTTAAGGGAATCGGAATACTCCAATCAAACGTAATTTGGAAGGATGGTAGAAAGACAGCTGGCGCACTTTTCAGGCTTGCCAGGTTGGAGGATTTCTTTCATCTCAAGAAGTTTGCTCCAAATCAGCCTGTACCTGAGCAATACTGGGCAAGGGGACCCACTGTAGAATTAGGAATACCACAGATGATGGGCGGAAGCGGTCCCTTTCCCATGTCAAATGAATCAATGATCAAAAATGTAAACACCAAGAAGGAAGATGATTTTCGGGTAGGAAGAATATTATCAAAAATTGGGTTGTTCGACATAAAATCCAAGACGGTGAGTTGGGGAATGCTCGCATTCTACTTACTCATCCTTTTGGTAATAGGTATAACCTTGTATTATGAATTTAGCTGATAGCGTTTGTGCGTACTCATGTGCCAGCTATCGTCCATTGAAATATAGAATTAAGACACTTAGATACTAAAAATATGAACGATTTCGAACCAAAACAATTTGGCAAATATTACCTGCTTAGAAAGCTGGCGGTAGGCGGAATGGCGGAAATCTATGTTGCCAAAACCTACGGTGTCGATGGTTTTGAAAAACAACTCTGCATCAAGAGAATCCTGCCCCACTGTTCTGCCGATAAAGACTTTGTAACGATGCTGATAGACGAGGCTAAACTATCGGTCCTCCTCTCACATGCCAACATCGTCCAAGTCTATGATCTCGGCAAAGTTGGCGACGATTACTACATCTCGATGGAGTACATACACGGCGTCAATCTTCGTGATAGCATGTATCGCTGTCGTGAAAAGAAGCACCCTATCCCCACAGACATCGCAGTATATATCGCATCGGAAATATGTAAGGGCCTTGATTATGCGCATAGAAAAACGGACCACAACAACCAACCCCTGAACATTGTACATCGTGACGTCAGCCCGCAAAATATTCTCATATCGTATGAGGGTGAAGTTAAGATAGTGGACTTTGGAATCGCCAAGGCGGCGATGAACATATCACATACGATGGCTGGCATCTTGAAAGGAAAGATCGCCTACATGTCGTCTGAGCAGGCGATGGGTAAAACCATCGACAGGCGCACCGACATCTTTTCAGTAGGCATCCTGCTATACGAGATGTTGACGGGCACGAAGCTCTTCACTGGCGAATCACAATTCGAAGTTCTGAAGAAAATCCGAACCCTGAGAATAACGGCGGAATCACTTCCTGATTCAATTCCAGCACAACTGAAACCCATCGTAGCAAAAGCTCTTACACATAGGGTTGAAGATCGCTATCAACATGCTGGCGACCTCCAGATTGAACTGACAAAATACCTATATTCTACACATATCGATTTCTCTCCGAGAAAGCTGGCAGCATTCATTGGAAAACTATTCAGCACTGAATTTAAGAATGAGCAAAACGAAAATCGCCGTGAAAAAATTATCGGAGATATAACCAGCTCAGTAAATGTCGAAGAAGGCGCTAAGCAGCTAGATATAGTGAGCATGAATGACCCTCTTGATGAGATTTCAGAGATCACCGATGAGCTGAAGGAGAAGAGGCGAAAACAACTCCTTGGCGACAAACTATACAAGAAGACCGATGATGATGAGCTCCTTTCTTCCGTTACGGACAAGCACAAATTAGCTGCTGAAGGAAAAACGAAGGAAACCGCTAAGGATAAAGCTTCAAAAAAGAAAAAAAGACAGAAAAAGAAGAAGGATAAGAAACCGCGCAAAACTATCCTGACCGCCCTTATCGTTTTTCTCCTCTTCATTACCGGAGCGTATACTGCTTTAAAAATGCTTCCGGATCTCAAATTCTGGGAGAGGCCTCTAAAAGAGGAAATAACAAAACCTATAGAGGCAGCAACGGAACAGGTTAAAAAATATGGAAGAGTTGATGTCACATCCACACCTGAAGGCGCAAAACTCTACCTGAACGGTGATGACACAAACCAAACAGCTCCATCTACGTTCGATAAACTAGATATCGGCAAGAGCTACACCTTCCGCGCAGAGATGGAAAATTACGGCCCTGCTGAACAGAGCGTTCATATTGCTTCTGCTGAACCTATCAAGTTAAATCTAGTATTGAATGCGCCCACCGGCACACTCAATCTTATTTCAGATCCATCAGGTGCTGCGATCATGATGGATGACAAACTTACCGGTCTTACAACACCTGCAACAGTTGAAAAAGTATCGATCGGCAATGACGTTAAGATAACTATCACAAAACCTGGTTTTGAGGATTTCGAGCAAGTGCTAAACCTGACATCTACAAAGCCTCAGAGGGTATCCATCAAACTCGATGAGATAAAACCACTACTGGGAACTGTGACAATAGATTCAGTTCCAAAAGGTGCTTCTATCTTTCTGGATGGAACCGATACAAATAGAACCACACCCGCAACGATTGCCAACCTAGAGCCAAAGCAATATAAGATCAGTCTAAAACTGAGTGGCTATAAGGATTGGGAATCCACCACTGACGTCGAAGCGGATGGAACATCGAAAATGGCCGGCAATCTCGTTAGGAGCGCTGAAACAGATCAGATCCCACCCGAATCAGATGAAACTCCCACGGAAGAAGGAAAGGAAACCACCAAGCCTGAGGAGACAACTGAAACAGTCACAAAGAAACCGACTACAGATACTACCGATAAGGATGAGGCTAAGAAAGAGGGCGACCTCAAAATTACTTCAAAACCTTCAGGTGCACATGTCTATCTAGACCGCAATGATACTGGCAAAATAACCCCTACTACGCTCAAAGATCTCAAGATCGGCTCAACGTATAGGGTTCGTCTTGATCTTAATGGGTACGAGAGAGCTTACAGAAAAAAATTGATGAACAAGGAAAGCGACTCTGTCCACCTTACGCTGAAGAAAAAGGCGACTGCTGAGAAGCCTACCTCTACACCACCACCAACACAAACAACCAGGCCTCCGGTTGATTTTGGTCCTGGTGCCAAACCTGGAAAGATCCGAGTGAGTTCATCACCTTCTGGAGCGGATGTATATGTGAATGGAAATTTCATTGGAAAAACTCCGCTCACTACATCCTCCCCTGCCGGTCAAGCTGTAGTCCTGATAAGCAAGAGTGGACTGGCAAAGCAATCTCGCACAGTAACCGTTAGACCAGGCCAAACTGTAAATGTAACGGGCGTACAGCTCAATCAAATGTACGGCTCCATAACTCTAAAGAGCACACCTCCCAGAGCCACCGTCATCTTTGATGGACAGATGATACCGGCCAAAACACCTGTTACAATTAGAAAAGTACGAACGGATAGGCAGCATACCATAACGGTCAGCCTATCAGGATATCAGAGTTGGAGCAGAACTTTTAGCATGAACGGAACCAGCCAAACCTTTAACATCACGCTTCAACCGAGGTAGAGGTAGGAAAGGAGTATTTCATGTCTGAGAAGGATTTTGAAGGTAAAACTGAGCTTCTCAAAATAGACGAGATTCCAGACGTCGTTTCACTAAGAAAGTGTCAGCTTGTAGTCGTTGATGGTCCGAACCGAGGTAAAAAGCTGACGTTGAATAAAAACCTTACGAAAATAGGTAAGAGGGAAACAAATGATCTGGTTATCGTCGATAAGACTGTCTCTCGAAATCATCTTGAGATCGAATACTCATCCGACAGTTTTCTATTGAGGGATCTTGGCTCTACCAATGGCAGCTTTCTCAATGGCTCAAAGGTCAAGGAAGCATACCTATCACCTGGGGATCACATCAAAGTTGGAAATACCACTATTGAATTTGTCGCATACGATGAAAAGGTCAAGATTGAGCCTTCCATCAATGAAGAATTTGGCAAGATGGTGGGTAAGAGTAGAAAAATGCGCCAGATTTTTTCTATACTTGAAAAGATTTCCCCCACCCACGCTACCGTAATCATCGAGGGGGAAACGGGAACGGGAAAAGATCTTGTCGCACAGGCAATTCATGAGAACAGCACTCGAAAGGATAAACCGTTTATAGTGTTCGACTGCTCCGCAGTCGCACCCAATCTGATCGAATCCGAGCTTTTTGGGCATGAAAAGGGGTCCTTTACAGGAGCTGTTAAGGCAAGAAGAGGCGCATTTGAAGCTGCAACTGGTGGAACTGTCTTTCTTGATGAAATTGGGGAACTCACGGCTGATCTTCAACCTAAGCTTCTACGTGCCCTTGAGCAGCGCGAGATCAAGAGAGTGGGAAGCAACGTACCGATAAAGATCGATGTGAGGGTTGTATGCGCTACAAACAAGAACTTGAGGAGAGAGGTCGAAGAGGGTCGCTTCAGAGAGGATCTCTATTACAGACTATCCGTCGTCAAGGTATCTCTTCCACCGCTTCGTGAACGCACAGAAGATGTTCCCCCGCTCGTTGAAAGATTCCTCAGTATCGGGAACTTTAATAAGAAGACGGATGGATCATTGTTAGTATCCCGTGTTGAGGATGACGCTTTAAAAGTATTATCTAGACACCAATGGCCAGGCAATGTGAGGGAACTTTCAAACATCGTTCAACGCGCTGTCTCATTTTCTGAGGGGGGAACGATCTCCAAGGTAAACCTCGACTTCATCTTCGCTGAAATGGAACACGGGGAAGACAAGACCGAGCGTATGGTCGTGGATTCCGACATACCATTCAAAGATGCGAAACAAAGGATTGTTGAGAATTTTGAAAAGGAATATTTAGCTGAACTCCTTGAGAAGAATGGCAACAACCTTTCGAAAGCCGCACGCGAAGCAAAGATCGACAGAAAACACCTCAGAAATCTTCTAAAGAAGTACGGAATCAGCACAAAGGACGACTAGTGATTATCGCCCTGAAGAATCTGAGCTGCCATTCCTTCTACGGTAGCTGCAGCCTTTATCAGCATTAGATATGGGTCTGCGAGGTCGAGATCGCATTCCAAACATGTGTTATAGAGGGTGTCGAAGAGCGAAGAGATATCACCGCTCCCTTCAAGCCTTTGAATCAAACCCGCCACCCCTGAAATGAGTCGCTCGCGGCTGTAACTACCGCCGGTCTCCCCCATATCTTCGAGAGCCTCTGCAATCTTCCGACTATCCGTATCCATAATAGCTTCATAGAACACCCCTACCCTTGCTCGTTC
The DNA here is from genome assembly GCA_018645265.1 of Deltaproteobacteria bacterium. GTDB lineage: Bacteria > UBA10199 > UBA10199 > 2-02-FULL-44-16 > JAAZCA01 > JABGOS01. The sequence goes on from JABGOS010000108.1 coordinate 21,848, forward strand.
AGCTTCGTTAAGATCTCCCATCTGCCCAAAATCCAGTAGCCACGTCACAGGTTGATTACGATCTCGTCTGATATTTCCTGGATGTTTGTCAGAATGAAAGTATCCAGCTGGAACCCTGTTAGTATAAAACCAAAAACGCAACCCATCTACTATCCCTTGTTGCAGTGACAGATCAGTCAACTCATCAAGACGATCACCATCGACAAATCTTTGCACGATAACCTTCTCAGTAGTTAACCCGGATATATATTGCGGAATATCATATCCACTTGGTAATACTGGGCGCATTCGATTAGCATTTTTCTCCTCTTCCCTCAGATCAAATTCACGCTCGAAGACGGTGTCAAATAGATCGATGGCACGTATAATCTGTCTTGCCCCTGGCAACTCATCCTCAAAGAGAACAGCATATTTGCGTACTGACCTTACAGCTTTACGCGCCTCGCTGAAGCGACTCTCTTTCGTAACAGGAATTCCCTTAACGACTACTTCCGTACCATCAGCCAATTTTGAATGATAGATCTCTGCAATAGTCCCGGAGGCAAGTGGCTCTTCAGATAGATTTTGAAGTATAGCATCTCTATCCGCTCCGGCAGGTAAGTACCTCTCTATAAGATCCACAAACTCCTGTCTAAAACCACCCTTCACCTGATCCTGAAGAGGCCTCAACTCGATCTGTAACTCACGTGGCACTCCGGGCCAGAAACCAAGCATCTGGAACCATTTCTGAATATATGATGCTTCTGCAAATGCTATGCGCCTTTCTGCACGTTCCGCTCTATTTGTAGATCTGAGAATGCGCTGCTGTTCCCCCACGGCATAATACGCAAGCATATGCCCTATGAGAAAGGTTATGACACGCCTTGCATCGTCACCAACCTCCAAGCCCTCCATAAACGGATCTATGTCGATATGAGCTATTCTAACATTGGCCCTGGATTTTGCATGTTCCTGAAGCAGCGTATCGAGTGTACCCAAAACTTGTACAGCCTCGCCCCTCTCTGGTGTTCGTGACATACTCCCATGAACAGACGCCATGCTCTTGTAATCATAACTGGAAATATGACGTGTCCAATCCGACCTACCATCTAAAATATCCGGCTCTCTTTTCACAAGCAAAGGAAACCTTTCGGCAAGCTCAGTTCTGACTAATAGCTCCAATCTTTTCTCAAATCTCTCATACCTTCCCCAATGACCTGGTAGCCGCATACCTCCACGATCATCTGAATGTGCATACGCCGAAACCCTACCCTCAACTCCATTGGCGATGGTGATGTAGGAATTAACAATAGACCTTCCGGAGGCCCTAATAGCAGCGCGCGGATGCGTCATTGTAACTATAAGATCACTACGACTCATCGGATCTATGACCCATTTGTGATTACCCTCGTCAGCAGCCCGTGCCATACGATAGCTTGCTAGCACCTGTTCCGCATCACCCATTTTCATCCTATCTACCATTTCTACAAATGTTTCATTCGCCTTGGATATCTTGCCTTGATGCACGAAGGGAACAGCAATTTCGTACAACATCGCCTCCCTCTGAAGATCCCCATCATCGACATAGCGTTTCTGAACTCGTCGCACATGCAACTTCATATCACCGGCTACTTCCAATGAGGCAAATATCCTTCTCTTTTCATGAATTGAGACATCTGAATCCAACAGAACTTTATAATACAACTTACGCTTAGCTGCGGCCTCCTCAGCATCAGCCGCTGGACTCCACAAATTGAAGAGCTCATCCGCCAGGGCTTCCTTTCCATCCGCCCTACACCTTTGCCAATCTATGTATATTCTTGCAGCCAAACTCTCCAGAGGGAGACCATCCACATCCTTGGCATCCTCGCGATGATAGCGCTCCGCCCTCTTAAGAACGCCTGCCATCTCAATGCCCATCTGACGGCGTAACTCACCTGAGATCGATCTAAGGTCATCCACGCTGCCTACGCGTACAGCTGTGGAGTAGCGTGAGGATAGTTCATCATCTTGACCCTGACTCTCTATAGCAGTTCTAAAGTAATGAACTGAATCTACATATGCACCATAGCCATCATCTTGACTCAAAGCCCTAAGTGAACTCTCATCTTCCGCGCTCACAGGAACACCCACCGCTATCCTCGGAAATACACGTTGGATAGCTTCGAGAGCACCGGAGAACCTCGGATCCTGAGGGTTCATGGGAACAGCCTTTGCGGCTGCAGACATACTATCCAACAATGCCGCCTCACCCTGAGGATAATCTTCATTCCCGAGGAGAAAATCTAGATTCCTATAGGCCTCCCACACCGCGGTGTAGTCGAATCCTCCAGCCGCAATAAGCCCCTTCTCTGGAGTTGCACCCTCAATTAGCATTTTGAACAGTCCGTCCTTCGACTCTGATGAGATTGGAAGCTCGCGTATTGTTTCTACAAGAGAAAGCTCGTTCCTACTGAACACATCGTATGCTCCACCACCATCACCAACCGAACTGAGCGTCGCAACGATCGCCGATTCTGCCATGCGCTCAACATAATCTGGAAAGCCAGGATTTCTTAGATTCATGCGGAGAGCAACACCAGGGGAACTTAGATACTGTAAAACCTCGATGACACCGTGCAGGCTAAAATACCTACGACCCGTCCTTGCATCACGCAGAATCTCATCTGACAATCCCGATATATCACCATTCCCAAGCTGTGCTTCATAGATAGGTACAAAGAGATCGAAAAGTCCCGTAGGTCCTTGCCTAGATCTTGTGTTGCTGACTGAGCCTCTAGATTCACCAAGTTCAGGATCCTTAAACCTATTTCTATTACTGTTCTCTACAAGAATCGGCATGATCTGACTCAGTTCTTCGTCGTAACCATCCTTACCCAACAACTGCGAGACACTTAGAAAACGATCCAGAATATTAAACCAAGCCATTCCGCCATCTTCATTTCCCCTATTGCCGTTCAACACCTTTACCAACAACCCTCTTCTAAAGTTACGTGGAATCCGTTCAACTTGTTCCATCGCAGTATATCCCCACCAATGAGATGGAACGAAGGTATCATATGACGTCTGAGATCCATCTTCCAGTTCCTCGTATGAATTCGAATATACGTTGCGATCATCCAATCCCTTCATGATGATGGATAATCCCCGCACTTTCTGTGCATCTGATTCAGAATGAAGGAGGAGATCTGCAATTGCAGACATATGGCGCCAATAGAAATGGCTGGAGTGCAGGGAGGGAAGCGTTCCATCTGGCTTATAACGCTTCATGAATTTTCCATACTGACTATCCGCAACCTCCATATATAACCAGGCCGCCAACCCATCGGCTTGTGCTTCTACAACCGCCTCATATTCCCTGATGATCGTCTCACGCTGATCACTCGTTGCATCACCTAGGATCTCCTCCACCGCAATCCGATAGAGTTCAGCTTTCGTGTCACTCTGCGGGTATACCCTCAACATCGAAAGCCCTAGAGATCTAAGCGCCGGTGAGGTGAGAAGGTTCTTTATCAAGTCAGGGGTCAATTCCCTATATACAGAATCACTCACTGACCCGACTAAATTTTTATTAACGCGAAGCCATCCTCCACGCCCCTTCCTCGCAGCAGGCGCGGTCAACTGCTCTATCGATATGTCTGGAGGGGACTTTCTCGCATGCCACCTTCGATATGCACCAATCTTCTTCTGCATGCGAGTGGCGAATCTTTCGCCCAACATCTTTGATACCTCCCAGAGCTTTCCGTGAATCTCACCTGGAATAGCCGCAGCATCCTTATCACTCAACCCAGATTCAATCGCTCCAATGAGGTTGACCAATAGCTCCAGAGTATCACGACGTCTAATGAAGGGATTGTAGCCCCTTTCGACCATCTGCTGATAGTTGAGTTGTAAATCCTCCAGGGCAGGATCTACGATTCCATCAACGATCCTGCGCAGAAGATCGTAGAGTTCAAATTCGACAAGTTCTTTAACCTCTATATTTTTATGAACATGAGTACCCTTCTCACCTGCATATTCTAATGCATCCTCCAGCGCTGCAACACCCTGCCCACGATAACCCGACCTCATCAATGAAATACCAAGACCCCACCGCTGTTTAAATGCAATATCGTGTCTATCCGCTACGAGGCTTAAACGTGAATAAACGTTCCCCGCACTGTGGGCTTCCGCGGACTCAGCCAATGTAAGATAGGCATCCCAGGCACTCACGATATCATCATCATTAGTGCGTGAAAGCCTGGCTAGCATTTCGGTGTAGGTTCCCGCTACGTATACACGACTGACTATGGCACCCTTTTGAGCATCGTCAGTATCATCATCAAGTTTCAACCCTTCCACCACACGAGGTCTAGGTCCAAGGACTTTGTCATTTTTCATTTCGGTCGTTCGATGATGAGATACTTCTGCTTTCTTGATCTGCTCACCGAAGAGTACCGCACCTAATTCCGCTACAGCAGAATCAAATTCGTAGTTGAGAAAACTCCTGACCGCACGTTCTTCCATCCGACCTTCAAGAAAACCTGTAATCTGTTCCAGCCGCTTTGCATGCCTGCCCTTTGTAAGACCTATTATACCAAGCAGTCCATCCACCCCTCTAGCAGCAATAAAACTTGTCAGAAGATCCTTGAAGAGCTTTTCAATATTTTGAGAATTTGCAACAAACTCGCCATGTCCATTATCCACACCTATTATTTTCATAATTTCTCTTAAATCAGGATAATCTGTGACACCCGACTTGATTAGCAACGCTGCGTATAAGGCGGTAATGCGGTAGGCGATATAACCATCATGTTTGGAGATATAATCGTAAACACCATCTAGCCCATTTCGCTCATAACTACTACGCACCATACCTTCATCTGATTTCATTGCGCGATGAATTCCAAATCCATAGAGATCCTCACCAGTCGCTCTAGCAAAGTCATCTGCAAATCTAACCCCGGCCATCATAGCACCAACCTCACTCCACCACAGATTTGAAAGTATGACTTCGTATGTTTCGCTTAGGGAGCCCCCTTTCGGAAGGGGTGCAGCAGGAATCTGCTGATAGAACTCATGTTCCAAATGACTGCGTGCTGCATGAAAACGTTCGTGAGGAACAACGGTGAGTGCAGCGCCCGCCCTACCCATCGCCCGCAGTGACAACTTTGATCTTCTCGTAAGGAGAATTCTATCCGCTCCCCCACCTAATGCAGGATCTGTTAATTGCTGAAAATCGAGTTCAGCTGCACCAAGAAGATGATCAGATCGCCCTCCAATCCTGTGTTCTACATGTTCAGTTGCAATTGTCAGAAGCCCTGCATCACTAGGGCTCACCTCTCTATAGAGTTGATCCGCAAGTGTAAGATCCTCCTGTGTAAGCACACCTCTTCTGAGAATTCTTCTATATGGTCTATAATCTACAGTTGCTACTTCAGAACTAATTCCAACTGTTGTAGCTGGCGAAGGTATCTTCGTCGGACCTTCTGTGGGACTGCTAAACACTGCAGCCCTGGGAAATGGGTTACCAAGAACTCTCCCTGGAATTGCAACGCCCCACAAGTTCGTACCAACACTAAGAGGGGTTTGCACATGCCCATCTATAATTTGAAATGCACTTTGCCC
>JABGOS010000017.1 GCA_018645265.1 Deltaproteobacteria bacterium
CTACACGGCGGTTAATATTGGTGCCTTTACGGGAAAGATGTTTGCGAGAGAATTACGCCTTCACTGGGGTCTTGAGTATATAAACCTCTTTGCGGGAGCTCTGAGCTTAATCGCTATGATAATGGTTGTGTTCTTTTATAAGGATTCAGCTCATAACTTGGATGGTGAAAGTAGTGAGGCTGGCAAGAGCAAGGAGATCATCAAAGGCCTCATCCACATCATGAAGGATGTTCGCTATATTATATTTCTCATTATCCTCGGTGGATTTTGGTCCACGCAATCCCAGGCCTATGCGACGATGCCGAAATATGTGCTTCGTATGGTTGGGGAATCCGCTTCGCCGGAATGGATATCAAACGTAAATCCGTTTATTGTGGTTTTGCTAGTAATTCCAATTACGCAGCTTGTTAAGAGAATTAAGCCGATCAGTGCCATGTTGATAGGCTTTATCATCATGCCCATCTCTGCGTTGGCAGTAGCTTTTGCGCCTGTGCTTGAATCGATGGCGGGATCGAATATCCATCTCGTAGGAAAGGTCGCCATGCATCCTATCACGATCATGATGGCGATTGCTGTAGGGCTTCAAGGCCTTGCCGAATGTTTTCTGCAGCCGCGATTCTTCGAATATATTTCCAAGCAGGCACCGAAGGATGAGGTTGGTCTCTATATGGGATATTCGTATCTCAAGAGCTTCTTCTCGTATATCTTTACGTTTGTGATTTCGGGATATCTCCTTGCTGCGTACTGTCCAGATCCGAAGACCATCGCTCCTGAAAATATGGAGGCTGCGTACGCGAATGCACATCACATCTGGTTCATCTACGCTGGGATCGGCATGATTGCCTTCTTCGCGATGTTTATCTTCAATATCGTGACAAAGAGGATCGACGAAAAGCGCGGACATGTCTCAGGGCTTCAATAGAAGCATTAGTATTGTAACTAATTTAGCTGGGGTTCTTCTATGACAATGCATGAAAGATTTTCGTTTAAGGCCTGTAATTTTGCGGACACTTTGAAGTTAAAGGGTGTTGAAAGGATCTTGGACAAAGATCCTGTCAGACATACCTCGACAAAGTTGATATACGAAGTCGGAGAGAACAGCTATATTTTTATATATCGCTTTGGATCGGTCGTTTTTTTTAATGTGAATGAGGCGGATCAAAAAGAGATACTTGAAAAAATAAACAGCTTTCTCGATTTAGATCGCGAGACTCAGATAAGTGAGGACTATTTTGCTGAGATAGGAGAAGGTGAGAGGAGTAGGGTTGGTTTTCATTCTGTCCTGTTTGATAAAATCACGGTTGAGAAACTCGATATTTTAGCCCTTGTCCTTGGTCAATCCACGACACTCGAGTACTTCGAGAACAGGGTTGATGGGATGTTGGCCAGAGTTAAAGAGGTCGGCGGTGACCTTCAGGCCAAGGGCAGGCTCGCCAGGAGCTCAAAAAATATCAAAAAATTTATTGGAAGGTGCATAACGACTAAGGAGAGGCTCGTTTCTTCGCTCTATTTTCTCGATAAACCAGATGAGACTTGGGAGGATCCGGTTCTTGATATGCTTCATCGGGAGGCGAGTGAGATGTTTGAGATCAGGGATCGCTACAAGACCCTGGATTACAAGCTCAGAATGATACAGGAAAATTTAGAGCTTATAGCGGATCTTCTTCAGCATCGTTATTCGAACATGCTGGAGTGGACAATTATCATTCTTATAGCAGTTGAAATTGTTTTGTTTTTCTTTGGTTTTTAAACCGATGTCACGGCTTCTGTAGCAAACTAAAAAACGTGGTTTTTTGTTTGAGGGTACGACCAATGCCCCAGAGCCGGTTGCAGCAGACCTTTTGGTTCCGGTCAGTCTAGATAATCGTTTATGATGAAAAGTGTCCGACACCTTTTTTAGCAACAATTTTATCTTAAGCTCCGATAAGCCATCTGGAGAGATTATAGTATGGTGCTGATTTCAAACTTTAGACCAATAATCGGATTTGTAGGCCAGATACTTCCTTCTGATGCATCGATGGGAGGAATTGCTGTGCCTAAAGATGAGTTCATTGCGGAGAAAAGATATCCGGTAGCCCCACCAAGGACCAAGGCTCATGCCGAAAGAAGGAAGGCGAGTCTGGAGAAGCATATCCAGAGGCAACAATCTTGCAAGAGTGATGTTTGCCGTTTTTATAGACGTTTTACGTTTGATATAGAGGTTAAGGCTGAGACCTCGTGGGGGAGGGTGGAGTATTTTTATTTAAAAATCACCCCGAAGCCTAAAATGACCACCGAGAATCAATCAGCGTGGATATCTCATTTGATCCTAGGAAGCGAGCGAAAGACCGGTATCGTTACGATCAAGCATAACGGCAGTGTGCCCGAAACCATGTATGCCTTTTTTCTAAAAGAGGACGCGGACGATTTTAGGATTCCGTGATGTGCAAAAAGTGTCCGACACTTTTTGGGCGTTGATCAATCTCCGAAAGCTGTTTTTCTATATCTGGCTGATTCTATTGGTTTAAATCTAAAAGCTTGACTCACCTCCAGATATCATGTAGTGGACATAGCCTTCCAGTAAAGGACATTATGGTACAATAGGGGACATTGAAGAGGGGTGCTAGATGGAGGTCAGAGGAAACGATTCGCACGACGAGGTGATGACCTTAAGCGAGATTGCTAATTATCTTAAGGTGTCTGAGAAGACGGTTAGCCGGATGGTGCGGGCGGATGAAATGCCAGCTATCAAAGTTTCTAATCAGTGGCGTTTTATAAAAGCATTTATCGACGATTGGTTGATGATGAAGATGCAAAGCGCAAAGCAGGATGATCTGGTTAGTATCATTGCAACAGGAGAGAAGCTGATTCCAATCAGTCGGCTTGTGCCACCTGAGCGTATCATAGTTGATCTGAAGCCTGGTTCTAAAGAAGAAATATTAACACGATTAGTCGCGCCGCTCGCCTCTCAAGAGATTCTCGCAAACAAAGAAAATTTTATTATGAAGTTACTCGAACGTGAAGCTATGGTCTCGACTGCGGTTGGTCATGGAATAGCATTGCCTCATGTGCGTGATCCGAAGGGATTAAGGGGTGTCAGACCTTCAATAGTTTTGGGCATATGTAAAGAAGGTGTCGACTTCGATTCATTGGATGGTGAACCAACCTATATATTTGCGCTCTGTGTAAGTCCATCGGAGGTCGTCCATCTTAGATTGATGGCAAAAATATCATTTCTGTTAAGAAATGAGGGTGTTATCAGTAGTTTGCGACAAGCGATGAGTGTCAAGGATGTTATGTCTGAACTTGCAAAAGCTGATCTCAACTTAACGATATCGTTATGACAAGGAGGAGGGGTATGTCTCTTTTAGATTTTTTGGATAAGGCGTTGGTGTTGAACGGGAACGATGCAAAAACAAAGAGTGAGGTGATTTCTACTATCTCCAGTGCAGTTCTGAAGCATGAGAAGTTAAAACACATGTCGGCAGAGGCATTGCAGTCGTTGTTTGAGGAGAGGGAAGCTCTCGGCACTACTGGAATAGGTCATGGAATTGCCATCCCGCATTGTAAATTGGATGATGTCGATCAGTTTGTTGTATGTCTCGCAACCTTTCCTGGAGGGGTCGAATATGAAGCCATGGATGGTAATCCTGTAGTGCTTGCTGTGGCAATTGTTGGTCCAAAGGACGACAATCAGGGTTATGTTCGTCTGCTTTCAGAAATATCATGCATATTCAGAAATCAAGACAACGTAACAGAGGTTGTGTCAGCTGATTCCCCAGAGAAGATATTACAAATTCTTGAGAGTGAAACTTGTGTCGTTGATAATACAAAACAAGAAGTGGAGTACGATCTAGTGCAAGTCTACATCCAAGATGAGGAAATATTCGATGAGGTTGTAGAGATCTTCACATCCTTTGATTCTATGGCAGCAGTTTGTGAAGTAACCCCTCTGGGAAACTACCTTTCAAAGGTTCCTCTATTTGCAAGTT
>JABGOS010000016.1 GCA_018645265.1 Deltaproteobacteria bacterium
AAAAGGGTTAAAATGAACATCCGAAAAAACGACAATCGTAAAAGGATCTCCACTACCACTGCCGCTGCAACTAACTGTGAAACTGATTATAAACGCAACTACGATATAAATGATGCAAAGGTTCTTACCCCTACCGAATGAACTGTTCAGCATTTCCCCTCCCTCATTAAATTGAGTTCGACAAGTAACATTTTTTTCCTTCTGAGAAAACTACATAACACCTACACCTCGCAGGCCGCTTTTTTCTAGGCATTGATCGAACCAACCCTATCTGATAGTATTCCGCTTCTCAAAATATATCTAATAGTGAAATATAGGAAAGGCGTACAATTATGAAAAAGTTTATTATTCTTTCGATCATAGCTACAATTTTATCAATACAGACCGCTGGCTATTGTCAGGGGACAGCCCCTCTCGGCCTAAATATCACACCCAAAGCGACTGACGTCGAGCATCAGGATGCAAAACCTATAGCAGCCAAAAAACAGGTGGTTGGGCCTACAAAATCCACAATTAACTACATCGGGAAGCTGAAGGAGGCGGAAAAGGTTAAGACACTAGCGGATAAGGAGGAGTGGCCGCTTGCAATGCGTGATCTCGCAGATCAAAACGTCGATGTCATACAGAAGATCATAAGTATATCCGAAAAATATGAGCTCGCCAAAAAAGCGAATACCACCCTGGAAGAAAGACTTCATCTGATAAGGGGGAACTTCGATAAGACTAAGGAGAGAGTAGAATCCATGGGACTTACCCCAGCTGTTGCAGCTCTATTACAGAAACGACGCCTAGCACTTATAAAACTTGAGCTTCCAAAAAGTTCTGCAGTCCAAAGAAGAGCTGAGATCAGACGGGTAAACGAAGATGAACTGAGGCTCGAGGGTATGGAAGAGTTCGTCGACAACCTTAACGTTGATACCATAGCTGCACATATCGATGTCATGGATCTACAACCTGCGGATAAAGCATCTACTACAAAGATGATGCAGAAGGCACTTAGTGAAGGACAGCGTTTCATCGATGATTTAAGGGCGGCTAACGCGCAATATCTAACGATTCTTGGCGATCAGAGTTACGCTGAACGTGCCATCAAGCTGGAGGCAAGGAAATCCATCGATTTTATCAATGTGAATCTCTTATGGGCTCGCAGCAATCAGTCATTCGGGGTGGAGGACACCTCCTTTATTGGCCAAGCGCTTCTCCGCTTCTTCGATCCTGTTAAGTGGAGCGGGCTCAGCAACGATATCGCAAATTCCTTAAGGCGCGACTGGTTTCAGTGGGGCCTCGTCCTACTGATATTCATAGGCTGGATAATATTTCGTGTAAGGCGAAATAGTTTTCTTAAAGCCATGAGTCGAAAACTTGAGGAGAGCAAATCCACTTCAATGCTCGCCACACTGAAAGGTCTCGTTATGGCGGTGTTGGTGGCTGGTCTCTTTCCCCTCTTTATAGCGGTTGGTGCAAGCCTACTATCCCACGTTCCGGGCTGTCATGAATTCACAAAATCGATAACGCTCTCGCTCTATACATTTGCAAATATACTATTTATTGCAGGTCTTGCACGCACGATACTCCGTCCTTCAGGCCTGGGACAGATCCACTTTGAATGGCCGGAGTTAACATGTCGCCCATTTAGAAAGTTCGCGTGGTGGTGCATGGTCCTAATCGCACCACTTATTTTCCTATTATTGTTGATAAACAATGGATTCAGTGTGCCCGTGCGCGGATCCCTTGGGAGGATGATCTTTATTCTAGAAATGATCCTCCTAGCAATTATTCTCATCCCTATTACCAAACCTGGCAGCGCCATCTTTTCCTATCTCTCAAACTGCAGCTCTAACTTACTCTTAAAGACAAGGAAGATATGGTTACCATTGGCAATTGTCATACCTGCATCGCTCATAGCCATAGCCTTTTTAGGATATTACAGAACCGGTTTTTTATTGAGCGTGGATTTCATATCGACCATAGCATTTCTCGGTATCCTGATATTCATAAAAGCCTTCCTCAATCGTTGGACCAACGTCGCTACACATAAACTCAACCTTGGGGATAGAGACGAATCGGAGGAGAAAACGAACAGACAGACCTCGATGCTCATTAGCCTCGCAATGGCGATAATCACATTTGTAGGATTATATAGAATATGGTCAAATGATATTCCCATCATAGAGTTTCTAAATCATATCGTTCTCTGGACCTATCAGGCTGGCATCGATGTCACACAAAGCCCGATAATAAAATCGACCACACTTGGACATTTTTTGATGTGCATTGTAATTCTGGCGGCTACATATCTGGTTGCTAAAAATCTATTCGGCTTTCTCAATATCGTCTTCTTTAAAAGACTTAAGGTGAATCCAGGAACACAGCATGCGACAACACTCATCATCAAATATATCATAACCGTGATTGGTGCCACCCTAGCCCTTGATTCAATAGGTATCGGTTGGTCAAAATTTCAGTGGCTTGTCGCGGCATTGACAGTTGGCCTAGGCTTCGGATTGCAGGAGATCGTGGCAAACTTCGTATCCGGAATCATCATCCTCTTCGAGCGCCCGATAAGCATAGGTGATACAATAGCGGTAGGTGGCGTTGAAGGTAAGGTTACAAAAATCCAGATTCGTGCAACGACCATTACCGACTGGGATAACAAGGAAGTGCTCGTACCTAACAAATCACTTCTGACGACAAATATCACAAACTGGACGCTCTCCGATCAGGTTGTAAGAATTGTCATACCTATAGGTATCGCTTACGGATCAGATGCGAGAAAGGCGGAGGAGGTTCTGCTCAAGGTCGCAAAGGATAATGAACTTACACTCAACGAACCGTCAACGAGCGTAATTTTTGTTGGATTCGGTGATAACAGCCTCGATTTCAAACTTCGTACCTATGCTCAAAGCAGCAATAGGATGACTGCAATCAATAAGCTTCACCTGGAGATAAACGACGCCTTCAATTCTGCTGGCCTAGAAATTCCGTTCCCACAGCGCGATGTGCATATAGACATGCTCAAACCGTTGGATGTGAATATTGTGAAGTAGGCGACAATACAGATGACAGTCAACACATTGACGATTGTCAAAATATGAGCGCTGTTTCTTGTGCATACCGTTAAAATCCCCTTATATTTAAAGGTGTTACTACTTAAAGATATGGCACTCCCCTTGCAGAATTTTACACTGCCTGAAAAGGGGGGAAATATGCGTCGATCCATTTATGCCATAGTCCTGTCACTCGCTGTAGGCATTCTACTCATATCGTCAACCGCCATCGCCCAATGGGAACCTCGTCCTGAGCGAATTCAACCATACAGCGGCCGCATAAACGTCCAGAGTGAAAGCTACCGCACTAATACTGCTGCGCAACAAAACCTCACGCAACAGGAACGCATCCAGAGATCCAAACAAAGGGAACGCGAACGCGAACAAAATTACTATTTTATGAACCCCCACGATTTTCGGTGGACCGACCAACAGCGATAGATTTATATCCGATAGAATTAACTCACCCAGACTATCAATTGACCAATAGGCTGACCCTGGCACGCTCTCGCCTCACATCGATTTAATTGGATTTTATGCCAATTAATCAATAATATATACGGAATCACCAAACCAGGGGGAATGATGTCGAATAATAAACCAAATCCAGCCATAAAAATAATTATAATTATGCTGGGCATAGCCATCGCCGCGATTGCACTAGGTTACTTTATAAGTAGTTCAGATCCCCGTATTTATTTTGGAAAGATGATTCCCGGTAGCACTGAAGAACGCGCTGAAGCAAAGGCTAGGCTCGCAGCCCTCCTGGATCGAGTCGACAAGGATAAGAGCTCATTCAGTGCACGATATGAATTGGCGAACACCTACATGGCGCTCGGCGAACATGATAAGGCTATAAAGGCATACGAAAAGGCT
>JABGOS010000115.1 GCA_018645265.1 Deltaproteobacteria bacterium
ATTGCACCTTGTCTTTTTCAATCAAATCTACACGATATCCGGCGATTCTATCCCCAGGGCTCACGAGATAGCCACTGATTAGTGCATATGCATCATTTTCATCCCTAAAAACTATGCCCGACAACTGTAATTCCTCAATTGAAAGGTCATTAGCAGATGAAACCCCACTGCTAAATGGATCGGTATGTGATTGCACCTCTTTCTGACTCGTCTTCCCCACAAACTTATCCCATTGAAAATCCGATAGAGATTGAGCAAAGGAAGGCTTTACAGATAAAATGCCCATCAATACGATCAACATAAGGAATGACAGCTTTTTATATCGCATATCCGTCCCTTTCATCCTCGATTAACCCTTAGGGATTAAAAGTGTAGTATCCACCGTTACATTCAGCATTGTCGATTTACCCTTATCCCGCTTTAAAGAAAACTTATTCACTATTAGCGATCGACCTATATTCTCCAAGGCCTTTAAATAATCTCGTATAGCTGTATATCTACCACGCAGTTCAATCCTGATGGGAACTTGAGTAAAGTTCTTTTCCTCTTTCCTATCCCCAACCTCCACTTTAATCACTTCGACCTTTGAGGCAATTTTTCTACCTGCCAACATATCCGCAGTTGAGTTTATTTCTTCAGTGAAATCTACGATTCGTCTTTCCAGAACCTTCTTCACATATGGATCAATCTCCGTATTCTTAGAAGGTTTGTCAGGTAGTTTAGAAATTTGAGTCCTGGTGGCATCTATAAGTTTCTGAACAGCATCGATCTGGAGCTGAACATTTTTGAGGTCAATCTTCAACATATTGATCTTCTTAGTCCTTGGTTGCCAAAGATGGTCCAAAAAGAGAACAAGCATCACTACGAGAATAGCAAGGAAAAGTATTTTTTCCCTGGAATTCGCCTCTTTACCAAGAACGTTTTTTATTTTTTTTATATCTGCCATTTTTACAAACCAAATGAAGTAGGATAAGTAACGATCTCATAATTCAACAAACCATCCTTATCGATAGATTTAGAGCTTATAAGTGAAGTTCCATTGAACATACCACCTGACTCAACACGCATTATAAAGGTGGTAAGCGCCCTCTGGGTCTTCGCCTTTCCAAAGATCTCTAGTTTATCGATACCATCTTCATCCTTCACAACAACTATAGAATCCAACCATACCTGCCGTGGAAGACTCTTCGTCAGATTTCCTAAAACCTTAGACCACCTTGGCCTGTTTTGAATGATAGTGGAGACGCCCTCCTTCGCTGAAATACCTATTCTCCTCTTGCTGATCTTCTGTATCTTATCCAAGTGTTGCTGTTTCTGCCCTTCCAACTGCGTAGACCTCTCTTTTATGGTCTTCAGCTCATGGTTAATATAGAGCTGCCTCGAATACTGAATACCGTATATAAAAAGTAAAAAAGCACACCATAGGGCCAGTGCCAACAGCATAGTCCTATAGGTAATAGCGCCGCGACTATGCTGTAAGAAATTCATCCTCTGTGTACTTGCAAGTTCCCTATTCATAATGTTCTCATGACAACGCTAAACCCACAGCTACAGCAAATAAAGGGGCCTTCTCTATATAATCCCCCTTCAGAAGGGATTCATCCATCAAATTGGCAAATGAGTTAAATGCCTCAGTTCTAATACCTAGGGTTTTCTCTATATGCTTCACCATCCCAGGATAATATGTCCCTATACCGCAGACATGAATACAGTCGATTCGTTCCACATCGTACTGAATACAAAATGCATCTATAGATCTTTGAACCTCGATAACCAAGTTGCTGAAACAGTGACGCATGCTACCATCGAACTTACTCTGAATACTCATATCAGGCTCAACTGGCGTCGGCTCATCTACCTCTACATCCCTTGCCTTCTTAAGCCAGCTACCAAACATCTCATCCAAGCTCTCCTTTGTAACACCAATATCACGAATCATGTTCTTCTTGAGCATATCCTGGCAGAGACCAGCAAGGGGACGTGAAAAAAGTAGTTCATCATGCTTCATAACTACGAAGCTAGCCATCGTCTCACCAAAGTATATGCACACGTGATATCCGTCGTCGTTCAATATACCGTTAGTATAGAATGAAGCTAAAAGGGAGGATGATATAGGTTCCAATGACACTGGCTTCAAGCCCAAGACCTTAAATCTTTCCTGATAGTCATCAATTGCCTTCTTAGCTACACCGTAGCCTATTATAGCCCTTTTGTTATCATCGATCGTTCCTCTAAGAGCTGTATAACCTACGACGTACTCCTCAATCGGCACCTCGATATGTTCCCTGAAGTTCCAACGAATCGCTTCCAAGAGATCAGCCTCAGGCATCTTAGCAAAGACCATCCTGCGTATCCTGAGGCTGGGGTCCTCAATATTAACAGCGACCTTCTGCAATCCCGAACCCACTTGATTTACAGCTTTTAAAAAGTTTTTCTGTTGTTCAAGAGACTGATCAATCAATGAGAAGGGAACATCCTCAAAGGCTCCAAGTTTTAGAGTGTCCTCA
The DNA here is from genome assembly GCA_018645265.1 of Deltaproteobacteria bacterium. Lineage (GTDB taxonomy): Bacteria > UBA10199 > UBA10199 > 2-02-FULL-44-16 > JAAZCA01 > JABGOS01. The sequence continues at coordinate 2,508 of JABGOS010000115.1, forward strand.
TCCTTCTTAACCAGCTTTACAATTCTAGCCATCTCACCTTCGATGTGAATTCCAATACGTTCCGGCCGCTTCTCCATCAAGGCTAGAATCTTCTTCTTTATTTTCTGTATATCCTCTGTGCCTATCTTCACTATTTTTCGATCTCCATGAGATGATCCCTAACTTCATCGATAATATTGCTGGAGTAACCTCCACCAACTTCTAGAAAACGCTTATAATATTCGGCAGCCTTCTCCTTATTTCCCTTTCCATCGTACAGGAAGGCTAAGTTAAAGTTTGCCTCCGGATATGCAGGTGATAGAGTCAATGCCTTATTTAACAGGTCTATAGCATTTGTATTGTTTCCACCCTCCATCTCCAATATCGCAAGGTTGTTTAGAGCTTCTGGATATTCAGGTTTTAATGCAAGTGCCTTATCATAATCCTTCCTGGCTTCTTCTATATTTCCCCTCTTTTTTGCAACCAACCCAAGATTATTCCACAGCTCAGGATCTTGAGGATCTAGATTCGTCGCTGTAGAGAAGTTGGACCATGCTGCGCTCATATCTCCAGACTTATAAGCTTCTACAGCCCTCTCCTTCAGCATTCCAACATCCCCCTTATCCATATCCTCGGCACTATCGGCGGTCTTCGGAACGGGTGCACTAGCAGACGATTCATCAGGCTTTGGCTTGAATCTGAGGTATGCAAAAATGATGAGTGATGTTATGAGAATGACAGCCAATACTATAGTTCGTTTAGGAACACCCTTCTTCACCATCTCATGGGATTCTTCCATAGATGTAACGCCGCTACCCAACTCTGATCTCTGCTCCTGCTGCGCTTTTTTCAGCGCATCATGAATCAATGACATTTAACTCCCCCCTAGCCAGAACTTAAGACGAGAAAATCAGGCGCTTAAAGTAATCCCATGGAGAGGATTGATCCTCCCTTCCCCTCCAATCCATAATTGCAGCCCTAACTTCATTACGATTGATGACATGGCTTTCCTGAACAAAGGCCGCCATAAGAGCTTTATCACAAACCACATTGATCAATCGTGGAAAGCCCTTTGTTTCTTTATAAATCAATTTATACGATTTTGGATCTATAAAAACCTTTCCACCCCCACCTGCAACGAATACCCTATGATTGATATAACGTATCATCTCCAACTGTGACAAAGCACGAAGATGATATCTCGCTGTAATCCTCTGTTCCAACTGACGCAGCTCGTGGGATCTCAACTTCTTCAACAACTCAGGTTGACCAACGAGCAATATCTGTAGAAGCTTCGTGGTATCGGTCTCAAGATTTGTCAGCATACGAATCGTTTCCAATGCCTCCATCGAAAGATTTTGGGCTTCATCGATAACGACTACCGCATTTTTACCATCCTTAGCAATTCCGATGAGAAATTCATTCAAAGCATCAATCTGCTTCTGTGGAGAGTTGTATCTGATATTAATACCAAAATCTTTATTGATCGCCCTTAAAAGCTCCGGCACGGATAAAAGCGGGTTGACCAAAAGAGAAGTCTCAACATTATCGTCAAGACGCCCCATCAAGGCCCTTGTCAGCAGGGTCTTTCCTGTACCCACCTCACCACTCAGCATTGAAAAACCGAGCCTATTCTTTATGCCGTATAATATCGTATCCAGTGCCTGCTCATGCTGCTTGCTCATGTACAGGTACTGAACATCTGGAGTTATTGAAAATGGGCGTTCTTTAAAACCAAAGAAATCCAGGTACATACACCACCCCCTTGGATCGCATTATAACGACTTTGCTTGGGAATGGCAAAGAAAAATGAAGTAAATTCAGGTGATTACTGGATTAAGGTGAATAGTATGAACCTGTTTGACTAGTGCCGTCGAAACACTGAAAATCATGTCTAAAACTAAAACCTCTCATATCCTTATCGAACTGATAGTTATTTATCGTTGAGGTTGAACTTCCGCCTATTTCAAAATCATTAACGTCCGCTAACTGGCCAGAGTTTCGTTTTGTATTATAAACCCTCGTGCCATCAACGTATATCTGTTTCGACTTCTTCTTACCCGACCCGCTCCAGTAACTGCGTATTGTCGATACGATTATCTTTAGGGGACATGCATTCTGAAGTACAACGTTCTGAAGCTGTTTATTTCCACCGCCACCAACAACAGCACCCGCCGTATTGACGTTGAGACATGAATCGCACATATTTGTCGCATATAAGTTAATATTCACAGTCTTCGATGTACCATCGGCCATCCCGTAAACAATAGTAAAGTTTCTTCCCAACATATTTTTCTTCCAACGTATATTATCCTGAGGGACTGTACTTTCACCTGAGATCTGAGGTTGGTTCGTCAATGTAACAGTTACACCACTATTTGCAGATCCAGTCCACTTATTACTGCCTTCAATTCTAATTCTATTCATCTGACTCACTGGCGTAGTTGGAGACCAGCTTACAGTCATCTCTTCGATAGTAATTGTCTGAGGTGCGGCACAGGAATTTTCTATTGTAATGCCCAGCAACTGTTTGTCACCGGCTTCGTTTACATAGGCACTCGAAGTATCGACATTCAAACATGCAGCCTCATCCCCAGTGGCCATTTGAACGAACGCAGACTTGCTGGTGCCGTCATCCATATTGAAAAGCAGTGTGAAGTTCTTTCCATACACACTGCTATCCCAGCGTATATCCGTTATGGGATCAGTGCTGCACGATGATATAGTAGCACCATCTCCAGATAATGGTACAGGTGTTCCTGAGCTTGCGGTAGGTGGAGAAATGTATTTCGTAGCACCATCAATTCTAATTCTGTTCATCTGTTCTCCACCGTCAGGAGACCAACTTGCAGTCAGACCGGAGACATTTATGTCAGTAGTGCATGTGTTTTGAAGTGTTATACCCTCTAATTCCGTATTGCTGTTTGCATATACCGCACCAGTCGTATCAACAATAAGACAGTCAGCCATACTTCCACCTGATGTTGGACCCTGAATTGAATATGATGGACTAGCACTTCCATACATTGCACTCACATTCGACGATATTGAGATAACACCGGTTCCATCATCATATCCAACCGTAAATTCACCGCTACCCAGACTCTTCGTTTCACCGTCAGGATCAACACCATCATCAAGCCTTTTTAGCGCATACTCAAAACCCGCATTCGTCAGATCAAAGGCCTGCTCACGCACGAGATCGTTTGTTTTGGATACAGCACCGGTCGCAACAAAATGTGTCACAACACCGCCCATCAGCCCCAGAACGACTACGATCATAAGGACCGCTACAATCCCTACACCTCTATCGCCCAAATAGCGCCGTCTAATTTTTTGTATACGAATCATAATACCTATTCCTCAAGAAAACACCTGCATGCGCCTCCACACTTCCGAACTGTGCTTCCTCCGCATCGACTTCTACTACGATATCGATCCTATATACCTGAGCTGGATCGGTAGTTGTCGAACCACCACTAGTGTAATAACTAAATCCGCTTGCCGCGCCTACGTTGTTCGCTAGAACTTTTGAATTACGGAGGAGGTCTGAACCGGATATTGAATAAGTTACACTTTGCCCCCCTGCATTCGTAAATTGCATCGATGTCGATGTTATCGAACCTATCTCGGTCGCAGGATCGGCTATGGTTTGAAGCTCCCCTTCCATCATATTGACAGCAAGCCTTACCCCCTGCAATGCCTCACGTCTATTTACTACCAACCTATATGAATCAAGACCCGTAGTGAGTATCTGCGCCATCACCACAAAAATCGCAGATATGATGAGAATTGAAAGAATCAATTCCACCAATGTAAATCCGCGTTTTTCATTCGATACAATCATTAGAACTCCAGACTGGCTACGGGCACGGTGTAAAACCACCAGCACCAGCTACAGCCGATGGAACCATATCAGTCACCATACTCGTAAGAGTTACAGACTCCCCTGCATCGACACCCCACGAGACAACAACCTCGACCTTTTTATATCCGGTATCAATTAGCGATGGTGAAAAGTCGCCCGGGCTTACATATGTCGTATCCACTGTCCTACTAAAAGACCAAGCGCCGCTAGTCACAGTCGCTGAACCCTCATCTACAACTAGAGCATAACCACCAGCACCACCATCAGCCTTAGTCTGAAAAACTTCTTCTATCTTCTCGCGAGCCAGCTTCGTAGCAAGTACGCTGAGGTCAGCTGTCAAAGCTTCCTGATCCAAATTACCGAAGAGATAACCAAAGCCGAAAAAGGCCGACCCTACAACAGCCATTATCAGCACAGCCTCTATTAAGGTAAATCCTCTGACCTTTCCTCTACTCATAAAACACCATCCCTTATGGATTCGATAGATCAACTACACCTGTATCAGAACTCACCGTCAGGGTTCTCGAATGATCCCCTTCAGTCAATTGGATCGTCTCGTTCGCTGAATTATCGGGAATTCCGTTAGAATCAAATGTGATTGTCGTCACAGAACCGAAAAACTGTACTGGCGACATATCAACCACCAGGTCATTATTGGTAAGCGGACTCACAGCTGGAGTTCCCGGCGTTCCATCGAATATCTCGTAACTCGTACTGTCAATAGACCTCATCCCATAGCTTGAACCGTTCGTCATGGCCATATCTTGAGCATACTGGATATTAGACCTAAGTATCTTCGAAACTGAATCAATTTCAGTACCTGTAACACTGATTCCCACCATAGCAGCAGTGGAAAGAATCACTAAAAGGGAGATCGTTATCACCAATTCCAAAACGGTGAAACCTCCCCTATGTAGTTCTACAAACTTGTGTTTTCCCAAAGCCATCCTGACACACTTCCCCTAAGTCAAGTTAAGGCAAGTTAAAAGTTGCGCTCTTGGTGCATGAATCACTCATCGTACAAGTCATCGTGACGGATGTGCCAGATATACCTGATGAAAATCTAATATAATCAATCGATGAACTACCAGTAATTTTCGTATCTGTGATATCCACCGGAACACCGGAAGCGACACCGGTAAAATCGTCATATACGTCAACCCCACCTATTCTTACAAGCCTAACCGTCTCACCAGCTTCCGGAGTCCATACGAGAGTTATCTGATCGACAGTCACTGCATTTAAACACGTTTTTGTAAGAACTAGGCCATGGATCTCGTTACCGGAAGCGCCACCCACAGAAGCACCGGCTGTGTTTATCGTAAGACAGTCGGAGGACACCTGACTAGTGGTAATCGAATGGGTTTTAGATGTATCATCAGAACTGCCAACAACCGTTATTTTTCTAGAAGCACAATCCAATGCATTGGTGAAGCTAGCATCATCCAACGCCTTGTTCTGCGCCAACGGATATCCACCCTCCTTGATCTCTCTAAGCGCATATTCGAAACCGGCCTGCACTGCATAGAAAGAATATTCCCTCTTTATACTTCTCATTCTGGATTCCTGATCCATAGAGACCATAGCCACGAGGGCCGTACCTAACACACCCAGGATGATAAGAGTGAATATCGTGCCGATAATTGATATCCCTCTTTCATTCATCAGAGCTTTGATATAAATTTTCCTCATAATTCTTACTCAAAGTTGCTGTACATAAAATTACGTGGATACACATTGGTTCTAAGGCGTATACTTCCAGCCCCCCCTACACCATCAACCCTCACATCAATATTAATTCTTCTGAGTTGCCAAAACCATATAGTGCTAGTTCCATCATCCTTCAGATAATCAAAATCAAAATACCCACCAGCAGAAGTCATTCCCAAATAGCCCAGATAATCGTCATCCCTCTTTATACACGCTACCGTAGAGCCATTTTTACTGACGGTATCCCTCTTAAAGTTGGTACCGATATTATCGATGTCCCTAAACGAAAAACGAGTGTTAGCCATCCAAGTGATATCACCAGTTTCAATCAAAACAATCTCGTCGACCATACGCTCCATGGCCAACCTCACATTTTGTGATACATCATGTCGGTTTACGATTAGACCGTAAACATCCAGTCCTGACAACAACACCTTGGCTGCAACGCCAGCCACGACGCTCACGACCACAATGGCAAGAACTGTCTCCACAAAAGTAAAACCCTTTTGTTTTAAAAATCGGTACATAATTATCACCATCAATAATTCGACAACACAGTCGGAATCATTACAAATCCATTTCCCCAACTTACTGTAACATCAACCCTTTTATAGCCGGAACCTGCTTGCGTGGTTGACAAATCCTGCGGATCGACCTCTGTGATAGTCACATTTCTGGTATATGCATTGAAATCGGTCACAGGATTTTCAAAGGAATATGAAGCATCGCTAAGGGTCGCATATCCGTTTGTAACTTTATCCAGGACAATCTCCTCCAACTTCTCGTGAGCGAGGTTGGCTGCAATAACATTGAGATCCAGCTGCATAGCACCGCGCGTGGCGTTATCAAATAGAGACATGATACCGACCAATCCAGTGGAGATGATGACGACTGCAAGGAGCAGCTCTATAATTGTAAAACCCTTTTGTCTGATGGATCTCATTACTCCTCCAAACAGATGTGACACCCACAACCACTACCATAATCGAGAATATCTACAATTACCGCTCCAGTATTTTCGATAACATATATCGTCCTTGCAGCCCCGCTGTCTGCTACAACCTCCACATTTCCACCACCACCCGTTGTTGGTTTACCCACTTTATTAAACTCAACCGTATAATTACTACCAATCGTAATATCGCCATATTCCTCTAAATCTTCCACCATCGGTCCCCTATCAAAGGGGTCAGTCGCTGGCGTAGATGGAGTGTTCTCGTAAACTATATAGTTTCCGGAAGCAGTGAACTGCACACCATGCGACACACCAGTAGAGGTTGCCAGTTGTTGTGCAAAACGAATGTCTGATTGAATTTTTCTGGATAGTGCATCCACTGAGACATTACCTACGTCTCCTGAATACGATATAAATATGAGGGAAATTACGGATAGCATACCCATCACCAACAAAATTTCCAGAAGTGTAAAGGCTCGCGCTAACATATATCCCCCAATAAAAAGGGCCGAAAAGCACGCCACTTTCCGACCCCTCAATCACCCTAAAGAATTGTATTCAAGCAAAATACGCAGTTCCGTCCTCACCATCACTCAAATGTGCCGTTAGTAGCATTATAGTTGTAGGTAACAGTAGCAGCGCCATCGTTAAATGAATAGGCGGTACCAGCTTTGGTCCAACTAGCATCGGCAATGCCATTTGACAATACTGTGTCAAAGCAGGCTGTACAGGCAGCAGGAGTAGAGTTAGTGCCCAAGGTAGCAGGATAAGAACCAGCCCCACCGTTTGTCACCATGTCATTGGCTCTATACAGAGCGATTCCTGAGCGCACAGCACCGATGACACCATCCCTGGATGCGTGTTCGGCTGACGTAGACAGATCTAGGAATCTTGGCAGCGCGGAGATTGCGAGGATACCCAAAATGGCGATGACTAGGATTAATTCGATTAATGTAAAACCTTTGCGATTCATACTCCCCCCTTTTCTTGAATGTTGAAATATTCGTTTAATTATCTGTAATTTATATTATTTCTAAAATACTAACTCACCCCTATATTATATTCCTACTGAGCGTAATTGTCTAGTCCGTTACCCAGCTTAAAATAGCCTTATATTTCAACTACCAATACTCATATCCCATAGTAGAACTTCTGATCCAAGCAGTCTTCGAATCATACATGTACGGATCGCCAAAAGGATCAACCCCCCTGCCACTGGCATCCATTGGAGGACTCTGCAGATATTTGCGTGGAACCTCCTCATTTGGAAACTTAAAGTCCTCATTAACAAGAGCTTCAAGTGTCTTCGGGTTCTTTTTGTTTATAGCTTTGTATAGATTGACTGAGGTGCGCAAGGCTTGAAGCTGATAGAACATTGCCTTTTGATTAGACAACTGTCTTTCAAAGTATATAGCCACACCCATGATCGCCATGGTCAAGATTGCAATCACTATCAGCGCTACCCGTTCATACTTTCTTCTCATAAATATATCCTCCTATTAAACAACACTCACCATCTCTCATACCCCTCTGAAGCGGAACTCACCCACCCCTTCTTAGGGTTATATGAATAAGGTTTCCCAAAAGGATCGATCAGATCCTGATTCGTATCATTAAAGAATTCAATGTAGGGTTTTTGAACATCGTCTATCGTATATGTGGAGTTCTTAAGTTCATCAAGGCTCTTGGGCAACTTACTATTTAACACACTATAAAGCGAGATCGATGAACGAAGCATCGAAAGTTCCTGCATGAGAAGCCTTCCCTTCTGGACCCTCGTCCTTCCCGCAAAGATACCAACTCCGAGAGAAAGACATAAAATCACAAGAACAGTAATTACAAAAATCTCAAATGGCGAACGTTTTTTCTTAGGCATGATTTAACCTCATAAACTATAATTGGACATTCAATTAACCACCACTAATAACCTCAGACATATTCCATATTGGAAGAAATATTGCCAACGCCAACAGCGCAACAAAACCGAATATACCAACTAAGAGGAGAGGTTCAAGTAAAGTTGTAAGATTTTTTATTGTATGAGTAACCTCAGCATCAAAATGCTCTGCAACCGTAGCTAACATCTCATCAAGGGCGCCTGCCCGCTCTCCCACAGCTGTAGTCTCAACGATAACGGGAGAAAAATAAGTCTGCCTCGACAAAGCCTCAGAAAGTGTTGATCCTCTCTGAATTTCATCCCTCACCTTCAATACCTCCAAAGAACCCGCCGCATTATCTAAGACGTTTGCCACAACCTCTAAACTCCGAGGCATAGCAAGACCGCTTCGATACAATGCAGCCAGAATATGGCCGAATCTTGCATTGGCAACTTTAAGGTTCAGAGGACCGAACACAGGAAATTTTAGGCGCAACCTATCTATTTTAAATCGACCGACGTTAGTATTGTAAAACCTCCTATATAGAATAATCAAAATCGTTACACCACCAAGAGCGATATACCAATAATTCCTAAAGAATGAACTCATACCTATCAATATACGAGTTGGAACCGGCAATTCCGCACCATAGCGGCCATAGAAGTCAACAAACCTGGGCACCACAAAAATCATCAAAAATACTATAGCTAGGATCAAAACGGTGATAACTATTTTGGGATAGAGCGTTGCACCCTTGACGTTCTTCTTGATCTCATAATCCTTGGATAACAATTCCGACAGATGACTTAAGACCTCTTCTAGAATTCCAGCCTCCTCACCAGCTGAAAGCATGGAGACGTAGAGTTCATTGAAAATTTTTGGATGCCTGCCAAAAGCTTGAGCAAGCGTTGAACCGGATGCAACGTCGGCTCTAACCCTCACCAGAGCATTCTTCAACGATCTTCCACTCAACTGTTTGATCATCGTATCAAGTATCGTATCGATACTGACACCGGCTTTGAAAAGCGTATGAAACTGCCTCGTGAAGATCATGATCTCCTCGGGTCTAACCTTATCAAACAAACCCGATATGTTGAGCTTCAAGGCACCGCTCCTAACCTCCTTCACAGAAAGAGGAATCAGGCCCTCGTGGAACAAACCATCCTTTAGCTCCTGTGCCGTAACCGCCTCAATCTCGCCGGAGATTAAGATCCCATCCTTATCACGTGCTTTATATTGAAATGTAGGCATAATTAAAGGTCCACGTTAGTTACCCTGAGTACTTCTTCAATAGTAGTCGTCCCATCCATAATTCTAGCCACACCCTGCTCTTTCAGCTCCTTAATGCCCAACTTATTTGCTGCTTCATTCAGCTGAGCTTCAGAGGCACCTTCAACTATCATGCGTTTGATGTCGACTGACATCCTGATAACCCTAAATAACCCAAGTCTTCCAGAATATCCACTCATTCTACAATACTTACATCCTTTTCCCTTATACACTTTTATATTCTCATCAATTTGAAGAGCTTGAAACTTCACCGGATCAGGTTCTACCTCATGCTTACAATGCTTGCATATTTTCCTGACCAGTCGCTGTGACATCATACCTACCAAAGCTGATGCAGTCATGAACGGTTCCACACCAAGATCCTCAAGTCTCGTTACTGCACCAAGCGCCGTATTCGTATGTATCGTTGAAAAGACGAGGTGACCGGTAATAGCTGCCCTAACCGCAATATCTGCTGTCTCCTGATCCCTGATCTCGCCTAGCATTATGACATCGGGATCCTGCCTGAGTATGGACCTCATTGCTGAGGCAAAGGTCATCCCTGCCTTGATATTCACCTGGGCCTGATTGACACCGGGAATCTCATTTTCAATCGGATCCTCTATCGAAATAATATTACGATCCTGAGAGTTCAACCTCTGCAACGCTGCATATAATGTAGTGGTCTTACCTGATCCGGTAGGCCCACTGACTAGAAAGATACCGTAAGGTTTGAGAATGATATCTTCAAATGTTTTCCTTTGAAATTCATCGAAGCCCAAGGTTTCAATCCCATAGACCTCTCCGCTTGACAAGAGACGAACAACGACCTTCTCCCCATGCATTGTGGGATATGTTGAAAGGCGCATATCTACTCTTTTTCCACCTACTTTGGCACGCACCCTACCATCCTGAGGTACCCTTCGCTCAGCGATATCCATCCCTCCGATGATCTTAATACGTGTAACAATTGGGAGATGCATCTTCTTTGCCAAAATCAGCCGTTCCTCTAAGACACCATCTATCCTACTCCTTACCTTTACGGTATTTTCAAGCGGTTCGATATGAATATCGCTCGCTTCCTCTTTGATGGCAGTCAACATTATCCTGTTAACCTCGGATATAATCTTTGATCCGGAAGCGATTTCCTTCAACTTGTCCGCAACATCCTCGGTTCCTTCATTGCCATATTGGATAATCTCAATCTCTTCCGCACCCTTTACTGATCCCTCAAGGATTCGATAATTATCCGCCAAAAGCTGATCGATCTCCTCAGCTGATGACAACATCGGCTGAACGCTACATTTCAAAGCAGCCCTTATCTCATCAATAGCAAAGACATCGAGAGGATCAGCCATAGCGATTGTCAGAGTATCCTCGATTTTAAAGAGCGGCATAAAATGATATTTCTTTGCAAGACTGATAGGGACAAGCTTTGCGACATCAGGGTCTATCGTATAGTCGGTAAGAGTGACGAAGGGTACGTTTAAACGCTGGCTGAGAAATTCCAGTATCTGATCTTTTGTCAGAAAGCCTTTTCGAATTAGGATATGACCGATATCACCGCCCAGGTTTTTTTTCGTCTCCTGAACGACCGCAAACTGATCAGCGCTGATAAGTCCGGAATCAACGAGCTCCTGACCTATGTTATCCAATAATTTAAAAGTCGCTTCGCCCATCCAGCATCCCCCCCAAGGTTCCGCATATTACCAGCCTACCATGATAAGGTCAATGATGTGAAGCAACCAAAACACATGAAAATACAGGGATTCGTCCGTTTAGCTATGGCTCGCTAACCGATCCTCTGATATAGTCGCCTTCATGAATTTTCTCCGTAATCGTCGACCATCATCAATCTTCTGGCCGCTGGCACTTTTTGGGCTGGTAGCATCAGTGGGTTTTACGAAAATCTCAAATTTTGATATCTGGTGGCATCTGAAAACCGGTGAAATCATAAATCTCACCGGGAGCATTCCTCGATTTGATATTTTTTCATACACAGCAGCCGGACAACCTTGGATGAATCATGAGTGGCTTTTTCAACTCTTCACCTGGAACTGCTATCAGCTCTTTGGCAACACATCCCTGATAATGATTAAGCTTCTCCTCACATCTATAATCGCAATATCAATCTTCAAGACTACTCAACTTCTTACAAAGTCGAATAGCGCGGCCCTGTGGGGTACACTCCTAGTATTAGCAGCTATTGCAGATAGAGTTATGATGCGCCCTTTCCTCTTCACTCTAATGTTCTTGCCATACTTCATCCTGCAACTCCATCGTTACGAAAAGGATGATAAAAGAAACCTCTGGGAGCTCCCATTCCTCACTCTGATTTGGATAAATCTCCATGCGGGCGGACTATTAGCGCCACCACTGGTCTTCGCATTTGCTTTGGGTGAAACGATTCAAGCCGCTTTTTCAAAAAGACTTGGAGATGAAGTCCCCAAGGCAATCAACACAAAGCGAATCTACCACCTGTGGGTTGTTGGTTTTCTATGCACTATTGCCTGCATGATAACCCCATATGGCATCGAAACGCTGACATTCCCTCTTAGTCACTTGGGAATGGGATCGATTCTGCAGTACACACAGGAATGGTTGCCTTTCTTAGATCCTCGATTGGACGGTATAATCTCTCAGATACTAGCACGAACGCTACTTGCTTTGTTATTGATATCATATTTCATCAACAGAAAATCGGTACGAATCTCTCACCTACTTCTCACTATCATCACAGCCTTGATGCTATTGAAGGGAAAACGATTCACTTCCCACTTTGTAATCGCCAATTTACCCATACTTTTCTTTAATCTAAAGATATTAGCTCGCAGAATTCCAATCACGCCGGGTGCAGGATATCTGCACAGTTGGGGAAATCTGATAGTCGTGGGGATGCTTTCGCTGCTAGCTCTGAGACATGGAGTTCCATCGACCATCGGTGGCGATCTGGCGGGCAGCCCAGGGCTCGGGAGCGTCCATATAGTCAAACCAGCTGCGGTAGATATGCTCGACAAATATGATATTCACGGCAAAGTCTTCAATGAACTCGGAGTGGGCTCATATTTTCTATTTAAGCGTTGGCCGCGTGATAAAGTGTTTATTGATGGAAGAACCCCTGTATACGGTGACACCTTCTTTCTCGACTATATTGACGCCTTGAGACATCCCAAAAATTTTGAAACCTTGGACAAAAAGTATAACTTCGACTATCTTGTGTTCAATTCATATCAGGCATGGCCCTTGCGCCATATGCATAGGTATTTTTGGTACAATCCAGATTGGAAACTGATATTCGCAAACCAAGATGGAATAATTTACCTGAGGAACACCCCAAAGCACCACGATTTAATTGAAAAGTTGGAGCTGAAGATCCACCCTCTAATAGAGGAGATGAAAAGAAAGGGTGAGATAGGCACCCAAAAAATCACTGACATCAAAAAATAGATTTGATATTCTGCATGAGTATAAGGAGACAATATTATGACAAGGACGCTTAACGATATTTTGAGATACGCCGTTGAAAATGGTGCAAGTGATATTCATATAAATACAAACCTACCTCCGCAGATCAGGAAGGATGGCATCTTGCAGGCTACCGATGACCCCACCCTCTCCCCTGATGATACAAAAAGCCTATGCTTTGAATGCCTCAATCAGGAGCAGGTAATGCAATTTGAGTCCGAACGCTCCATCGATCTATCCTTCCAAATAGAAGGAATATCCAGATTTCGTGCAAACTTATTCTGGGCCATGGATTCAGTATGTGGAGCATTTAGACCAATACCGATCAAAATACCTGAACCTGAAGAACTTGGAATACCGCCAAATATTATAGAGCTCATTGAAAAGCCCAGGGGCTTGGTATTGGTTACTGGTCAGACTGGAAGCGGAAAGTCGACTACGCTCGCTTCCATGATCAACAGAATCAACAAAACAAAGAGTGAGCATATAATAACGGTTGAGGACCCGATTGAATATATGTTTCCTCAAGATAAGTCTGTCATCAACCAGCGTGAAGTGGGATCTGACACCCACTCCTTCACCAAAGCTCTTAAATATATCCTTCGACAAGATCCCGATGTAGTTCTGATCGGTGAGATGAGAGACCTTGAGACTATCCAAAGTGCTATAACCGTCGCTGAAACTGGCCATCTCGTTTTTGCTACCTTACATACGAACAATGCGGTTCAAACGGTGGATAGAATTATCGATGTCTTTCCACCCCATCATCAACCTCAGGTTCGCACCCAGCTATCATTTATCCTTGAGGGAATCATCTCCCAACAACTCATTCCCAAGGTGGGCGGAGGCAGAGCGCTTGCAATGGAACTACTATTCCCAACCTCCGGTATAAGGAATTTAATCCGTGAGGGCAAAACGCATCAAATTGCATCCCAGATGCAGATGGGACAGGAGCATTCCGGTATGTTGATGATGGATCAATCTTTAGCAACCCTGGTCAAGAATGGCATTGTCGAAAGGGATGAGGCAAAACGCAGGGCGGTCAGCATTGAAGAATTCGAGAATTACTCGAAGTAATCCCCCCGCCACCTCGCGAGCGCAAACCTGTCACTGTCTAAGGCGATCCATAACACTTTACAATGCAAACCATTTTCTGGTATGGTCAACCTATCTGAATATATTATTTCTATTATAAATACGGAGGAAGAGATTCATGTCAGGTCACAATAAATGGTCGACGATCAAACATAAAAAAGGGGCCGCCGATGCAAAAAAAGGGAAAGTTTTCTCAAAACTTATCAAGGAAATCACAATCGCCGCACGGCTCGGGGGCAGTGATCCGGATAGCAACCCCAGGCTTCGCACCGTTCTCGACAAGGCGCGTGCAGCCAATATGCCCAATGACAACGTCTCTCGGGCCATCAAAAGGGGCACCGGTGAACTTGAAGGCGTTAATTATGAAGAAGTGACCTTCGAAGGATATGGACCTGGGGGTGTTGCCGTTCTCGTTGAGACGATGACAGATAACAGGAATAGAACGGTCGCTGAATTTAGACATCTTTTCTCAAGGAAAAATGGAAATCTCGGTGAAGTGGGTTGTGTCGCATGGATGTTCACCAAACAGGGAGTCCTTACATTCAACAAGGGTGTCGATGAAGAAGCACTTATGAATATTGCATTAGAAGCGGGCGCAGATGACATCAAGGAGGAGGAAGGAATCTTTACAGTTCTCACCTCTCCATCATCCTTCGAGGATGTAAAAAAAGCATGTGATGACAGCAATCTAAAATACGTTGAAGCAGACTTGAGCATGATTCCCCAAAACACTGTTAAATTAACCGGCGGTGAGGCCGAAAAGATGCTCAAACTTATGGATGCACTGGAAGATCATGACGATGTTCAAAATGTCTTTGCGAATTTTGATATAGATGCAAAGACGATGGAGGAGTTAATTTGATCAAGTAGAAAGTTATAAGAAGAAAGTAGTATTAACTCTAGATCCACTTGCTACTTTTAATTCCAACTATCTACTTACAATTTATATGAAAATTCTAGGCATCGATCCAGGAAGCAGAATCACAGGCTACGGCATTATAGAAAATACTGGTAACAGTATATCTCACGTTGATAACGGCGGCATCCAGCCTGATCACAAGCTCCCCTTCTCACAGAGATTAAGAAAGATCTTCGATGAATTGGCTAACTTAATTGATATCCACAAACCGGACATTGTCGCAATTGAAAATGTATTCGTAGCTAAAAATGTTAGAAGCTCACTTCTCCTCGGACATGCACGAGGAACCGCCATGGTTGCAGCATCGCTAGCTAATCTTAGAGTCGAGGAATACTCGCCCTCCGAAGTGAAACAGGCAATCGTAGGTACGGGCAGGGCCACTAAGTGTCAAATTCAACATATGGTTAAAGCAATGTTGAACTTGCCAGAAATAGCTTTTGAGGACGCTTCGGATGCCCTCGCAGTGGCCATTTGTCATTGCAACACCGCTTCCTTTAAAAATAGATTACAGAAACAGCAGCTGATAAATAAAAGAAGAGATAAATGATATCCAGACTTACAGGAACACTCACAAACAAACTGCCCGATCATTGTATAATTGATGTCGGTGGAGTCGGGTACTGCGTGCACACATCTTTAACAACATTTGGAATGCTCCCGGATGTAAACAATGAAATCAGCCTAAATATTCATACTTATGTCAGAGAGGACAATCTTCAACTATTTGGGTTTTCCACATCCGACGAAAAATTCATCTTTCAAAGACTGATTTCCATATCCGGCGTGGGACCAAAGATGGCGATGTCGATACTATCCGGCCTGCCCGCTGAAGTACTCGTCCAGGCTATAGGTAACAGTGATCACGACCGCCTATCAACAATTCCTGGTGTAGGTAAAAAAACTGCCTACAGAATAGTCCTGGAGCTAAAGGATCGCATAGCCAAAGATCTTACATCGATTGGCAGAACACTTCCCAGCGCTGTAAATGATATTCATGAGGATGCAATATCCGCTTTGATCAACCTCGGATACAAACGCCAAATTGCTGAAAATGCCTTGCTCAAGATAGAGATCTCAGACACTATGCGCATTGAAGAGGTGATAAGGTCTGTCCTCAAGGAGCTTAACAGATTATGACCGAACGTGAAAATGCAGCGCTCGATCCTGAACGATCATTCGACGATGAACAACGGGTTGAGGTGAGCCTTCGACCAAAAATTTTGGGCGATTATATCGGACAAAGCAAGGTGAAGGATCGCCTATCCCTCTTCATTAAAGCCGCACGTCAACGCGGTGAGCACCTGGATCATGTTCTCTTCTCAGGACCTCCAGGTTTAGGTAAAACAACACTAGCACACATCATAGCTTCCGAACTTCAAGTCAGCATAACAACTACCTCGGGGCCTGTCGTTGAAAGGGCCGGAGATCTTGCCGCGATCCTTACGAATCTGAAGGATCACGATGTGCTATTCATAGATGAAATACACAGGTTAAATCCCACCGTTGAGGAGATTCTCTATCCTGCAATGGAGGATTTCAAACTTGATATTCTAGTTGGTCAGGGACCCTCGGCAAAGACGATCAAGCTCGATTTGCCTCACTTTACCCTAGTAGGAGCTACTACACGAACTGGCTTGCTGACCTCCCCTCTTCGCGATCGCTTTGGCGTGTCAGCACACCTCGACTTCTATCCGCCCGAGGACTTACAGAAGATCGTCGTCAGATCGGCTGATATTTTGAACGTAACCGTCGACGACAAAGGCGCCTTTGAAATTTCCAGGCGCTCTAGGGGAACACCCAGAATCGCAAATCGCATATTAAGACGCGTCCGGGATTTCGCACAGGTACGTGCTAATGGTCATATAGATGAAGAAGTAGCTAAGAATGCTTTACAACTTCTTGATGTCGATGAACTCGGGTTTGACCATATGGACAGAAAAATATTGAGGACAATCATTGAGAAGTTCTCTGGTGGACCGGTGGGAATCGACACAATTTCCTCCGCTATCAATGAGGAAAAGGACACCATCGAGGATGTGTACGAACCCTATCTGATACAGTGTGGCTATATCAATAGGACGCCTAGGGGAAGGGTTGCCACTAAACTTGCTTACTCACACTTTGGTCTGGATGATATTTTGTCTGATCAAAAGAACATATTTGGACAATGAAACATTTTCTCATCAATGTACTTGCTCGCCTACTAAACGTACTGACTCCTGCAAGGTTGATTGTTTTAGCCCTAGCGGGTTTCTTTTTCTGGTTTTTAGCATTTGGAGATCAAGGAATATACAAACTTCGCCTGCTTTTCGATATGAAAGGCAATCTCCTCGAAAGCCGCCAGAAACTGAATAATGAGATAGACACCCTAACGAGGGATAAAGAGACCCTTGCTGATCCAGGAAAACTCGAAATGGTTATTAGGAAGGAACTAAGATATATAAAACCTGGTGAAATCATCTTCCAGGATAAGAGTAATTAGTAATCGCACTAGCCTCCAATAGGCAAGTTGAAGTTACCTACCTTGATAACAGGTCGTGCCAGTCTACCCGTCATACTGATAGGAAAGCTACCATCCTCCTTCTTCTGTTTTTCCACTATAAAGAGGAAAGGCAAAGCCTTCTCAACCTTCTCTGAAGCCTTAAAGGAACCGCTGAGATTGAATCTATAATTTTCAGGTTGATTCGAAAGGAATACTTTCCCCTTCAGATCTATCTCAATATCCCCACCTGAGAGTTTAAAAGATTTAACCTGCACCGCCCCCTTTCCCATCTCCATATCCAACTTAGAGCCACTGCTCTTGGATAATATAATTTCAGGCAATGGCATTTCCATCTGACCCAATTTCACCGTACCTTCAGCGATCTTCATATCATCCAAATCCAATGATATTTTACCCTCCGACCTTATAGGTCTCCTACTATCGACCTTCAGCACAATCTCTCCGTCGATTTTGCTTGTTATCATCAGGCCAATCTTATCGGTAATCAATCTCATATTCTTGAGATCTACATTATCCAACTCCAAATCAAGATTGATCTCATCATCTGAATAGTTAGCAACACCACTTGCTCCACCCTTAACCAAATCGAGATCAAAAGAAACTTTAGGACTACCAAAGATCAATGACAAGATAGATGCACGCACCCTAACTTTTTTGAGCTTGAGCATATTAACACCAGAGGGGTTTTTAAACGAGAAACCACTGATATCAATACCCGTCAGCCAGTACGGTGAGAACTCATCCACCTCTATCTCATATTTACCGCCCATCTCCTTCTCGACAGCACCAACGATCCTGTCCTTCAAAATATCATAAGGTAGGCTTCGGTACAGAAAGAGAGCAAAACTCACAATGAAGAGTATAAGATAAAGGAGATATTTTAAAATTCTAGGCATTATAAATTGTCCCCAGCTCCCTCAAGAAGTCTATACGTTGAAACCGTAAAGGATGTATTCAGCTCCTGCTTGTTATCGAATCGACTTTTAATGGATAGCTTCTTCAATCGGAGCAGCGTATTGGGGTTATTTTCTATAGCGTGAAGATAAGTTATCAATTGTGTTAAGGTAACTTTTTTCATTCTTACGTCCACCGCTGCCTCATCAAAGATCTCCGAGGGGGCTGCGGCCTTCTCCTTCAAAGAATCAATCTTATCTTTAATTCCATTTTTTTCAGCAAGGGTTTCTAGGGTGCTGGATATGGATGAATCGAAACCGCCACCAACCAACTTCTGCAATTGTTCTAACTCAACTTTCTTTTCATCATAACCCTCAATCGCTCTCATAACTTCACGTATCTGACTGCGCCCCCTGCTGGCATCCCCTTCTAATTTGCTAATACGGCTCGAAGCTACAGTCACCGGCAATATGAGAACCAGCATCACAGCAACGATAGCCGCTACTAGAGCAATCGTCTGCTCCCTAGGGTTCATTCCCAGATACACGTTGTACAGTGTATCAAGTTTTAAACTGGATATGGAGAATCGTCCTAAATTTAAAGCCACCGATCACTCCCCCCCTTCATCATTATCACCTTCCCCAACAAGTTCCATAGAGAGTTTAAATTTCACCTCTCCTTTGACGCCCTTACTGACATTACCAGTACTGACATTTTTAAACTCCTTGGCATCTTCAAAAGCTTGTTTGACCGTATCCACAGCTTTAAAGTCATCAACTATTCCAGAAAGCGTGACCCTACCATCTGCGATACTCACGTCATTCACTTCAATCTTAAATTTATCCCTCTCCGGTAATGCTGTTGAGACATCATTTAGAATATCCAACGGCGATACACCCACCATCGAATTCAGCTGATCCATTCTCTCCTGGATATCGGATTCCTTTGATTTAATGAGCGAAAGTGCCGCCTTTGGCGAATTCAACGCCTTCTTCGGAGTCTCCGGCATAGCTTGTCGCACGAGAGTAACCACATCATCCCGAAGCTTATCCACCTGTTTCTTCACGGAGTAATACTTAACTGTAAAGTTCACAAGTGCGAGAAAGATGATAATCGCCACAACTATGCCAATGCGCCTAACATTACCGCCGATCTGTTCGACGTCACCCTTATATGAGAACTCGCCGGTTCGCATGTTGATATCAGGACCACTACCAGCAACCCCTTTCAAGGATAAGGCAAGAGCCTGAGGTATAACATGCCTATGAGCATCGGCGCGATCTATCCTGCAAAAATGAAAATCAAGACAGTTGAGGTAGGTAACATTCAGTTTAAGCGCATCTGAAAGATAACGGTCAATACCAGGCAGTCTCGATGTACCGCCGGTGAGATATACACCCTCTACTGGAACATCTTCAGTTTCCCTAAAGGTAAAAAACGTCTGACGGAGATGAAGAAGAAATTCATCCACAACACTTCTAACAGCATCTATGACGGCCTTTGATGTGTCATCAACGACTTCATCCTCGACGAGGGGGAGCTGTCCCATTTCTATCTTCAACTTCTCCGCTTCTTCATAAGGTACGCTGAGCTTATTAGCTATAGCTTCAGTTATTGCCTTACCTGCCAATGAAACCGCCCTGATGTAACCAATATTTCTCCCATGACAGATAGTGACTGTACTCTTCTCATGACCTATATCTATTATAGCGTATGCACCTTCAGGTGGAACCATTCCGAGATTAATCAGGTTAATCTGATCTACACCCTCCACACATACAAATCTGGGATCGACATTTACTGAATCAAGAAGTGACAACAGCTTTACGAGCTCTCCCCTTTGGACGTAAACCGCCATCACGCGGGATGCGTTTTTATTCTGCCATAGTATCGTGTAATCAAGGACCATCTCCTCAACTGCAAAGGGGATAAAGCTCTCTATCTCAAATGTAATGGCTTGATCGATCTTCTTCGTGCTGCCGAATGGAAAGGTAAGCAATCTTGAGGTTACCCTTTGTGACGGAAGGCCGCTTGAAGCAACATCCCATGACATATTATAATCATCAATTAAACCCTGCAGAGCAATCGCCTTCGATTCCTCGGGACTGAGGAGTTCGTTATATTGAATCGGACGCTCATAGAACTCCACAAAAGAGAAAGTTCGAAAACTCCTCTCGATAACGGCCACTTTGACCGAATAACTGCCGAGATCTATTCCTATGATACGATTTGGCATATGTTTATACGCCCCACGATTCTGTTTCGCAATTACACTATTAATTACAGTAGCATAGAGCGAAGCGTTAATCAAACCAGATAATAGTTAGTAAATGTGCCAATAGAGGACTTTCCACTTCTTAGGATTATCCTCTTTAATATCCAAAACCGCCTGAATGCGGACAGTTGTATCCATATATTGTCCTGCCAATTTCAGTGTAAAATAGCGCGTCTCCGACGTAATAAAAGTTGAAAACTTAACCGCTACGGTCTGTGTCTGCTCCGCCTGCCCACCCTCTTCTTCGGGAGGTAGTTCGATCCCAATGGCTGTGTTGAGGGCACTTTCGATGTTACCCGCAAGTTGATCACCACTTCCACCCTGTGAACATCCATCCATGACAGCATTATATAGACGGTCCACCTCTTCCTGATCCTCCATCCTTACAGGTGGAAAATCAGGATTGGAATCAATATAGCGAAAGATCAAACTCTCAACCAAGTCACGACTCGCTATGCAGACGTTAACCTTACCATCACCATAAACGGTAAAGAGATCCTGCAGCGGGGAAAACCATGTGTCGATAACTCCATCGATGAGATATGCTTCGAGAATAGTGAGCAACCTACCATTTCGTATCGAATAAGGGAGATCCAGCCTATCATACGTTGAACGTTCAGCCCCTCCCCTCCTACCATCGAACTGATTGATATCGCCATCCGAGTCGATCCAATCTCCGATACTATCGATGATATCAGTCTCAGTGAGTTCCGATTTTTCAAAAAGGAGTTCATATTGAGGTTTCGAAAGAAATCGATAGAAATATTTCTTATATTCATCGAATGGACTTTGCTTACCTTCAGCAGCAGGTTTTTTACTAAGCCCTGCAAAACCATTCAAATTAAATTTAGTTCCTTCATCAATACATTCACCATCAAAATCACCCTCAAATTCTAGAAACTCCTCCGCCGTCTTCTCAGCAAAAGCACCAACGCGCTTTTGCATACTCTCAACCTTCTCACCGAGTTCTTCATCGCCTTCAGCGCCGTCGCTCTCCCCACCTTCACCACTCATCAATCCCGCAAGACCTCCCCCTGTAAAGACCGCACGGATCATGCCGGTGGATAAGGGGAACTGCTGGCAGAGAGGAAGCTGAGCTGTATCGCCCAGGTATTGGCTCAAGTTCTGTGTCTCGACAATTTTCCGAAAGACCTTGTCGAACTTGAGTTCGAGGAGCATAAAACTATATCCGGATTTAGCAAGATAATAGGCTTTCAAGCGATCCCGCTCATTAAGGGCAAGATTATAATTCACGTTTGTATTATATGCGAATTCGACGATCATTGTCGTAAGGATCGTAATCGCCGAAAGCACCAACATCAGCGCAACACCTCTCTGATTTTTTAAAAATGATCTCATATTTTTAGCACTAACTACCTATAGGTCCTGATGAAAGAGCCAACATTATCGATGTTGTCAAAATAATTTCATATTCCCCCTCCTCATCATCAGGATCCGGGAATACCAATGTAATTTTTACAGCATCCGGCAAGCGGGCTTTCCAATCTATTTTTTCGGTGTCCCAGTTTTTTACCCATTCATTCTTCCTACCATTGTAATACTCAAGATTGAACTCCCTCACATCCCTCACGAGAACCAGGGGCTTACCCTTAACTTCTGTAGTATTATCCAGCCATGGATCCTCGCGCCTCACAAGGTTCAATATATTTGAATCTTCCTTATCAGGAACTATCTCATAGGCTATTTTACATTGATCAGATTCCTTCGCCCCACTGAAGTATCGCATATGGGAAAGGGATGTGAACCTAAGGTTGTCCTGACCACTTTGGTCCTCTCCTATGAAGAATGTCTTTATACCTGAGGTACTTGCACCTCCACTCGCATCAATACCAGAGGAGGAGGATGTTTTTTGTTTTTTAGAGAGAAATGCTACAACCACATCATCTGTGATTTTCCTAAGAGAGACCCTCCCCATATGAAAACTCATATCCCTAGCTTCCGTCCTATCCTTCGCACGCAGACTCTGACCAGTAGAAGCCCAGATCAGAGTCATGATCACCCCTAAAATCGCTATGGAGATCATCACCTCAAGCAATGTAAAACCGTAATTTCTTCTCATAAGCATATTAGAAACTTATAGTTTAACGATATGTGTTACTACCTCTACCGACTGTTCATCATCCATCTCATCCCATTTCACCGTCAATTTCAATTCACGTACTGTCTTTGATATTTCCTTAGTGAGCTGTTTCGCAACCATACCCTGGATCTGCCCACCTTCGTCACCCTGCACCGGCGGTGGAAGTTCGACTCTTCTAATTTCCATCGCCCAAGTATAATCCTCATATGGCTCGTCGAACTTCCCGTCCTCACTTTTCTCATCAGGAAATTCATTCTTCTTCATAGCCTTTTGGAGTTCTAATTCGATATCAGTCATCTTCTGACGAGCAAGCATAACTGCGATTGTCATCTGCTCTGCACGACCACTCTTAATAAGGGTATTTCCTGAAAAACCCATAAGTGCGATAAGAGAGATAGAGAGGATTGCGACAGAAACCATTATCTCTATAAGGGTGAAACCCATATTTTTACAAGGCACTCTATTCATCATTCCTCTTCCAAGTTTCTATATCCAGCCTCTATAGACACCCTACCGCTTATTGGATTAGTTTTTATCGAGTACACAACCTCATCATCCTCATCCCTCAAGTTAATCACTGCATTCTCGACATATCCGTTAGGAAAGAAAAAGATGGCTACCTTTCCGCTATCTACTGGAAATGTCAGGTGCTCCACAGATACATCCTTAAAATAAATATTCTTCGGCAACTTAGAAGGCTTCAATAAAAATGAATCGACCTGACCAAACTGAGGCTCAGCTGGTTTTAGTTTGGGAATTTCCCCATCCTTCGTCTTTTCCTCTTCATCCTCCTCATCCTTCTTATCCTTCCTCTTACCCTTCGAACTTTCCATATCCTCTTTGGCTACTAAAACAGGGTCAGTAGTCGCTTCAACCCAATACGCCCGCTCATTAATATCTATAATCAACCTGATATATAAGCCCTCGGTAGCGGATTTATTGTAAACATAGCGCACGGTCGCAGCCATCTTATTAGATGCCTTCTTCATATCCCAATCAAGATAATCGCTCATACCACCAACTACCAAACCAATAATGAGCCCGACTATCGACATAGAGATGATGATCTCAAAAAGTGTAAAACCAGCCTTGGATCTGAGTTTCACGATATCGCTTCCTATAAAAAGGGGTTAGCTCCTGGTACCTAGAAGATGAACCGAGAACCAACCCCTTTCAGATAAATATTACAGATTATTC
>JABGOS010000103.1 GCA_018645265.1 Deltaproteobacteria bacterium
AGGTCAACGGAGAACCTATAGAATCCAAACCAGTACTCTCTTCGTAGAGTTTTAAAACACCACCTGCATCATCCGTCAGAAGATCCTCGATCACTTCCCCTTCAGGTGTAAGCAACCAGGAATCCACCGGATAACTTTTGCCAAAAGCTCTGAACGTAAAGGGGTAGAACTCTACCAACTCAGGATTTGCTATTGCGGCTCCCTTTTTAAAACAAGATATTAGAGCAGATCCATCATTTACAGATGAACGCGTTGTATTATTGAATATCCCAGGATAACCACCACTGCATACTATAACGGCATCCGCTCGATATGGCTTTATCTCCATACTCTTTAAGTTAATCGCAACAGCCCCCCTGCACCTGCCTTCATCATCAAGAATTGGAGAGAGAAATTCCCATCCGATATCCATGACAACCCTTTCTGAGGATGCATATCTCCTAAGCTGTCCATTCAATACAGCTAGAATTCTTTGAGCAGTTCTACCACCCACCCTTACCACTGACTCTGAAGCATGCGGTGTGCCATGCTGAATTTTTAGATAGCCCTCAACATCCCTATCAAACATTACCCCCATTCGCTCCAACAGATTGACAATTCGTGGAGATGCTTCACACATCTTCTCGATACGAGACTCGTTAGCTATAGGCCCAGAGCATTTAATGGAATCTGAAATATGTTGTTCTAGGGTATAGGGTGCTACTGAAGAGCTGACTCCCTCTCTCAAGCATGATGAAGATGACCTCTGCGGATGATTCGAAGAAATGAGAGTCACCTCAACTCCTGCATTAGCAGCGTATATAGATGCCATTGAACCGGAAAGCCCCGCACCCACGACAATAATTTTTGGTTTTTTGAGCGGCATCTTCAAAATCCTAAAAGAATGAAAGAATTATTCTCTCACTCCAGATGGCTATTATTATGCCCACCAGCCACATAAGTATGGAAACATAGCTTCTTGAAATCTTTGATGAGGTAATACCCCATTCAAATAGAAAAGCGCTTACACTCATAGTGAAATAGAGGGATATAGATGCTACGCCGATGACATAAAAGATCTTCATACCCATAGTGCTCAAAAGATTTTGTATAAAGGCATAATCAGCATATCCATGAACAAATGAAGATGAAAAATTTGTAATTACGAAGAAATAGACAGCAAAAGGTATTATGTAGATGCTGGCTAGAATTCTGACGAGATACATCCAGTTGCCGTAAAAACCGTAGTTTATAACATTGAACGATGACGTATACAGCGATATTATCGTCAGCGCTATGTGCATTACAAGGGGAACTGCTATAAAAAGTACCTCAAACAATGTATATATCGGAAGCGAATTCACAAATCCCATAAAACCATCAAAAGGTTGAGCACCGCTTATAGCTGCTGACATCGGCATCATGTATAGGACGAGAAATGACAGGGAGAAAATCATCCCAACTGGCGCGTAGAGACGTCTTACCCAAAAATACATATGATCGCTGATAGACTGCCCCGACATCTAGAACACCCCCGTTTCAATGCACACCATCCTGAGAATTTACAGATGTAATGGGCCCTAGTCAAATAAATAGCCGTAGACGTAAACTATCTAAATATAAGGACCTGCCGCTATAACGTCCCCTTCCGCATATTCTTCAAATTGCTTGAAGTTATCTCTAAAAAGGAGTGCCAGATCACGAGCTTTGCGATCGTAAGCTTCTTGATCACGCCAGGTATTTCTTGGAAAAAGAATTTCAGAAGGTACATTGGAACAGGACTTTGGGACAAGGATGTTAAAAATACTATCATGAACATACTCAACATCATCAAGCTGTCCATTTAGGGCAGCATCGAGAAGTGCCCTAGTGATACGAATCTTCATCCGTCTTCCCTCACCGTAAGGACCCTTGCTCCAACCGCTATTCACCAACCAGCAGTTTACCCTATGTTTGGCAATCCTTTCACCCAAAAGCTTTGCATAAACCGTAGGATTTAACGGCATGAAAGGAGCACCGAAGCATGTGGAGAACGTAGCTTCGGGTTCGTCGACTCCGACCTCGGTACCTGCGAGTTTAGCAGTGTAACCTGAAAGAAAATGGTACGTGGCCATTTCAGGAGTTAGCTTTGCTATTGGTGGCAGCACACCGAAGGCATCGCATGCGAGGAAGAATATATTCCTAGGATGATCTCCCATACCGGGAATCACACAGTTCGGTATATGTTCTACGGGATAGGTCGCCCTAGTATTCTCAGTGATAGAGGCGTCACAGTAGTCTATTTCGCAGCTCTTATCATCCATCACAACATTTTCCAATATCGAGCCCTTGCGAATTGCATTGAATATTTGAGGCTCCGCATCCTCTGACAATGCTATCGCCTTAGCGTAGCAACCCCCCTCAAAATTGAAGATGCCGGCATCGCTCCATCCATGTTCATCATCACCTATCAGCCTTCGCTTCGGATCAGCTGATAGCGTCGTCTTACCGGTACCGGATAGGCCAAAGAATAGGGCGCTATCCCCGGCCGCACCTATATTAGCTGAGCAGTGCATCGGAAATACATTCTTTTCAGGAAGCAAGCCATTCATGACAGAGAAGATGCTCTTCTTAATCTCCCCGCCATATCCGCTAGCAATTATCAGAACTATTTTTCTCTCAAAGGAGATCGCCACAAAAGTACCGGTGCGTATTCCATATCTTGAAGGATCTATTCTGAGATCAAGAGCATCTATTACAGTAAAATCAGAAGTGAAGTTATCCAACTCACATTGCTTTGGCCTAACAAATAGCGTGGTTGCAAATAGAGCGTGCCAAACTTTTTCAGCTATAATCCTGATAGGCATCCTATATTTCGAATCGGCTCCGACAAATCCTTCAAATACATATCGATCCTTGTTCTTAAGATAATCTACAGCCTCGTCGAGCAAGCCATCGAAGACTTCCTCAGATATCGGTTGATTTATATCACCCCAACAAACCCTTCCCCTGGACCATGAATCCTCAACCACATACCTATCCTTCGGAGACCTTCCTGTACGCTCACCGGTTCTTGTTACCAGGGCGCCATTAGCGGCTAGTTTGCCCTCACCTCTATTGAGGGATATTTCCATCAATAGATCGGATGATAAGTTTCTATGCACCATATCTGGATTAATGCTCAGCAACTCTGAAAAATCACCATTCTTCATTACGTTCTCCATCAGGTTTATATTAGGAATCAAAAATTAAGAATTTAACATTACTCACCCTTAACTTCTCTCCCCCAACTTATCATCAAGCACTTTATCAAATAAGAGTTCCCCTTGATCCTTAGCCTTCTTAATTCTTAAAAGCACATCCCTCTTCACGAATTTATATCCACAATCCGGATGTACTGAAGGATGACCATAAAGCGTTCTCCTAGGGAAAAATCTACAGAGCCTATGTCTGAACGGATATATCGAACAGCCTCCGTCCTTACCATTTTTTGACTCATGATAATATCTACACCTGTAAACGAGCCATCCCTCCTCCTCACCGATAAAGTAGAAGTTCATGGCGAGGCGATGCCATAGGCTTACAAGCTTTACCAGCCAGCTATGTCTTGAAACTCCCTTAGGAAGAATTAAGGCGAGACACATGCAGCATTTCCCACATCTCTTACATGAACCGGTCCTAACGTATTCACCCTTTCTCCAGATACCAACTACCCAATCGGCTCCAGTCTCCATCCAGTAGGCGAACCAAGCGACCAGGAAGACGATAGCCCTGAATGGAAATAATATGATACCTACGAGTAAAGAGAGCATAGCAACCCAATTGGGAAAGAATTAATTATATATTTTACATCTTAACGGAGTAGGAGAGTCTAACCTCACTCCTCCTAAAGTCCAGAAAAAGTTCCTAGCCTCTCGCGTTATAGAAGAATGCCGCGTCGCGGCTTGATTCCTGGCCCAGCTATCTATACTTTCCATCGACATATTTTTTTGTTTTCACTAAGTTTTTAACCGGAGGAAGTAAATGATAGCAGGAGCTCAGGTAGGCATACTAGGCGGTTGCACCCCAGATAGGCAAGCAGCTGATAGAACACCATCAACAACGCATGTTGCAGATGTTGTTGTTTCAAAGGGCGCTACAGGAACGTGCAAGATTGACGATGAAAGCCTCGCGGCGATTCGCAAAAAAGCCAAGGGAATTTTATGGGATGGAATTAAGGCGGGATACAGTCTTTTTCCCATAGATCGAAATGCGCTTCTTAAGAAGACCCTTGATACATTCATAACCGAGGATATGATCTGTCACGCGGTAACGACCCACAGTGGCACATCTGAAAGTAACCACGTAAAACGCCGTAAAACCTTTCTATCAATGAAGGAACTCAAACCACGCACGGCAAAAAAACTAGGTGTGATAGCACAGAGGATACCTCTCAAGGAACAATGTCCTTCAAGCTATGACTGGGAGGGGTCTCCACACTATGTGGATGTTGAAACGTGCCAAGATGTCACGGATGAGACCAAAGCAGGACTTCCATCAGTAATGTACGCAGTTGAGTTAGACAAGAGCATAGCATTAAAAGCGATAGATGACACAGCACCACTCTACCTAAATCACGTGAAGGGTAAAAGCCCGGTAAAATGCACATCTCCCTATGCGGATTCACATGACGAAGTTTCGTATACTATTCTAGATACACACCCTCTTTACAGGTTGGAATACGTCATAAGATCCATAAAGGATATAGGTAAGGGTTGGACAGCGTGGATGCATTTGGATGAATGCCAAACCGCTAGTGGTGAAACCAAAGCCGCATCCGATCTGATGTTCGACTTTGGCATGCGCGTTGCGGTTCCGATATCAGTAGATATAGATGGTGTGGAGAAAGATTACTCCCTCATGATTTCGTCTATCGCCGCCGCCTCATCAAGCCCGCTGGCCGGAATACTTGGAGAGGATGGACCATTTCATAGATTCGTCTGTGGCGAGTATGTGAAGCGGATCATTTTGGACTCCGTTAGCAACGGATGGCTAAAACCTTAAATCGAAAGAAATCAAATCTTCAGAATCTTTTCGACCTGAATCGCATCGGAAAATGCGAATTCGATATATCCTTAGCCTTTAACCATACTCAGTGAGCTCGCGGCTGATCTGTCCCTTTTGAATCCGAAGCTTTATTATTAGATGACGCTCTGATCTTTCCCCTCTTAAAAAGCTTCGTAGGATCATCGATGCACAACGCATGTAGCAAAACATCATCCATGTTCTCGACCAAAACTATATCCATTTCCTTCAGGATCTTCTTTGGCATATCCCTCAGATCCTTCTCATTCTCTTTTGGGACAAGAACCTGTTTGATCTTTCCTCTGTGCGCTGCAAGGAGCTTCTCCTTGAGACCACCTATCGGCAACACGCGACCACGCAACGTAATCTCACCTGTCATCGCCACATCTTTACGAACTGGAAGTTGTAGAAGGGCAGATGCAATGCCAGTAGCCATCGTGATACCTGCACTCGGACCATCCTTTGGAATTGCACCCTCGGGCACATGGATATGAATATCAAGCTTACTGTAGAACTCACGTCCCAAGCCTAGATCCTCAGCACGTGACCTCACGTAGCTCATAGCGGCTTGTGCAGATTCCTGCATAACCTCACCCAGCTTACCGGTGACAATCATCTTGCCCTTTCCTGGCATGATTGAAACTTCGGTAGTGAGAAGCTCACCCCCAACTTCGGTCCACGCAAGTCCAGTTGTAACACCGATTTGATCATGTTCCTCCGCAAGACCGTAGTGAAACTTTGGAATGCCAAGATATTTTTGAACCTTCTTAGGAGTTATGCGG
The DNA here is from genome assembly GCA_018645265.1 of Deltaproteobacteria bacterium. Taxonomy (GTDB): domain Bacteria; phylum UBA10199; class UBA10199; order 2-02-FULL-44-16; family JAAZCA01; genus JABGOS01. Next base: position 5,805 of record JABGOS010000103.1, read on the forward strand.
ACGAGTTTGTCCTTCTTCCCACTAGCGACCACTTCCCTCGCGACCTTTCTGCAAATTGATGCTATTTCGCGCTCGAGATTTCTGACGCCGGCTTCCCTCGTATATCTTCTAATGATTGACTTCAGTGCGGACTCTGTAAATACGACATTCTTCTTCGTAATGCCGTTTGCTTCACGCTGTTTCCGGATCAGATATATCTCCGCTATCTTAGCCTTCTCTATTTCGGTGTAACCAGGAATCCTTATAATCTCCATTCTATCCTGAAGTGGTGCTGGGATAGCCGGCAACGTGTTGGCAGTAGTAATAAACATCACATGAGAAAGATCATAGTCGAGATCGAGATAATGATCGTTGAACGAACCATTCTGTTCTGGATCCAAAACTTCGAGCAGGGCCGCTGAAGGATCTCCCCTGAAATCCATACTCATCTTGTCCACCTCATCGAGCAGGAAAACTGGATTCGATGAGCCGGCCTTCTTGAGGCTCTGAATTACCTTACCAGGCATGGCACCAATATAGGTACGTCTGTGTCCCCTGATTTCCGCTTCATCCCTGACACCGCCGAGACTCTGACGAATGAATTTTCTTCCGGTTGATCTCGCTATTGAGCGCCCGAGGGATGTCTTACCAACCCCTGGAGGTCCTACGAAACAGAGTATCGGACCCTTCATCTTTTCTACGAGAGAGCGAACAGCAAGATACTCAACGATCCTCTCCTTCGGTTGTTCCAAACCATAGTGGTCCTCATCAAGAATTCGTTCAGCCTCCTTGACGTCGAGTTTATCCTTAGTCAACTCTTCCCATGGAAGGGAGAGCACCCAGTCAATATAGTTTCTTACGACCGTAGCTTCGGCGGACATCGGACTCATCATCTTAAGCTTCTTTATCTCTTTATTGATACGATCTTTAGCCTCCTCGGTCATTTTCTTATTCTTTGCCTTCTCCTCAAGCTCCGCGATCTCATTCTTAAACTCATCCCTCTCTCCGAGTTCCTTTTGAATCGCCTGCATCTGTTCATTCAGGTAATACTCGCGCTGGGTCTTCTCCATCTGTTTTTTAACCCTTGAACGAATGCGACGCTCCACCTGTAAAATTTCAATCTCCGATTGCATGAGCGATAAAAGTTTTTCAAGACGATCACCGGTTGAAATAATCTCCAATATGCTCTGCTTGTCAGGCAGCTTGAGTGACAGATGCGCCACAATTGTATCGGCGAGCCTAGACGGATCATCTATTGTAGAAACCGAAGCCAGCATCTCAGGCGGTATTCTTTTGTTCAGCTTCACATACTGTTCGAATGTATTCTTCACACCCCGCATCAAAGCTTCAACCTCTACCGTAACTTCGCTCTCCTCTGGAAATGGCTCAACTTCAACGAGAAAGAAATCCGGATTGGTGATGTACTGGGCGATGGCACTCCTCCCCTTTCCTTCAACCAACACCTTCACTGTGCCATCTGGCAATCTTAGCAGCTGGATAATGGCGGCCAATGTACCTATCTTATAAATATCCTCAGGCTTGGGATCATTCGTTTTCGGATTGATCTGGGCGGATAGGAGAATATCCTTCTCCTTGTTCATCGCTTCCTCAAGCGCCGCAATCGACTTCTCCCTTCCAACGAAAAGGGGAACTACCATATGAGGAAATACGACTATATCCCTAAGAGGAAGAAGCGGTACTACAACAGTATCCCCGTCCTTGATCGTATTTTTTGCCACTTTTTTCTCTTCAGCCTTCACATCGTCTGTCATGTGATCTCCCCTCACTTGAATTCTATGTTTTTATGCAGTCTCGGCCTTCTCATCTTTATTGTCGTATACGATAAGAGGCTGTTTCTTCTTAAAAATGACATCAGCATCCACATGCACCTCACGGACATTCTCCATGGACGGAACATCATACATAATTTCTAACATCACGCTCTCAATTATAGCCTTAAGACCTCTAGCCCCAGACTTTCTGCGAATAGCTTCCTTGGCAATCGCCTCTATGGAGCCCTTCGCGAATTCGAGCTTTATCTTCTCCATCTCGAAAAGGCGCTGGTACTGTTTTACGAGTGCATTCTTCGGTTCCTGAAGAATACGAGCAAGCGCTGGCTCATCCAGCTCCCCGAGCGTCGCCACAACAGGAATCCTTCCCAAGAATTCAGGTATCAAACCATACTTGAGAAGATCCTCCGTTTGAACCTCCATGAGAAGTTCACCCAGCTTCTTGTCGGTCTTTCCTTTAACCTCGGCACCAAAGCCCAACTTCTTCTCACCTATTCTTCTTTCAACTATATCATCCAAGCCGACGAATGTTCCACCACAGATAAAAAGAATGTTGGTCGTATCGACCGGTATGAATTCCTGCTGAGGATGTTTCCTTCCACCCTTGGGCGGCACACTGGCTATCGTTCCCTCTATGATCTTCAGTAGCGCCTGCTGAACGCCTTCACCGGATACGTCGCGGGTGATTGATGGATTTTCAGATTTGCGGGTTATCTTATCGATCTCGTCGATATAGATGATACCCCTCTCCGCCCTCGCCTTATCGAAATCGGATGCCTGAAGCAGGTTTAGTATAATATTTTCTACATCCTCACCGACGTAACCAGCTTCAGTAAGAGTCGTCGCATCTGCGATGGCAAAAGGTACTTTCAAAAAGCGAGCCAGGGTTTGAGCGAGAAGCGTCTTTCCAGTTCCGGTCGGTCCGATCATCAGGATATTCGACTTCTGAATTTCCACATCATCGGACTGTCGCCTGTAACCATGTTCGATACGTTTATAATGATTATGAACGGCAACGGATAGCACCCTCTTCGCGTACTCCTGCCCTATAACATATTCATCGAGAACCTGTTTTATCTCAACCGGCTTCGGCACGCCAAGGCGCTCACCGCCGTGCGTACCTCTGATATTCTCTTCCGCTATGATATCGTTGCACAGCTCGATACACTCATCACATATATAGACGGTAGGGCCTGCTATGAGTTTTCTAACCTCGCGCTGATTTTTTCCACAGAAGGAACAGGAGAGGTCTATTGTATTCCCATCATTCTTCTCATCCGGGGGTTGTGTCATATTCTATCTCCTGCATTTTGTGTTTAACATTAGAAATCACAAGGCTACTTTTTCTTTGTTTCCTTCTTATCAGTTTTCGCCGACTTATATGAAACGACTTCATCTATCAGACCGTACTTCTTCGCCTCATCACAGCTCATAAAAAAATCACGATCCGTGTCCCCCTGGATCTTCTTGAAGTTCTGACCAGTATGACTGGCTAGGAGTTCATTCAACTTTTCCCTAAGCCTTAAAATTTCCTGCGCCTGAATAGCTATATCCGCAGCCTGCCCTTGAAAACCACCGATCGGCTGATGGATCATCATCCTCGCATGCGGAAGCGCAAAACGCTTTCCCTTCGTACCAGCTGAAAGGAGCACTGCACCCATACTGGCAGCCTGCCCCATACACAGCGTCGACACATCAGGACGAACGTATTGCATCGTATCGTAGATCGCCAAACCCGAGGTAACTACACCGCCAGGACAGTTTACATATAAATGAATATCCTTGTCCGGATCCTCGGACTCGAGGAAGAGGAGCTGGGCTATAATAACATTTGCAAGATCATCAGTTATAGGCTGACCGATAAATATTATGCGATCCTTGAGCAGGCGGGAGTATATGTCATAAGCCCTCTCACCCTTGTGGGTCTGCTCTATCACCATCGGTATAAGTTCATTTTTTTCCATATTTCCTCATTTATCTTGACTATTTTGAAGCTTTTTTAGCTTTTTCAGCTTTTTTTGGCTTCGTTTCTTTAACTTTAGACTTACTTACTACGAAATCAAGGGTTTTTTCAAATATAAGCTGGGATTTCACCTGACCAATCTGTTTTTTCTTCTCAAGTTCCTGCTTAACGTTCGCAAGAGGCTGCCTCGTCTGTTCAGCAATCTGGTTGAGTCTAAGATCCAGATCCTCATCCGTCACCTGAATCTCCTCCTTCTTCGCAATCGCGCTCACGAGCATATATCCCCTTGCCCTATTCGACGCTTCCTCGACATTTGCCTTCACGAACTCCTGGGCATTGATCTTCGAATCATCGAATGGAAGGCCCTGCGCCTCATACTGCTTCTTGATCTGCTCGAGCATATTCCCAAGCTCGGAATCGATGAGTGCTGTCGGAACCTCCATATCCTTATTCGCATCAATGAGGGCCCTTATCGCTTGCTCCATCAACTTGTTCTTCTCTATCTGTTCTTTGAAATCTTTGATTCTCTTTTTTAGATCTGTCCGAACTTCCTTCAAATTTTTAAATTTTCCCATCTCCTTCGCAAAATCATCGTTCAACTCTGGAACTATTTTCTTCCGAACCTCTTTAGTTTTTACGCTGAATTTACCCTTCTTGCCGGCAATCTCCTTGCGGAAATAATCTTGTGGGTAATGAAATTCGATCTCCCTCTCCTCATTCGCCTTCATACCTTCGATCTGCACCTCAAACTCCTTGAGGAGGTTTCCAGATCCAAAATCGACCACGTAGTTCTCGGCCTCACTCCCTGGAAATACCTCACCAGCCGCTGTCCCTTTAAAATCAATCATTGCTACCATACCTTCACCAACCTTGCCGTCGGCAGATGGCTCGAGCTGTGTCATCTGCTGTTGAATCTTCTTCAACTCCATCTCCACCTCATCGTCGGCGACAGCCACCTTATCCCTCTCTAAGGAAAGCCCCGTATAACCACTAGGCTCCACCTCAGGGTATATTTCAAAGGTAGCCTTGTATTTAAATGGTTTGCCATCCTCAAGCTCGCCTAGAGGCAATATACTGGGTGGACTGATAGGATTAGCACCAGCATCGGTCACCGCTGTAGGATAGGTATCTTGAACTATCTGTTTCATAGTCTCAGACTGAACTTCCTCACCAAATTTCTTCATTATTATATCGTTGGGAATCTTACCCTTGCGGAAGCCAGGTACTTTGACCTCCTTCTTCATTTTCTCTATCACAGTCTGCTGAGCAGCCTTGACGAGCTCAGTGGAAACCTCCACCTCAACCGCCTGTCTTATTGAATCCACAATCTCCAATTTCGCTTTCATAACATCTCCTTAGCAAATATTTGTGCGAGGGAGGGGACTCGAACCCCTATGGATCGCTCCACTAGATCCTAAGTCTAGCGCGTCTGCCAGTTCCGCCACCCTCGCAAAAAAAGGATTACATCCCAAAAAAGCCGGCCCAAGTTAACATTTTCACAAAGCAAAGCAAGAAAAAGGGGAGAAGCAGGGGGTTTAAGGATCTATTTCCATCTTTTCTAGCTGCTTTAGTTGGAATACTGCCCTTTTTTCATTTCCGATACTTTTGAAATGATCATACAATAATCTGTGTAATTTCGCGTCTTTACCAGGTTGAGAGATGCTGTACCCGAAGGCCGGAGCTAAATTTGCCTCCCCAACCGTTATGCTCGGCAGATGATTTGAGGCAAGCCACCTAACCGCAAAGCCACCAACTGATACACTTACCAGCAAACTGATCAGGAGAGATGCCCGCACCCTGCCTGTCAACCTCACCCAGCCCTTTAAAAGTGACAGGATAAGACCTGCGCCTAGCCCTTCCACCAATATTATGAATGGGATGTAGGCGCTTATGTACCTAATCCAAGCCAATGGAAGCAAGGCGAAGTTAATCACCATAAAATATAGCGCCAAACTGACTATAAGGAACCGTTCCCTCCCTCTCTTACCTAAAGCAATGACGGATAAAATACCGCTGACAAAAAGGATAAACCCTATAAGAGTCCCGGTTCCGCTGAAAAAGAGTTCATATAATGCATACTTCAGTCGGTCAATATAGGTCTGTAGAGCATAGGCCGGGGATGTTATCTGCTGAATTTCAATTCGATCAATTCGCCAGACTGTACGTTCAATCAACGTACCGATCGGATCTCCATGGGAAGCAGGATCCAATACATATGAAATAACACAAGCAAGCATCGCTATACAAAAGAGCGCGCATATACCTCTGAGGAAGTGCCTTCCACTTCTCGAAAGAACGGCAACACAGATGAACATTGCTGGAAGAAGCGCATACGCACTGATCTTAGTTAACAGCGATATCCCAAGGGTTACCGAAGTGCACAATCCTATAATGGCAATCCTTCCAGTCGATTGAGCTCCATTCCTTTGAACCTCCATCGTCAGGAAGATGGTTATTACCGAAAGGAATATTACAAAGATATCGAAAGTCGCTATCGTTCCAACATATACGAAGGCGGGATGAATCATGAGGAGGATAAACCCGGCAACCCCCTCAAAGAAACCCGAAAGACGAAAGAGCATCAGCATGACGATTAACGCTGTTAAAAGGGCTATAACTGCAGATACGTACCTTCCTACGACCACCTGTTCCTCGGAATACCGTTCCTGCAAACCTAGATGAAATTTATTCGGAAAATATGTCGGGTCGAGACTATTTTGAAACCAATATCGCCGGGGCTCAATCGTCTTAACAGGTTTTCCAATCATGTTTAACATCAATCCATAGAGGTATCCCCCACCAGGTGGATGCTCCGCATACTCCATGAATTCATGCCATATCGGATCATTCCATTTTCCAGTTCTATAGAGCTCCCAATAGTATCCAGAAAAAATGCATGCCGCTTCATCCTGATCTATTAAACTTCTCTTCCTGGCAACTGAAGAAAAGAGGATCGCAGCACCGACAGCCACCACAAGCACAACGATCATAAATTTTTTTGTTCTCAAAGTCACAGGATATACTACTCCATCAACAAAATGTTAATTCTCAAGATATCTTTTCTGTCTATCCGCCCTCTTAACATCTCCCGCACCCTTAAAATATTCATAAAGTTTCATATGCAGTTCCATATCCTCGCGAGGATACATAATACTCTTCTCATAATCTGATATGAGATTCCAACTCCTCTCATCTATCTGTGGCGCATTATTCACGATGTATTTCGGCGTAAGATATCTCACCATCATCGCACACATCAGTATCGCGACAGCAAATCCACATACCTTCACCTTCGATGTAGAATTCATACCTCCAAATTTTGATATAACAGTCGATACGGTTTCACCACCCACACTCGCCAGGAGTACCAAGAAGGGTATGTACGCAAACACATACCTTAAAAGCGCCAGTGGCGTGAGAGCCAACGTAAGGATAAGTGAAAATATTGCGAGGAACAGGACGACGTATGACTTCCTAGCATCTACGATTTTATAGATGATCCCCACCATCCCGATCACCGTAAAGATAAACAGTACGAAAGCCTCCGTGTTGATGAGAAAAATGGTATAGAGATCATGGTGCAATCTATCGGCTACTGTTAGCAATGCCAAACTGGGACTTGTCAGCTGCTGTATATCCAACCTATTCAGACGCCACACCATCCTGTTGAATACCGCCCCTAACGGATCACCATGCAAGTTGGGATCGAGAATATAAGCTATCAAAATACCAGCGAACACCATCGCTACACCTAAGAGAAACTTTCTAGAGAGCGTCCCCTTTTTAGATAAAAAGAACATCGGAATGAATATCATAGCTGCTATAGCATAAGCGCTTATCTTGGTGGCGAATGCCACACCCAAGACCGAAGACAATAATATCGCCATCAGCCACGACTTTTTATCGATTCGCGGTCTATTGGAGATCTCTACTGATATATATACAGCGAGCAGGGATAGGAATATCAGGAAGAGATCTGGAGTCGCCATAGATGCGATATGTCTGAATATCGGATTGATAATCAATATAACGTAACCGAATATCGCCCCCCAATAGCCCACCAATCTATAAGCCAACAACATAGTCATTAGGGCTGCCAAAACTCCAAAGGAGATTGAGAGATATCTTCCGGCAATCAGCTGTCTGTATGAAAAACGCTCATTGATGCCTCTAAAAAAATTTTCCGGATATCTAAGCTTGGATATATCGTTCTCATTCCAGAAATGCGCTGGTTCCAAACCATCAATAGGTTCCCCAATCAGCTTCATCAGTGTACCAAAGAGGTATCCGCCAAAGGGAGGATGCTTTGCGTATTTATCAAGAGAATGCCACTCCGCATTATCCCAATCACCGGAGAGGTACAGGTGAAGATAACCTGAATCAAATATCCACGCCGCTTCATCAACTGTCAGGAGGTCCCTATCCTTTTTCACGGAGGAAAAGCAGATCATCACGCCTACCACCACAACAACAACCGCTATTACGATCTTAGATGTTCTATTTTTTAAATATCCTTGAGTCACAACCTACCTCTTTTTAGCCACTAACGTCCATGACATGCCGTGGGTGTGGGTAAGGTGTTCCAGGTCAACGGGAAGTCCTGCGATGAGATCCAAAACGTCGCTTTTTGTAAAATAACGAGAGATTGTAGGTAGCAGCTGATCGAACACCATCGCTTCTGTATGTCTAAAGGACCTCTCCTTCAGCAGGTTCAAATAGATATTCTCGTGCGGAAATAATAGATAGATTTTTAAAATTGCGGTCATGAGTTTTGATATCATACGAGTGATGCACAGCGGAATTTTAGACGTAAGATACTTGCGGAGGGGATTGAAAAAACTCAGATATCTTCCATTACCTTCACTGGCGTATACCCATATTATTAGAGTACCCCCACTTTTTACCGCCTTTACGAGACCCCTAACGGCTTCCTCGGGCTTCGCCAGATGATGAATCACTCCAGTGCTAAATACGATGTCGAATTCATTCTCGTAAGAAATATCGTATATCGATCTAAATTCCACATTACAATTCTGAAAGCCCTTTAAATTCTTCCTTGCAACACCGACGGTTCTCTCATCATAATCAAAAGCGACGCACGATGCTGCACCGGCTTTGAGCGCCCACAGACTGTTTCGACCTATTCCACAACCGGCATCCAAAAATTTCTTATCTCGAAAAAATGAAATGGGAATTGGATTTATCCATCCCTGAAACTGTTTTTCATGAAGAGGAATTATCTCATCATAGATATCCCACTCGTAACCAAACTCCTTTTCAGTTCCCTTACACACGATAAACCCCTCAAGACTCTCTTCTGGCAACAACGAACAGTTGTGAACCTGCGCTATGAGAATTTAGCTTATACAGCATGCGCAGTATGAAGCATATGGTTTTCTGGAAAACTCCGTAAGGCCTGTCGCTAAAACCCTTCATTGTAGAGCTGGGTTTTAGATTGGCAAAAAACTTTGCTAAATTGTGAAATGGAAACCCAGCATTCCTCACCTCGACCGGCTTCCACCCCCCCTTCTCAAGAAGAAGTTTCATCTCCTTCTTGAGGAAATGATTTCTATGTCCAACACGTCTCTCCGTCTCCCATATTTTTCCGCTCTGAGTCGACAGAATGAGCCTGCCTATTTTAGGTTTTGCTAGCGCGCAGGCGTTCTTCAAGAAGAGTGTTGGATTGTCCACATGCTCTATGATCTCAGATGCTATAATTGTATCGAAGCTTCCAAACATCTGTTCTGGAAGAATATCATCCTTATCGAGATCAATGGCATGCCATGCAACAGAAGGATTCCGCTGTTTATTGATGTTAATCTGAGTTTCAGATAGATCGACACCGCAGAGCTTCAGGCGGGGATATCTTTTTTGAACCTCCCTTAAAAGCTCCCCATTTCCACAGCCAAGATCAATAAGATTGGCAGAATTGTAACCGGAGATGATCTCCAAAATAGTCTTCATTCTGAAACGAGGAGCAGCCATGAGACGCCAATAATCCATACGACCGGGATGCGGTTCATGGTAATAATCAACATTGACTGATTTATAATTACTTTTATTTCCTGAAGAACGCTTTTGATCGTCCATCGACTTCAACCTGCCTCCTGGAATAGTTTCATGAAATTCTCGAACTTGTCGGAGGCCCATTCCCAGTGTGACCATCTCTCAATGATCTTAACATCAACATCATGCCTCTTCGCAACCGCTGCAGCATCCTTTAGAGCATCCTCATTGCCGAATCTATAATATGCAGCAAGCCTGTGCCTGACACAGTCGGTCGGTGACAACATCCTGAGTTCACCCCTTGTCGTATTCATGATAGCTATATCTATGACGACATCATCGCCAACGGTAACCGGAGGGGGAAAGAAGCTTACTTCATATGGACAGCTCTTACTCGAAAAAGTTCTGTGAACTTTACAGGTGAATCCAATCATCTTCATGGCTGACTGAATCTCTTCCACCACATACTCGCTCACTACAAAATCTAGCGCATCCGATTGAACTTCGGCGCCACCGTATACCGAAGCACAACCCTTCCCAGTAAGAACTGGATCAAAACCCATATCCATAAGAAAAGAACACATCACCGCTGCGACCTGTCTTATATTCAAGCCTTTTAATGAAAGTTCGCTCTTATTTTTCTTCGGTTTAGATTTAGATTTAGATTTAGATTTAGGTTTAGGTTTAGATTGAGATTTTACTTTCTTCTTGACCTTGCTCTTCTTCTTGACCTTGCTCTTAATCTTCTTCTTCACCTTAACCTTTTTCTTGATCTTCTTTTTCATAGTTTCGCATATTCTCATGCATCAGGAAGCAATTCAAGGATTTGCACAATTTATGCTGCCATAAAAACAACCTCACTCATTTCAATTTTGTATCTAACACCCCTTTTACCGTTATACGACAGTATCGTGCTGGCACGTATATTGCTTCTTATAGCTTCTATTAGGAGGCTTTATGAAAAAGTTCCAGTACCTCTTCTTGGTTGTTTTTTCCATAATATCAACTACTTCAGTCCTCGCATCGGGTAAGGAATGCACTATAAATGACACCCGCTGTATGCAGAAAAAATTGACGGTCGAAAGGAAGGTTGTGCGCATTTTGAAAGATGCTGCAGCGAGCGCCATCGAGAGGGTCGACGATTCATACATGAAAAATACGCTCACCACACTCTATAACTCCTGCTCTGAAAAGCCGGAGATCGACGATAATTCTGCCGCTGGTGGTGTAGCCGACAAAGCTTTTTATGAATTGGTTGAAATTGAAACACAGAGCAGGTGTTATCAGGATGTTCTGTCAAATAGCTTCATTATAGATCTGTCGACTGAGGCACTTGCTGAGTCTATGAGAAACCACCTTTAGAGCCTTGGTCTAATCGCTCAAGATTATTCTCGCATCGAGCGCCATGCCACCCTCACCCTCGGGAAGGACATAGAAGGGGTTGATATCGATCTCTGCAATTTCAGGAAAATCGCTGATCAGCTGCGATAGATTTAATATGCTATCGATGACGGAATCGATATCATATTTCTTTCCGCCTCTAGCACCCTGAAGTATCGGATAGCCCTTGAGTTCGCTGAGCATTGTCTTTGCCTCCCTTCTGCAGAAGGGGGCGACACGTATAGAGGTATCCTTGAAGACTTCAACGAAGATTCCGCCGAGACCGACGAGAACAACTGGACCGAAGTTCGGATCGTTTTTTGCGCCAAGTATCATCTCCCAACCACGCTTGAGCATTGGCTGTACAACGACGCCCTCAATGTCAGCGCCAGGCATCTTCTGGGTGATAGTCTCCATCATCTCTTCATATGCCTCTTTAACCTGTGAACTGTTCTTGAGATTGAGATCGACACCTCCGATATCCGTCTTATGTGAGATCGCGCGCGAAACGACCTTTATCACTGCAGGGTATCCTAATTCTTCGGAGGCCTGTGCAGCCTCTTCGGCGGATGTAACCCAACGACTCCCGATTACAGGTATCTTGTAGGACTTAAAAATCTCCAATCCTTCCTGAAGTAAGGGTGAACGCGATTCCGACCTACAACTCTGGAACCGTGATTTGACCGATTTTATATCGGCCTTTACGTGTGCTTCCTTCGGTCTCGGATGAATACCGTAAAAGAAGTCACGGGCTAACGCCAAGGCCTTGATAATTTCAAGTGGCGAGTTAAAGATCGGCCCCTTCAAATCTTTCCTCAGCTGTGCAATCTCCGCTTCATCAGTTGCAACACAAATACCAATCGGTTTCTTATACTTCTCAGAGAGCTCGTTCATTTTTACAATCAGTTCCCTGGAAGCCTTCGCCTCAGTGGAGGAAAAATAGGTATGTAAAAAGACAACACCATCAACATTCTTCTGCTTCACCGTCTTCTCTATTATTTTTACGTAAAGGTCGTAGTCGAAGAGGTCGCCGAGATCCAATGGATTGGTCAAATTGATGACGTTCGCCCTGAAGTGAGATGCGATCTCATTCAGAAAGGATTCCGAAAATGGAGCCAGCTGAAAACCGCTCTGTTCCGCTGCATCAGCTGCCAATATTGCATGCCCTCCAGATCTCGAAATGATAGCCAGGTTATTTCCGGTCACCTTAGGAAGTGGCAAAACTTTCAGATAATTAACCAACGTCGCTCGATCATAGAATCTCGCAATTCCAGATTGGTTAAGTGCCGCTGAGACCACCGCATCATCACTTGAAAGTGCAGCTGTATGAGATGCCGCTATAGATTGCCCCAATTGCCCGATATTCGCCTTATGAACTAGAATTGGCTTTTCTGAATTCTCCGCAATTTTGAGAAGGCGCCTGCCGTCGCTAATTCCCTCGAGATATACGAGAATGATATCCGTATCATCATCATTCACCAAATATTCGATCAGGTCATTCTCATCGACATCGAGCTTATTTCCAACACTCGCTACCTTCGATATACCTATATTCTCACTAGAGAGAAGATTTAAAAAGGTAAGCGCGACACCTCCGCTCTGACTGACCACCGAAACCTTGCCGTGAGTATGCACCTCCTTGAATCTTATAAATGGCAGAACGAGCCCACTGTTCAAATTCATCGTTCCTATACAGTTTGGGCCGATAAACCGGATACCATATTTTTTGGCAATTGCGACGACTCGCTTTTCGCGTACCTTGCCCTCCTCACCAAATTCACGAAAACCTGCGCTCTCTATGACTGCGTTTTTGATACCCTTTTGACCGCATTCCTCCAGAATATCGGCAATCGTATCGGCTGGTGTTAAAAGAACAGCCAGATCAACCTGATCAGGGATATCGGCAACCGTTTTATATATGCGTCTTCCGGCAATCCTCCCGCCATGAACGCCAACGGCGTATATAATGCCGTTATATTCAAATTCCTGCAGGTTCATTACGACGTTTTTCGCCATATTAGTGGGTTTCTCAGAAACCCCTATTACAGCCACACTCCCAGGGTTAAAAAACTTATCCATCAACATCCTCCTTTTGAGGGGGGACACATACGCCGTCTAATCATCGAAATCAACATATTAGCTCACCCTCAAGCCATATAATCCGCTAGTTATTCCTTGATTTCCGACCAAAATTAAAATACTTATCTGTAGTTCAACAACAAACAAGGGAGGAAAATTATGAAGAGTAAATTGTTATTGGTGTGTGCGATGTTCGTAATTGCCTTAACCACTGGATGTGGTGGAAGCTCATCCGGAAGCAGTGGAGGAGATAGCGAAGATGGGACTGCAACTAAAACAGCCTCTGCTATATCTAGCGTAGTGGGTAACATTATGACGAGCATGGGAGCGGCCACCTCCGGTGGAGGCGGTAGCAGCATGATAGTCTCTAAATCGAGCTCACTTAGCGATTGTACATTTTACGACAGCGCTGGAACGGTGATGGCAACGAGCACACCTGATGAGCTGGTCAACGCATTGACCAACGCTTATTCATATACCTGTAATTATGATTGCACCGTGGCTGGTACCTATTCAGTTGCCACCGAAGGCTTAACTGAAGTTCCGGTTTTACCTAACATATTGGATGGCATGATTATGATTATGACCTACGACGATGATTGCGTCGTGAGCAACGATTATTGCGGAGATCTCGATATCGATGGGACCAGCACGATAAGAATTTCTGATATCAGTGACGACCCGTGTACAATGACATTTAATTTCTCTTCCACTGATTTTACAGTTGATGGAATTCCTGCAACGTATGACTTTACGATGAACATCGAAGAAGATGTCTCCTGTGACGCGGCAGACTTGAGCACGCTGGAGTGTTATGAGGTAGTTTCAGAAGACTCAACGATGATCATAGGTGGAACAACATACAATAGCGCTCAGATATGCTCCGCAATTGATGATACGGACTGCACCGCGCTAAATTAAAATTAAGAAACAACACTTAAAAACGCCCCCACTTGGGGGCGTTTTTTTTATTATTGAGATTAAGGTTGAGATTGAGGCTGAGGTTAAAACATTATTTCACAAGGAACTGTTCCAACTCTTAGCCTTAGTCTTAATCTTTCTTCATTATAAATAGATAATTAAAACCACGCAGAAAGTAATTTCCTTTGATAGCCTCATTGTGCCAATTGCTGCGTTTGAGTTTTCGGTTATGCCTAACTACCGAAACGATATCGAGTGGACGGAAGTATTTGCACATGACTTCGAAAAGCTTAAAACCAATAGGCACAAACCCTTTCTTCTTCTGATATGTATCGGAGACGTAAAGCGCCAGACATCTCTTCGACCGAAGAATCCGGTCACACTCAATGATAACCCTCTTCATCTCTTTGAAGTACTGATTTTCAAATGCGGAGAGCTTTCCAATGCAACGCTTATCATCGGAGTAATCTATATGGGTCGAATACGGCGGATCGATGAAGATAAAATCCGCCTTTCCATCCTCCAGCGGAAGTTTTCTCGCATCGGCACGAAAGATGTCCTTTCGCGTGGGGCTCAGATCGTATCCGAGCGCTCTCCTTCCAAGATCGCGCGCAACATCGAGCGTGGTTCCGCTGCCTGCCATAGGATCTATCACCAGATCCTTCTTCTTTGTATAACGCTCCAGCAGATTGACGATTATGCCGGCAGGCGTTGCACCAGCATAATCATCATCCCCCTGAACCTTATTACCATAATGCCTCGAAGGAAAGTCCCACAGTGTAGTTGCCAATATCTCATTGTTTTTCTTATCCATAGTAGTTGTATACTTACAACCAGTAGCGATCGCGGTCAAATATGACTTGCACAATAGATTGCCTCATATAAGAAATGCCCCGGCCACAAATAAGGAGGATTTATGTACAACAACATTCCAAACGTTCCATCCCCTATCAATGAACCGATAAAGTCATACAAATCAGGCTCGCCAGAGAAAGTGAGCATCAAGAGGATGCTGGATAAGCTTTCCGGTGAGGCGATAGAAATCCCCATGATCATCGGTGGCAATGAGGTCACCTCGGGCGATATGGCGGAGAACGTCATGCCGCATAAACACAGTCATGTGTTGGCCACATACCACAAAGGCAACGCAGAACACGTAATGATGGCTATCGGGGCTGCCGCAAAGGCGAAGAAGAATTGGGAGAATATGCCCTGGGATGCTCGCGCTGCCATCTTTCTTCGAGCAGCGGAACTGTTGGCTGGTGAGTACCGTGACATTTTAAATGCAGCCACGATGCTGGGACAGAGCAAGACAGTCTATCAGGCCGAAATTGATTCCGCCTGCGAACTCATCGATTTCTTCAAATTCAATGTCTCTTTTATGACGGAACTCTATTCCCAACAGCCAATTTCATCGCCAGGCATGTGGAACCTCGTTCAGTATAGACCGCTCGAGGGGTTCGTGTTCGCTGTGACACCGTTCAACTTCACATCAATCGCTGGTAACCTTCCAACCTCGGCTGCCCTAATGGGAAATACTGTGGTTTGGAAACCGGCTTCATCATCCGTCTACTCTGCACATTATCTGATGGAGCTACTTAAAAAAGCGGGACTTCCGGATGGTGTTATCAACATAGTTCCAGGGGCAGGTGCCGCTATCGGCGATCCCGCAATAAATCACCCCGATCTCGCCGGCATTCACTTCACCGGATCCACAGCGGTTTTTCAAAACATGTGGAAGACGGTCGGGACGAATATCGCCAAGTACAAGACCTATCCGAGAATCGTCGGCGAAACAGGTGGCAAAGATTTCATCTTTGTACATCCTTCTAGTGATGTTGATGAAGTCGTTGTCGCAGCTGTTCGCGGTGCATTTGAATATCAGGGCCAGAAATGTTCGGCAGCATCACGCATGTACGTGCCGGAATCGATGTGGGATGAGTTCTCAAAGAAAGTGATAGATATGACATCGGAAATTCGAATGGGTGATGTCACAGATTTTAGGAACTTCATGGCTGCCGTAATCGATAAAGCAGCCTTCAATACGATAAAGGGATATATCGATTTCGCGAAGGAATCATCAGAAGCTGAAATCATCGTCGGAGGCAAATGCGATGACTCCAAGGGTTATTTCGTCGAACCAACGGTCATCAAGGCAAACGATCCTAAGTTCAAGACGATGCAGGAGGAGATATTCGGACCGGTGCTCACAGTCTACGTCTATAAGGATAGTGAATTCGCTGAAACCCTCGAACTATGCAATACAACATCTGAGTATGCGTTGACCGGAGCCATCTTCAGTAGAGATAGGATGGCGGTTAATCAGGCTGTCGATGCATTGAGACATGCCGCCGGAAACTTCTATATAAATGATAAGCCGACCGGCGCGGTCGTTGGCCAGCAGCCCTTTGGAGGATCCAGGGCTTCAGGCACGAACGACAAGGCAGGTTCACTGCAAAACCTCATGCGATGGGTATCTGTGAGAACAATAAAGGAAACCTTCTGCCCGCCTAAGGACTTCAGATATCCATTCATGGATGAAAAGTAGCCGCTATTAAACAACAACTTATCAGTCTAATTCAAAAGTGTCGGACACTTATTCAACAGGTGTCCGACGCTTTCTTGTTTGACAACCTTCGTGGCATACTGGTACTGCTCATCCACAATTAAATATTCGGTGTACAAGGGAAGCGGGTGTGAATCCCGCGCGGTCCCGCCACTGTAAGGGGTAGAAAAGCCCACCGGCCGATTTAGTCACTGTTTCCAGGAGGAGACGGGAAGGCAAGGCCGATCGAGGTTGCCCCGAGTCAGGAAACCTTGCACTGGAACCATTATCGGCAAGCTCTTCGCGGAAAGAGGCTTAAGCAATGTTTTTAGGCAACCTCAAAACCTTTCTCCATGGAGACAAGGTTTTTTTATTGGCCTTGTCTCTAATCATCCCAACCACCCTCTTTGCAGAGGAAGCGGTTGATATCGGCACTATCTCAGTGGTCGAAAAACCTACCAGCATAAGCGATCCCTCGTTGGGCTCCGCTGCAGCAGCAACTGTAATTACACCGGAGGACAATCCTGATCCTACAGTTACAATCCCGACGCTTCTACAGGAATCTGCTGGGGTGAATATCAAGAGATATGGTGGACTCGATGATTTCTCGGTGATCAGCCTGCGAGGTTCTTCCGCGGATCAGGTGGGAATATATCTGGATGACGTGCCGCTCGATACCGCGCAGGGAAATATCACTGATCTTACACTCATACCTACGAATGCGATTCAAAAGATTGAAGTTTATCGTGGAGGCGCACCGGGGATGATGCCAGATTCCTCGGCCGGCGGTGTTGTCGTTATGAAGACTAAACCGCTTCCCGAGAAACAGGGGTTCGATGGCGATTTCACGTATGGTTCCTTTAACACCGCTAAAACCAGAATCAATTTAAAGGGTCCCAACGCACCAATTGAAAAAGTTGGATTCAGACTATCCTTCGAACACGATCAATCGAGGGGAGATTTTACTTATAAGGATAATAACGGAACGCCTGCTAATCCAAATGACGATCAAATCGTCAAACGTCTGAACAACGACCACAATACTATCAGAACATACGGCACGCTCGGTATTAAAATAACAGATGATTCAACGCTCACCATCAGCGATATCCTTTTCAGGAAGGATCAGGGCGTTCCCGGCCTCTCCACAAGGACCTCTCTCAATGCAAGGCTCACCACAGCAAGAAACATCACGTGGGCATCGTACGATGCACCAAAGCTCTTTTCCGATACCGCTGGAGTGAGGGCCACCCTATTTGTAGATTGGCTCTCCAGCGAGTTCTTCGATCCACTGGGAGAGATTGGGCTGGGCCAACAGAATAGCGATGACAATACCGTTCGCGTCGGGGACCAGGCAACATTTTCTGCGGCGCTTGGAAATTTTAATCTCCTCAAGGGATTGATCGCACATAGAAGTGAATTCTATATGCCTACCAACAAACTCGCTAACCCTCAGAGCGGACCTACAAGCACGCGTCACAGAATAACCACAGCGGTCGAAGATGAGATTCTGCTTTTTGCTGAACAGTTCATCATTGAACCTTCAGCACGACTTGAAACAATTTTTAATCACCTTACAAATCAGGATCCATCGATACCCTCTCCCACAATTCAGCAAAACCGAAGCACTGATATCCAAGCTTCCGGAAAGTTGGGATTGGTAGGAATACCCACACGCTGGATAAAACTGAAGGCAAACTTATATCGCGGCTATAGGCCACCCAGCTTTTCCGAGCTCTTCGGCAACCAGGGTACCATAGTAGGAAATGCAACCCTGATAGCGGAACAATCATTGAATGTCGATGCAGGTTTCTCCATAAAACTTCCGAAAAAGGGTTTCTTGGAAGGCGGATACGTAGAAGCTTTCTACTTCAGAAATGACATCGACAACCTTATTCAATACGTACAGACATCCCAGTTTACAGTTAGAGCGATGAACATGAACCGTGCGTTGGTACAGGGTGCAGAATTTGCCACCCGAATCAACTTCGATTGTGGGGCATACGTTAGAGCTGCATATACATATCAACATGCTAAGGATAAGAGTGGGCTCCCAGCCACCGATGGCAAGTTCATTCCTGGAAGACCGATGCACCAGCTAAATGCCGGGGCGGCATGGAGATGGAAATGGAATGAAATTATCACATCGGATATCTTTACAACATTGGATTACATGTCCGGCAACTATCTCGACACTCAGAATTTAGTGCGCGTCGACAACAGAACTATATTTGGATCAGGGGTGGTATTCACCTTCATAGATCATATAGATGCATCATTCAGCGTTAGAAACATAACGAACGATAGAATAAGCGATTTAGTTGGCTATCCGCTACCCGGAAGATCTTATTGGGGAAATATCGGTTTAAGAATTTAATTAAACACCACAGAGGAGAATGAGATGAAAAGAATGTTAATATTATTGATGACGTTATCACTAATCACTGCGTGTGGGGCCAGAACTTTTAGCTCAGAGCAGGACGATAGTGCTGACCAAGGTGGAGAGCAGACGGACTTCGCATCGGAAAGCGCTGAGGAAGATAACGACGACAATAATGATAACATCCTTGATGAAAGCGACGATCGTGCCGATGTAAATATTCCATCCGGCCTCAACCCATTCGTCCTGGCTGCATCCTTTTTAGATCCCAATGGTAGTCTCATGACGATTGATACGGGTGACAATAACGCCGTAGGGGGACCTCACCTCCTCTCGGATAGTTCTGATACATTGATTAGAAGTTTTATCGGCATGCTGTTCATAGTAAACCGAGGAACCGCTTCAGTACAGACAATCGATCCTAGCAATTATTCAATCGTAGCAAATTTTTCCGTGGGTGGTGGTTCCAACCCTCAGGATATCAACGTGATATCATCTTCGAAAGCTTATGTATCTAGACTCGACGCGCATCTCGATGGCAACAATTCAGATGATATCAAAATCGTAAACCCAACTACAGGAACGGAACTTGGATCGATCGATCTTACACAATACACTGACGTGAATGGAGATCGACTTGCCAGGGCAGGCCAAATGGTTCTCGTAGGGAATAAACTGTTGGTCCTCATGCAGGATCTCTCCCTGGCCTTTCAAGCTGATTACCCAGGCAAGGTCGCTGTAATCGATACGAATACCGATAAGGTCACGAAGGTTATTGAATTGGACGGCTATAATCCTTCGGACATCACATATTCACCTCTAAATGACATCATCTATGTCGCGAACACCGGCCAGATGATAAACTTCGCAGTCGACATCAACGATGACACCGGCGGCATCGAAACAATAGACCCTGTCACCTTTGAAACGGAAGGTATAACCCTGGATGATAAGAATCTGGGTGGCGTGGTCAGCGAAGTTAGAATAGCTTCCGATGATACCGCCTACACCTTTTTGGATTTCACAAAGATTGCGGCTTTCGATCCTGTCGACATGACAGCAATTAACTCCGCTGTTTATGTATCACCAGGTTTTTTTCTTCCCGATTTCACGTTGGATAGGGGTGGAAACATACTCATAGCGGAAACGGATTTCAACGATCCTGGAATAGTATTTGTGGATGGCGAATCATGGCAGGTGGATTCAGGACCGATTGCAGTTGGAGCTCCACCGACATCCCTAACTTTTTTGAGCGAATAGCATTTGATGATATGAAAACAACTCTAAAATACATTGTAACTCTAGTTATAATACTTACGTGCAATATTGCTTATGCGGATCTCCGCGTCGTATCTCTAAAGCCTGCTATAACGGATGTAATAATCGCCATGGAGAGTGAATCCAAGCTTGTAGGGGTAACAAAGTACTGTGACATCCCTGATGGTATGAAGACGCCTCCTATCGTCGGAGACTATACCAGACCCTACATCGAGAGAATAATAGCGTTGCAACCCGATGTAGTTTTAAATTCTATGGAGAAC
>JABGOS010000104.1 GCA_018645265.1 Deltaproteobacteria bacterium
TTTTGTCGAGGAACTGATCCTTGTGTTCACGTTCTGAAATCGCACCAGTACATTCAAGTATGCGATCAGCGATCGTGGACTTGCCATGATCAATATGGGCTATTATACAGAAATTTCTAATATGAGATTGTGACATTTTGTTGCTGCTCTTTCTAAAGAAATTCCAAGCATCATATTTACATTTATGAATCGTTGGATTTATTTATTTTTTATTGCTTGGAATTTGGAAATATTACTGTTCATTCAAGACTACCAAAGCTTCCACACTCTCCCTCGACTTGAGTTCCTTCATGTAACTAGAGGCATCACTTCTATTTTCAAAGCCGCCGAGACGTACTCTATACCATCTTCCTCTATCTGGAATATCTGCGATCATCATGTAGGCTGGATAACCTTTACCCTTCCACTTTTCAATAACACGTGTTGCTTCTTTCATATTCGGATAGGAACCAACCTGCACAGAGTACCTAGCATTATCTGCAGACTTTACCCTAATAACACTGGAGTTATTGCTGGCAGCCAGATCCTCAGAAGAGATTGACTCTTTACGAGGTTCCTCATTTTGAACGCGCTTTTCAGAAGGTGGAATTTCTCTGATCTCTTTCTCTTCCTGTCTTTCAACGATATTCCTCTCCACAACTTTCGGACGCTGCACCTCTTCCTTCTTCTGTGCATTATTTATCATCTGCCTTATTCTATCCTTCAACTCGGGGCTCTTAGTTTCAGCGATGAGCTTCTTCGCCACTTCACGAGCCTCGGGATCGGAGGTGTTTAAAACATGTCCCCCTGACCCACTTTCATCAATCAGCTCCTCAGCTCCAGCCATCTCACGGGATCTTTCAAGCCCTAGAAATTCACGTCCATACCGCGCTCCCAGATAGAAGACGAAGAAGAGCGTGAAAACCTCCAGAACTAGCAGGGCAAAAAACTGGCCGAATGTGAAGCGGCAAAAGAAGCCATCTCCACCCTCATCCCTTCGGCGGCTGCGCATATACTCAGTCATTCGGCTCTTCCTCCTTCTCCATCTTTGTGGGTGCCGAAATCCCTAAAATTCTCAAGGAGTTTTGTATCACAATCTGTATATTTTTCAAGAGATAGAGCTTAGCCTCAGCAATCTTCCTCTCCTGCCCCAATACCCTGTATCTATCATCACGCTTCCCCTGACTATAGTACGATTGGAACATTCGAGAAAGCTCCAATAGGTAGAATGCAAGTTTATGCGGTTCCAATGCTGTAGCACACTCATCGACGACCTCAGGGAGCGTAGAAAGCATTCTGGCGATCTTCTGTTCTTCAGGTAAATTCAAGAGGTTGATATCTATATCACTAGATTCTGGTAATATTAGCCCCTGTTCCTCAGCTTTTCTAAAGACGCTGCAGATTCTGGCATGTGCGTACTGAATGTAGAAAACTGGATTATCCGGAGACTCTTTCTTCGCCAGATCAAGATCAAAATCAAGTTGTGCATTATGCGACCTCATAAGAAAGAAATACCTGCAAGCGTCCTTACCTACTTCTTTTCTTACATCTTCAAGCGTTTCATACGTTGCAGCACGGGTAGACATTGAAACAGCCTCTCCACCACTCATCAGATTTACTAATTGTATGAGAACGACATCAAAACCCTTCGGGTCATATCCCATCGATTCTATTCCAGCCTTCATTCTAGCAACATATCCACCGTGATCGGCTCCCCATATATCTATTACCCTTTTAAAACCCCTATCGAATTTATTTTTATGATAGGCGATATCTGCTGCAAAGTACGTTAGCGCTCCATCTGCTTTTCTTAACACCCTATCCTTATCATCGCCAAATTCTGTCGACTTAAACCAGAGCGCCCCATCCCTCTCCTCGAGATGTCCCTTCTTCTTTAAGAAACGAATCGATGATTCAATTGCGGCATCTGTATGCAGATTCATTTCATGGAAATACGTATCATGAATAATGCCAGTTTCAGCCAAATCCTGTTTTATCTGGTTGAGTATCTTATTGGAGGCATATTCACTGCAGAACTTGATAGCCTCAGTCTCAGAGAAAGCAGCTAGCTTTTTACCCTCTGCCTTATCTAACTCCCTAGCGATATCCATGATGTAATCACCCTGATAGCATTCCTTGGGATAATCAACTTTCTGATTGGAGAGTTCGAGGTATCGCATATAGACGGAACGCCCTAATGTCAGCATCTGTCCGCCAGCATCATTCACATAGTACTCACGTGTAACATCATATCCTGCTGCTTCCATAACCGAAGAGAGTACGTCACCATAGACTGCTCCCCTCCCGTGTCCGATGTGGAGTGGGCCGGTCGGATTTGCACTCACAAATTCAACCTGGAGTTTGTTTCCCTCACCAAAGTTTGTCTTTCCGAAATCCTCCCCCCTTTTATACACTTCGTGGAGAATCTCTAAATATGAACCTTTTTTGATATTGAAATTGATGAATCCAGGACCTGCTATCGATACTTTCTCAATCTCATTCTTACCACTTGATATTCTCTCAGCTATCATCTCAGCGACATCACGAGGTTTCTTCTTAGATACGCTGGCAATGACCAGTGCTATATTGGTAGAGAGATCGCCATGCGTCTCAATACGAGGAGTACTCAATTCTATCTCTGGGATTTCAGCTATTTCCAAAACTCCATCCGAAACAGCAGACTCAATAGCCTCTTTGATCAACTTCTGAACTCTTTTCTCTACCATTGAAATACCTTTCACTTAGGACCAAGTATCAAAACATTCATTCGATCGGGATGCATATATTTCTCAGCTGCCCTGTTAACATCATCCTTGCTCACCGCCGCCACACCATCATATGCAACCAACCAGTAATTTGATGGATATCCATAGAAATGAAATTTAGCCCTATCATTTACAATCTTAAAAGGGCTATCTAATTCGAATATTGCTGTCGATAGGACACCCCGCTTTGCAAACTCAACTTCTTCGGTAGTAACATCCTTACCCTCTGCTAATCTGTCTACATGTCCCTGTACGAGGTCGATAGCTTTTTCAGCGTTTTCCACACCTGTACTCATGCCGACCGTAAAAAGGCCGTAGTCAGTTCCCTGCGCTATCCTGCCCCATACACTATATGCCAGCCCCCTCTTCGTACGAATATCCTCCATCAAGCGACTCTTAAAGTTACCTGCGCCAAATACTCTACTGAGAATATATATCGAAAACCAATCGGGATTATGTCTCTTTACGCCAAGATGACCCATTCGAACATATGATTGGCTCTTTGGACCCACAATCTTTTCGACCTTTGCCTTGAATTGTTGCTCAGTAGCCGGAATCTTTGGAAACTCGATTTCACCTTCAGAACTGCCCTTCATATAATTCTTCAGAGCCTTCAACAACTTCTTCGTTTTAAAATTTCCAGCAGCGGTAAAGATCATATTATTCGTTTTGAAATAACGCTTATGGAACTCCTGAATATCATTTTTTGTAATGGAGGGGAGTTTTTTTGGATCAGGCCTCCTGGCCCATGGACTATTCTTTCCATAGATCATCTGAGTATATAGAATGCTCGCCTTGGTATTGGGATCATCGAACTGCCTTCTTAAGGACTCCGCCAGCTTTAGCCTCGCTGCCTCCAGCCTCTTCTCATCGAAGTTAGGTCTGAATACCATATCGGTTAGGAGTTCCATACCCCTATCTAGGTCCTCCGATAACACTGCCAATGTCCATGAACCCTTTTCACGTCCGATAGCGGATCCTAGTATCGCACCGATGTTATCAACAGCTTCATCAAACTCCTCAGGTCCCCTTTTCGCTGCCCCACCGCTTCTCATCAACATACCAGTCAGCTGGGCGAGGCCAAGCTTATCATTCTGTTCATATATGCTGCCGGTCTTGTTGATCAATTGCATCTTGACGATTGGAAGTGTGTTGTCCTCTATCAAATAGCATGTCATTCCGTTCTGAAGAACCTCAACTGTGACATCGGGGTTTTTTAGTTTGGGAAACTCTAGGGAATCGAATTCATTAACAAAGCTCGGCTCGGCATGTAGGGATGAGAAAAACAAAACACCCACAAGAATAAACGATATTTGCAATAGGCGTCTCATCATTTACCCCTCACCCTTTCCACAACAACCCTATCGCTGAGTGTCATATATTTTTTTGCAACCCTTATCACATCATCCTGTTTTACTTCCGCTATTTTCTCTGGATAGGAAGCAAGGAGTTTCCAATCACCAAAAATAGTCTGAAATCTGGCCAGGCCAAGGGCTAGCTGCATACTATCATCCAGTGAAAATAGAATTCCCGCAGTTACCTGTTTCTGTACACGTCGCAATTCACTTTCCAAAACTGGTTTTTCGGCAAGCCTCGTTACCTCTGCCGTTACAGCATTCAATACCTTGTCCAACGGCTGCCCATTCATAGGCTCCACCCAAAACAACATTAGGTTATCCAGCCTGGACCCTGGAAAGCCGTCGCTACAATAAATATCCTTCACTATACGTTTTTTAAATATGAGATCCTTCTCAATCCTGCTGGATCTACCTTCACAAAGAAGGGAGGTGATAACGTCGAATACGTATTCATCCGGATTAGGAAGTGTCGGTTTATGGTATGAGATTGTAAGCGATGGCTCGGCATCGAAAGAGAACTTCTCTATAACTCCTCTATTGTGTACTCCTCCTGTAGTCGGAGATATCGGCACCGGTTTTTTAGGATATTTACCGAACACTTTTTTAGCGATTGTCTTGACCTCACCAATGGTCAGATCTCCAACCACAACTCCAACCATATTCGATGCGACATAATACTTATCATGAAACTTTCTGGCATCACCAATGGTCAGATTCTGTATGTCATCCATATACCCGATCGTAGACCAGTGGTATGGACCACTCTTAAACGAGGTCGATAGAAGTTTTTCCCCCATCTCACGATCTGGGTTATTTTCTGTAAGTGATCTTCTTTCATCAGCAACAACATCACGTTCAATATAGAACTCACGATACGAAGGTTCGAAAATCATCTCAGAAAACATCTTTGCCCAAAGTTCGAATCTATTTTTAGGCATGCTGGTGTAGTAAGTTGTCAGATCCTTCGCCGTGTAGGCGTTCATTCCGTTCGCGCCGTTACGGATCATTATATCCCATATATGATTCTTGATCCGAAGTTCATCAGCAACCTTCTCAAGCTCCTTCATCTTTTTTGTCGTTGCAGCGATTTGAGCTGTGTCGGACTTGCTCACCTTTTCCAGAGCCTCCCTCTTTTCACCGAGCGCCTCAATCTCACTTAGAAGGAGACTCTCCTTTTTAAAGTCCTTCGTACCAATATCCTTGGAACCTTTGAAGGCCATGTGCTCAAACATATGAGCTATGCCGGTCTTACCCATCTCTTCATCTGAACCACCAACACGCACCATAACGACACCTGAAAAGACAGGTGCCTCAGGGCGCCTAACAAAAAGCCACTTCATGCCATTTTCCAGTGTAAACTCATGAACTTTACTGGACAGGTCATATGATGGCGTCCTTGAACATGAGATCGACAATAACACAGCCACTAAAACCAATAGAATTTTGCGCATAGGATTCCTCTTTGAGTGTCTGCAGTTATCAGAACATCAATGCCTGCTCAAGTGAAATAAATATGTACGATGAGAAGCAAATTTATCAAAATATAACATACTTGTGCTTGACTTATGACTATATGAAGCTAAAATGTAATTAAGTTATACTTAATTATGCTTAATTGGTGGTGCTGATAACTTTTTGAAAATCAAGGTTTTACCGCCTGCTGTCTCTCTTGGGGGAGAGGGATAGCGGATCCGTAAGGAAGTTCTGAGGGCCACAGGGTCCTCTCGAATAAGGGGGAGTTATGGATCCTAATTTGATGGCGCTGTGCATTGAAGTTTTGGATGGTGATGTGGATGGTGAGAAATTCGCCCATCTACTGATCGAGACTGGGATCAATATCGATAGTTTTGAGTGGGATATTGCTAATAAGCTCTTAGAGCAAGGCGATGCGATAAACTCACTCAACAAGAGATTCGGCCACACCGTCCATTGATTTCATTATTTTTATTCGAGATTCAACCGTTTGGCACATAAGATGCTAATTGGTTTTCTTTTTTGAGGCCCTTAAATATCCGATACATTTATATGCAAGCTTTGCCACCATAAAATCATACGCGTGAAATCCTTTTATGGGCGCTAATTCAACGATATCCATACCAACAACACTCTTCTTTTCAAAAAGAATCTTCAGGAATTCTGTTACTTGCCACCAATTCATTCCACCGGGCTCTGGGGTTCCAGTTGCAGGAAGTATAGAGCCATCGAATGCATCCAAATCAAGTGTGATGTAAACTTTATCTGTTTTAATTGAATCTATTGCACTACCCATCCATCTATCATCTCTGTGCATATCCCTGGCGAAGAAGATAGAATAGTCCTTGAGCTTCGCCTGCTCTATCTCTTTTGCGGAGATATTTCGTATTCCTACTTGAACTGCTGGATACATCTCCCGAGCTCTTGCCATTGCACAGGCGTGCGACATAGCTTCGCCATCGTATTCAGATCTCAGATCAGCATGTGCATCAAACTGAACTACAGTCAGTTCTTCGTTATTGTCGTGATATGCCTTTATTGCGGCGGGTGTAATCGAATGTTCTCCACCCAGTATTAGCGGCCATTTACCATCTTCTAAGAGTTTCGTTACAGAAGGTACAATCTCCCTGAAGAGATCATCGGGCATCACCCCATCCAGTTTAAGCTCTGGCAGAGTAGCAACGCCTACATCAAAAGGTTCACATCCCAGCTCTTCATTATATAGTTCAACCTGTGTTGAAGCCTCAATAATACATCTCGGAGCCTTTGATGTGCCCTTTCCATAACTGACAGTGCCTTCATATGGAATTGGCAATACGACTACATTTGAATTTTGATAGGAGGACTCTTCGTCTGTCAGTCCAAGAAAGTTTGTCATATTTAATTATGCAATAAAAATTGCGCCCGCAAGAACTGTTGTCCAATCACCCTTCCTGTCACCAATTGCAGACTGAGTCGTGTTCATGGTCTTTACAATTTCACCGGATATTGTCCATGTCCCCTTTCTTTCATTCCACGATTTATCAGGATCGAAAGGTACGCCCAAAACAGTTGCAAGCATCTCGGCCGCCAAATCTTCAGCATAATCTCCAGCAAGCCTTTCATTCTGGCCAAAGGCATGATGTTCCGAAAGATATCCGTGATACTCTCGGCTCTTAGGAATTGATAATCCGACAGATGCGGCAAGAAGCCTATTGGGCTCATTTGTAGCGGTGTCGGATAACACACAATGCACTATTTGGCCTGGTTTAAGTTGTTTAACGCCAACATTTCTACTTACAATCTTACAGTTTGGAGGAAATATACTTGAGACTCGAACCAAATTAAACTGCGCAATCCTTGCCTGTCTTAGGGCCATTTCAAAACTCTGAAGCTTCTCTCTGTGCCTGCCGACGCCTTTCGTTAAAAAAACCTGACTGGGTACATATGATGACATTTCTCCCCCCTTTCCTTATTCGTACAGTTCTTATAGGCAGCACGCGATTAACACAATTAAAATGGTGGTACAAGATAAAATGACATATAAAAAGGGGCCCTAAGGGCCCCTTCTCCTCGTCTAAGCTAAGTCTAATTACTTCCTCTTTTTCCTTCTTGTCGGCTTCTTTTTCAAAATTCTTCTCTTCGGAGCCGCCTTCTTTTTCTTTCTCGTGGTTCTCTTCTTCTTCGGAGCTGCTTTCTTTTTCTTCTTCACTACCTTCTTTTTCTTCTTCACTACTTTCTTTTTCTTCTTCACTACTTTCTTTTTCTTCTTCACTACTTTTTTCTTCTTCACTACTTTTTTCTTCTTCACTACTTTTTTCTTCTTTGCAGGTTTCTTCTTACCGCATGTTTTCTTCTTGCAAGCCATTTTCCCCCTCCTTTGCAAAAATTGTTAAATTTCAATCTGTTTCATAAATTCCCCTTAATTATAAGTAATTAGAGATGTTGAGTCAAATTTATTTTAATAATTTATAATAAATTATATATAATTTAGTGCCATAACGTATCATTATGATAATTAATATTGAGACAGCAAAACTGCACTGGTTATGAATTTAATGTGAAGAAAAAAATATTATTGTTTATGAGAGTTTTTATTTTATCAAAAAGATAGAAAATGCGACGTAGAAGTCGGAATTTATTATTTATTTTTTTAATAAATTAATATACCTGACACTTCTAATCATGATGCGTTCGATAAAATAGATTTCATACCCTTTCGAAAGATTCCAAGATATCCAACGATAGCAACCAACATACCCGACAGCAAAAAGACTCCACCCGCTATCACCCTGTCATCTATTCTTTCACCAATCGTTGCAGATGCGATGAACGGACCTGCAATTGGCTGCACGAATAGCACAAAATACATAAGACTCACGGGCAATTTTCCCATCGTCTTAACCCAGAACGTGTAACCTACCACCGAGCATATGACGACAAGATATGTCATGACCAGCATATCATTTAAATTCAATGCGGTAAGTTTATCCAGTCTCCCGGCCATCGGAAATGACAGAAAGATAACCGCTGTAAAGAATGCTATAGCCATGACTAGCGGTGCTGGCTTTTTATGTGCAATTGGTTTCAAAATTATTGAGAAGAAACTTTCACAAATCAATCCAATAACGATAAGAAGATTTCCAAATCCAATTCCATTTTCTCCGAATCCAAATGCAGCTGTATCGAAATTTGCCAACCTTCCTAGTCCAATTAGAACCAGCAATAGTGCTACTCCTGTGCTCCAATTCAGTTTTTCCTTCAAAATGAGACCTGCCAAGATAATCCCGCTGACAGGTTCAAATACATAGAGGAGAGACGCGTCTGTGGCATACGAAAGGCTGATCCCCTTCACAATCAAGTATTGGGATATTCCAGTCATCAAACCGGCAGCAGCGATTTTAAGGAGGTCCTTCCTCTCCATCTTGAATGAGTAACGCTTTACGATAACCCATCCCGCCATTATCAGAAATGAAAAGAGGATGCGCAGATAGACGAGCACCAAGGGATCCATCGTATTCATACCGAATTTCGAAACGGTATACGAGCCTGCCCATAGGAGATTAATGACTACCAAAATTGTAAGGAGTGTTATGGATTGAAACACGAACCTATCCCCTGCGTACGATCCTAAGCGCCGCACAAGCAGCTCCAAAACCGTTATCTATATTGACGACAGTTATCCCTTCAGAACAACTATTCAACATGCCGAGCAGTGCCGCTACACCACCAAAGCTCGCACCGTAACCGATACTTGTCGGAACAGCCACGATCGGGGCTTTCGTGAGGCCACCTACCACGGTTGGAAGGGCGCCCTCCATTCCCGCTACGACAATTGCACAATCGATATCCCTGAGCTCATTTGCAGTTTTAAGAATTCTATGAAGACCTGCCACTCCGACATCGTAGTACCTTTTTGGCTCCACTCCGAAAAACTGGATCGTCTGTCTAGCTTCCTCAGCAACTTGAACATCTGCTGTTCCAGCACAGAGTATAGCTACATCTGCAGTCAACTGATCCATAGGTTGGTTGATGAGTCGAAAGGTCCTGCTCACCTCATCAATTTGAACCTTTGGGAATCGATCTTTGATAGAATCTAAGAGTTCTTTATTTGCACGCGTCCCAAAGAGGTTGTGGCCGCGTCCATCGATATCATCTATAATTCGGATGAGATGATCAACATGTTTACCTTCACAAAATATCACCTCACTGAATCCGTTTCTCATAGGCCTATGCAGGTCCAGTTTTGCAATTTCAATATCGGAAAATGGAAGATCGCGCAGGTTTTCAAAAGCCTCATCCGGTTTTTTTCTTCCCGCAGATACGTCTTCAAGCAGCTTTTTTATATCCTCAGGTCTCATCTTCCACCGCCTGTTCTATATCCAACAATGTCGAGTGTCACATACTTCCAACCAAGATCGATGAGTTTGGCATAGATTTCGTCACGTTTCTCCATACAGAGAATCATCTCCGATGCATCCACTTCTATCCTTGCAAGATCCTTATGATGTCTTACGCGAACTTGGCCGATAGACATAGCGCGTAGAATGTCTTCAGCGCTATCGATACGTTGTAAGATTTCAGGTGTTATTCCCTCCCCTGTAGGGATACGTGATGCTAGACATGCTGCGGCTGGCTTCTCTGCCATAGGAAGGTCTAAATGCCTGCCAAGCGCCCTAACATCATCCTTTGTAAACTCACACTCGATGAGCGGTGTCTTCACCCTCTCCTGTTCCTTAGAGGCACGGTAGCCAGGCCTGTGACCACCTAAGTCAGAAAGGTTAGTACCCTCAATCACATATTTAAAATTCAGCTCATTAGCGAGTTCGATCATCCCCGTATAAAGATACTTCTTACAGTGATAGCAGCGATCATCGGGATTGGATAAGAAGATAGGATCGTGGAATTCCTTGCTCTCTATAAAACGCTGCGGAATGGATCTATCATTAGAGTAGTTAATTATAAGTTCCCTGTCGGATGATGGATGCGATGGCGATAGTGCGGTTGCTGCAACCATTCTATCTCCCAGCTCCTGATGTGCCACTTCCACCAGGACTCCTGAATCGATCCCTCCAGAAAATGCAATAACGGCGCTTTCAATGTCACGAAAGCGCCGTCTCAGAAGTTCAATTTTTTTATCTAAGTTATTTAGCATGTAGCTGCATTTATCAGGCACTGACGAAGCTCGCCAACAGTTTCAGCGATCTGGTCGGCACCTGCATTAACAAGTTCATCCTTCGTGCCATATCCGTATGATACTCCGATAGATTTGCATTCACACTTCTTGGCCGCTTCTATATCAAGTCCCCTGTCTCCAATGATATATGCGGATGAAATCTTTTCCTTAGTCAGAACGTGTTTTAAGAGGTCGGCCTTGTTCGAATGTTTGCCGTTCAATTCGCTGCCGTATACACCCGTAAACATCGGCCTGATGCCTAGGTGCTCTAGCACCATCTCACAGGATACCTGTGGCTTCGTGGAAGCTATGAGAAGTTTACCCTTATCTGCAGCTGCCTCGAGAAGACCTACGATGCCAGGGTACAGTCTATGCTCCGCAATGCCCTCTTTATGAAAACGCTCCCTATAGGCATCCACGCACTGTTTCAAGAAACGCTTATCTTTGCGCTTTGTCGTTTCTTGAAAGATTGACGTGAGATTGAAACCGATGTAGCGCTTCAGTCTCTCAATCGGAACCGCTTTGATGCTATACTTCTGCAACGCATAATTGATACAACGAGGTATAGCGGTGCCTGGGTTAACGACCGTACCGTCCAAATCAAATATAAAGTAGTTTGATGTATGCATAGGGCGCGGCTTATAAGTGAACCCCCCGCCCATTTCAAGTAAAAATTTATAAGAACATGATATTATTGCTAAATATTGTCTATTTTCAAAATTCTAAGAATTGAAAAAAGTGCTGATTCAACGGGAAAATGCCTTAAAATGGATCTCCAGGGAATTCAACTTTAGAGGCGAATTTGTGATAATGAATGTTTGATTTGTTTCTGGAAACATGCAAAGTAGGCGCACTTATTTCAGTTACATGGTCGCATAATATTCACACTTAAATAAAATGTGGGATTTATGAATTTAAAGAAATACTTCACAGCTCGGATGGTAACCGTAGATATTAAAAGTTCTTCCAAGGCTGATATCCTCAAGGAACTGCTGGAACTTATGCGCAGCGCTGGTGCAATTGCTTCTGAGGATTTGGATGAGGCCAATTCTGCGATTCTAAAGCGCGAGAGCAAGATGTCCACCGGCATGCAGGATGGAATTGCAATCCCTCATGCAAGGACAGCCGTCGTTAAAGATCTCGTTGCCGTGATGGGCATAAAACGCGAGGGTGCTGATTTTGATTCATTGGATGGCAAGCCTTCCAATATATTCATAATGGCCCTCTCCCCAGAGAATCATCCTGTTCCGCATGTACAATTTTTGGCCGAGGTCAGTCAGAGGTTGCATGATGCTGAACTTCGCGGGAGACTATTAGAAAGTAAATCCCCTCAGGAGCTTTTAGATACCTTTTTTGAATTCAAAAAGAGATGGTAAAAAAACTTCCCATAATTGCTATTTTAGTTTTCTTCGCTACGAAGGCTTTCGCTGCCACTGCTGTAGCTGAGGTGGCCATGAGCCACCGAATGACGTATTTAGTTCTCGAACTCGCAATCATCATAATTGCCGCTAGAACATTTGGTTTTATATTCACAAGATATTTAAAACAGCCCGCGGTCCTTGGTGAATTATGTGCGGGAATGCTGATAGGCCCTTATGCACTAGGATCATTTGATCTTCCATTTATCGGCCCCCTATTCTCCCTTCCACATACGATGCTTCCCATCAGCCCCGAGCTCTACGGAAT
Source organism: Deltaproteobacteria bacterium (assembly GCA_018645265.1). Lineage (GTDB taxonomy): Bacteria > UBA10199 > UBA10199 > 2-02-FULL-44-16 > JAAZCA01 > JABGOS01. The sequence goes on from JABGOS010000104.1 coordinate 12,417, forward strand.
AGCTACCGTCGCTTCTATAGTGCTACTCTTCCTTGTGGGTCTTGAAACAGATATTACAACATTCCTGCGTTATTCCGCGACTGGTTCGCTGGTAGGTTTAGGCGGGGTGGTTTGTTCATTTCTTATTGGAGATGCTCTAGCCGTTTGGTTTGGTATAGCTGCGCATTACATGGACCCATCCGCCCTGTTTCTAGGAGCCATCTCCACCGCAACATCCGTTGGAATTACAGCAAGAATTCTTTCTGAGAAACGCAAACTCGACTCACCTGAAGGTGTCACAATATTATCCGGTGCAGTTATAGATGATGTTCTGGGAATTGTTATCCTAGCAGTTGTCGTAGGTATTTCAAAGATCAGCAGTAAAGCTGGTGCTGAAATTGATTGGGCACATATCGGCATCATTGCAGGCAAGGCACTTGGTTTCTGGATATTCTGCACAGCTGCAGGCCTCCTCCTGGCCAGAAAGATTACAGGCGTGTTAAAGTGGTTTAAATCACCTGATTTGATTGCTGCCCTTGCTTTGGGGCTTGCACTACTCCTGGCTGGTCTCTCTGAGTTAGCTGGCCTTGCAATGATTATAGGAGCATACATAACGGGGCTAGCCCTTTCACGCACCGACCTTGTTAATGAATTGCATGACAGGCTGCGTGGCGTTTATCAAATCCTGGTACCCATATTTTTCTGCGTTATGGGTATGCTCGTTAATTTTAAAGCTATGAAGGGTGTCCTATTATTCGGACTCAGCTATACAATTCTTGTCATGTTCGGAAAGATCATCGGCAGTGCAATTCCAGCACTGATAATGCGTTTCAATCTCAGGGGAGCACTCAGAATAGGAATCGGAATGCTTCCTAGAGGTGAAGTCACACTTATTATAACTGGAATAGGTCTATCGACAGGAATTATCGGTCAGGACATCTTCGGTATTGCAATCATGATGACCCTTATATCTACGCTTATAGCACCACCTCTTCTCATAAAGGCCTTCGATGGCCCTCCTGGAATTGCAAAATCCGCCAAGGATGTGGATTCCTCACGGGAGAGAAAGATAACACTGAACTTCCCGAATGTGGATGTTGCTGAATTTGTCATGTCGAGATTCATCAACGCATTTAGAAATGAAGCTTTCTTCGTCCATCGAATAGGAGCTCGACTGCCTTTATACCAGCTTCGCAAAGATGATATAACCATGACGATGTATAGAAAACGTGGCGATATATTCTTTGAGATGTCACCTCGCAGCGAATGTATTGCGAGATTTATCATCGCTGAGGAGATGTTAGAACTTGAAGATGCATTCGAATCATTAAAAACGATGGGAGGCACAAAGGGCCTTAGCGCCGATCTCATATCTGGTGCTCTGTCCTGGAAAGCTTGATCATCGTAAGGGGGCATAATGTTTTCAAATTTAAATCTTGATACGATCGTTCAAAAAATACCTTTGGTGCCATCTGCCATAAGCATCGGCTTGTTTTTTCTCGTAGGCATTATGAATAGCGTGCTGAGAGGATATGTAAGTAAGAAAGCTAAAGCAAAAGTTGTTGAGGATTCCTTCCTCAATAAATTCATTCATGAAGAGTCTAAATTCGTCAAAAGGGGAATATCCGCTCTATTATGGATTGGTTTTTTAGCCGTTATTATTTTTATTTGGCAGGATCATATTCAAACAGCCTTCGTTGCAATTCAGAATATATATTCTCATTTCGCCAAGGCTATCATCATTCTCATCATAGCCTTTATCCTTCATAAGATCTCGCATCTTATGATCAAGCTGCTAGTCGGCAAGGTTACCCCACTTGCTAAACGCAAAACCGCTCGTGGCACACAGAGAATGGATACATTGAGCCATGTATTCAAATATGGCTCATCCATAATCATAGCGATGGTCACCTCGCTAATGCTCTTGCAGGCATTCAGCATAGATGTAGGGGCTGTACTAGCAACTGTGGGGGTAGCATCTGTAGCAATTGGCTTTGGTGCACAGAGTTTGGTAAAGGATATCATCGGTGGAGTATTTATTCTTAGCGAAGACCAATATGGTGTAGGTGATGTAGTCAAAATTAATGGTGAAGGTGGTTTCGTAGAGAAGATGACACTGAGAATTACACAGCTGCGTAACCCAGAAGGCACTTTGATAACTGTGCCCAACGGCTCAATAACTAACGTCGAAAATATGACGAGCGAGTGGTCACGGATAGATTTCAAGATCGGTGTCGCTTATGACACTGACCTGGATCATGCTCTAGATGCATTGATGGATGAAGCATCTAAACTTAAAGCTGATATGCCAAATGAAATTATAGAGGATCCTGAACGCCTTGGAGTAGACGATTTTGGGGATTCAGCCATTACCATTCGTGTTTGGATAAAAACCGCCCCGCTGAGACAGTGGATGGTTAAACGCGAGCTCAACCGACGTGTTCATAAGAGATTTGAAAAGGAGGGTATCGAGATTCCCTTCCCACAGCGAACTCTATGGATCAAAGAGCCTCGGGAGGCACTCTTGGCTTCGCTGGTGGAGAACAAGAACTAGAGACCTGCTTGCAACAATAATCATAAAAAAAAGGAAGAGGTCACCCTCTTCCTTTTTTCTTTTATATTATATAATTCTACTCAGCCTTCTTCTCCAATTCGTCAACAACCTTTGTCATACATGCTACATCTTCAGCGCATTTGACATTGAACTGCACAGTCTTGCCACCGCCCCTTTTGTAAGCTCTCACGTCAAGTCCACCTCTCATTTCATCTACCCTAATGCTCTTATACGCTTTATTTATAAGGCCGCTCTTGCTTAACAGCTTGAAAACACTTGGAGCAATGCCCTTTGAATCTCTCTCTGTTCCTGTCGCCAGATACCATTTAAACTCTGTTTTAAGCGTTGGAAAGGCCTGTTGGAACCCACTTGTCAGACCTTCAAGCTGCCTAAAACATGCCCAAGCTTGCTTGGTCGCTTCATCCTTGTAATATACTTCGCCTGAGGCCCTCTCGCCATCCCTATCTACATCGGCCCAACGAAAATCATTGCTAAGATTTTGGGAATCAAATCCTTCAAGCTTATAACACTGTTCCAAGCCCTTCACGCCTTCACCAGCTGAATACATATTTCCTCCTTTAAATGCCTCATTTCTATTTATTTATTTATCGAGAAAAACGCAGAAATGTTGCTAAAAAAGTGTCCGACACCTTTTAAATGCAAAAAACCCCGGCTTTCGCCGAGGTTTTTACTTGGTAGCGGGGGCAGGATTTGAACCTGCGACCTCCAGGTTATGAGCCTGGCAAGCTACCGGGCTGCTCTACCCCGCATCATTTGTATCTTTTCAAACATCTATAAGAGAGAGGAGCTGATATCTGATAAGGCTGGTCCTGTCAACAAGACTCGGTCAGAAAAGACAATTATTTCCATTTATTATGGATTTAAGGCCTATGTGCTCCATCTTCCTCAAGTTCGGCCAAGTAAACTCTAGCGCTCTCCTGTAAACTCACCAACCTCACTGCTCCTCGAAGTTCATATCTCGCATGATAATCATGTCCTGGTATGGGTTGCCAACTGGGATCAGCCAAAAATGATTGTTCCAAAACTTCGATTCGTAATGTTCTAGATGCATTGAGGGCTCGTATAGCAGCCTCCAGCAGCTCCTTCTGAAGTTTTACAGATACAAGAGGCTTCACAATCTTCATTCTAGAGAGCAATCCAGCAGCTGAATTTTCGAGCAGCATTGTCACTCTATCAGCATAATCAACTCCGGAATCCTTTCTACCCCACAAACCCCTCAGGTACTTGATATCATCCTGCATAGTCCCGAGCCTATCAATGATCTTTTCAATTATTGCGGTGGCAGTTTTGGCCATCTTCTCTTCCTTGCCAAACCCTTGAGGAACTCTTGCAACCCCACCTTCTTTAAATAGTGCCCTCGCACGTTGATAAGTACCAAATGCGCTCTTGAACTGTGCGTGTATCTTCCACAACTCAGATCTTTCCTGCTCTCCGCCCTTTAATATAGGAAAGAGACGCTCTTCCAGTCGTTTTAGAGCAGAATCCAGCTCTCTCTTCCCCTCTATTCTGAGAGAAACAGCAGCACCCTCTTTCCTCCCAAGTAAGTTGAAGGTACGAACCAACCATCGCACATTCCCCTTGATGACTGACAAATCTACATCTAAACTCAAATCATATACATTTCTGCGAAATTTTACAGCCCATCCAAATAGATGCCGTTCAACTTCCATCCTCAATGGAACATCTTTCTTTCCAATAGCAGTTCTTCGAATGCTCATTCCTAGATCAAGCGCTTCCTTTCCAAAACCAGATTGCGACATAAAATTTCCACATCTGATCAGGAAATCATTGACCCTATGAATTTTATGACCTTTGCGTGCAATTTCACCATTTTCGCTAATCTGAATCGCATCTCTCGCTATGCTGACACTCTGGGCCAGGTCATGAATCATCACCCTAGCCTCCTCAACCTCTCCTTTATTACGTCTAGCCCTTACGGAATCGATAGATAGCTCAAACGCCTGATCCATGACTCCATATTCCTTTTGGATCAGAGCTGCCCGCCCAACATCAACGGATATTGCGAATGCATCCTTTAACTCACCCGCATCATAATGCCTCTTCGCCACACCTAGTGTAGCACCCAGGAATATCTGACCTTGTCCTATTGAAATACTTGAAAATCTTTGATTGTTCCACCAGACCTGAAAGCTTGGATCAGCTCCACTTGATAGAAATGGAATGTTCATCCTCGTTTGGATGAGATGGGCATCGAGCATACCAGGATAGATACTCTGCATCGCCATGCGATCGGTATACATTTGACCTGAACCTAGGCCAGTGCCTGCTGAATGATGAAATTGGATCATCAGATCCCTATCCCTATAATTTCTATTTTCCTAAGAATTACCCATAGATATTATCGTCTCCTTTTCAATAATGTTTCTCTCTTTTTTCCCTTGTATTATCATACTGTTACGATAGTGTCCCGCACCATGCACAGACTGGTAAAGGATTTTCTCATAAACTGTTTCAAGTCGAATCTTAGCAAATCCTCTGATCTTCGACCTCTCGTGGCCACCTACCACCTGACCCATAGATGCAATCTTCGCTGTTTTTTCTGTGAAGAGTGCGGAATTGAGCAGAACAAGAAATGGGAAGCGGAAGGCGAACTGAATACTGATGAAGCAAAGCGCCTTCTTCGTATCCTTTCAAAACGTTTTGCACTTCTTTACGTAACGGGCGGCGAGCCCTTTTTAAGGGATGATGCCCTTGAAATATTTAGAGAGGCTAAACAACTTCCATTCAAAATCATTACGGTAAATACGAATTTAACACTGATGGACCGTGTAGAGCAGGCACTTCCTAATATCGATAATCTCGTCGTCTCTATAGATTCCATCGACCCGAAGCGATTCGATGAAATACGTGGCGTTAAAGGAATGGGTGAACGTGTATTGCATAATTTGGATCGCGCCATATCCCTGCAGGATAAGCTCAACTTCAAGCTCCTTGTAAATTGTGTTGTTACCCCTTCTACAATTGACGATGCGCGAAAGGTGATGAATTATTGCGTAGAACGAAATGTTAAGGTCGGTATCAATGCGCAGAATGATAAACACGGTCCGATCAAGGATTTAACGCAGAACGATTCATTCAAGGAACTCGTCAGAGAGATGATGCACATCAAGAGACGAACAAAGCTTATCACCGGCACGAAGATGTATTACGATCAGATGTTCGAGTTCATTCCATATAAATGTTATCCCTCGCTTACTCCAAGAATCAATGCCAAAGGCGACCTGGCGTATCCGTGTGACAACCTCAGCAACTGGGTTCCTGATGTCATATCAATTGGTGAATGGGATGATATTATACAAAAGGCCCGAGAGATGTACGGACCCATTCCAGACTGCAAGAAATCCTGCCAGTTTCAGTGTTACATAGAACCATCCAAGATAGCAAAAAAACCGTGGATAGCTTTTAAGGAATATCTCTAGGGGACGTTTCTACCCCACTTAATAGCGTGATATCATTAGAGTACTAGAACCAGATGCTCACCATTTGTACATACTGCTGCAAAACGATGTGGCTGAATCGATTAGAATCATTGATTTATATGGATAATCTATTGGCACATCAATTGCTTCAATAAAGCGCCATGCCACGTACTGCTAGAACATTGCCTGATGCCTGCATGCTTCATATAATTTGTCGCGGTAATAATTCCGAACGGTTATTCAGAACCAGAAAAGACTATCTATATATGACTCGCACGCTGATGAGGTATACGCTACGTGAGAATTTTTATATCCATCATTATTCTCTAATGCCTACTCACATTCACATTCTAGCATGGCTTGAAGATACTACCAATCTTTCTTCGATTATCAAATCCTTAACGTTATCCTATCATTACCACTACAGAAAACATCATCGATATAAAGGCCATCTATGGCATGGTCGATATCGCAGCATATTAGTCAGCACAGAAAGTCATTGGATTCAGTGTGGAAGGTATATAGAAATAAATTCAGTTCATGCTGGACTCTGCAACGATCCCTCTGACTATCCATGGTCCAGCTATCACCATTATGCCTTTAGTAAATCAGATCCCCTGCTAAGACCCATAATGTATAAAGATAGACCTGGGATTCATCACAACGCATCATATGAAGAATTTATCAAAAGCGGTATCGACCTCGAATATCAAAGACTCAAAATAATGTACGAAAAGGGATGATTGAATATTTTGCATGTGACTTATATTAAATAACAATATCCAATTGTTATATATGCAAGAAACGTCCCCTAGTTTATGCGACAGTTTTCAAGTAAAACAAGCCGTTCAATCACTCTCGCTATCGCATCCGTATCGTTATTACCTATTTTAAAGAGCGCTGCGTCGCACGTAGACTGTCTACAATTGCCCATTGCCATACTGACGGGAAACTCACCAACCATATTTGTGTCATTTCCGGAATCACCGAAAATGGCCACATCATCTGGCTTTAAACCTTCATCCTGTATCACCTTCATCAATGTTATTCCCTTATCAACCCCTATAGGCAATATTTCAACCGAAACAGGACTCGAAACAACCACCCTAGCCTTATCTCTAACAACCTTCCTTATTTTAGTCGCTACTAACTCAACATCATTCGTCTCAACTGCATACATAAACTTAATTGGCAGTTCTTTTTTTATGACAGCTTCAGCCTTCACACACCCTTCAATGTTTGGACATAGATTATTTTCATCGATCTTTCCAAATACCTCCTCAACCCACGGATCTGACCTGTTGACAATCGGCCTTTCAACGTAATTTGCAAACACTGCATGCACACCCTTCTCATCCTTCATAGATAAAATGATATTCACAAGTTCTAAGTCATCGAATTCACCTTTATACATCAGATCACTACCAGAGGCATCGTAAACTACACCACCATTGTACAGCACCAAGGGTAGATTGGGTTTGATATCATCAAGATACATCTTCATCCTAGGTAACGTTCGACCTGTGATGATACCTACTTTGCCACCACAATTCCTATATCTTTCCAGGATTTCAAGCGTAGCAGCCCGTGGCTTATCGTTTGAAGCCAGCGTCGTGCCATCAAGATCGAGATAAATTGCCTTGAATCGAATGAGAGATTCCTTTGACGAACATGCACTCAAAGCAACTACTGCTAGAATAATAATATATGTAAAATATTTTTTGGGCATACCATTCTCCAAGTCTATAGTCTTAAGCGTTTACCTTCACGTGCCACGAGTATATTAGCGGTATAAAGACCAAGCTGATCACCGTTGCAAAGACGAGCCCCCATGCCAGTGCCAAAACCATTGGACGAATAAATGGAAGATCTCCGCCAATGCCATATGCAGTCGGCAGAAGTCCAGCTACCGTTGTAATCGTAGTCAGTATTACAGGACGGAATCTAATCGCAGCCCCTTCGACGATAGTAGAATAGTCCATCCTTTCATCCTTTGCACCCATCTCATTGAGCGTACTCACCATAACGATGGATGCATTAACCACAACCCCGATGAGACCTAGAATTCCGATGAGAGCGATAAACCCAAGTGGTAATCCATGGATCATGAATGTTATAAAGACTCCGATGATAGCAAATGGAATTGCCGACATGATCAACAGCGGCTGCGTAAATGAATCAAATAGGATGATGAGTAAGCAATAAATAGCTACGAGCGCCACAATTAACGCATAATAAAAGCTCTTCATACTCTCCTGTGTCTTCTTCTCCTCACCACCAAGTTCCATTTTAAAGCCGGCGTGTTTTCTTACCTCAGGCTCAAATTTATCAAATATTATCTTACTGACTTCGCCTGAAGTAGTTACGTCAGTATCTACAGAAGCTGTAACTGTCACTGAACGACGTCCATCATAGTGCCTAAAGACCGCCGGACTTGATGTCTCTACAAAGCGCCCAAAGGATCCAATCGAAACCAACTTACCCTGTTTATTAGCTACCTTGAGACCTAGGACTCCCTCCGCACGATAATCCTCCTTGTGTTTCAACCTGACGCGGAAATCGATTTCCTCACCTTCCTTGCGGATGGAAGTTACGACTTCCCCTTCAAAGGCTGAACGAACAGTTTTAGCAACATCCAGCGCAGTAACTCCTAGTCTTGCCATCAAGTCATAATCGAGAATTAGCCTCAATTCATCCTTGCCGATGATATTATCAGTTTCAGCTCCATACACACCTGGAATATTTGACACAAACTCCATAGTAACCTTCTCGAACTGTGCCCTTAAATCATCATTGTCAGATGTATATATGACGGTCACAGGTTTCCCCACCGGCGGTCCACTGTCACCAGCCTTGGCATATATCTTATCGTAACCCGATAACGCCTTCACCCTCTTATCAACTTTCTCAATAATAGTTTCAGCGCGAGCAATGCGCGCATCCGCTGGCTTGAGATTTACAGTGATGAGGGCATAATTACTGTAGTTACCGGCCGTACCACCATAGACGTCGGTATCATGATGTCCCACCCTCGTAAGATAGCTTCTCAAAGCCTCCTTAGGAACCAACTCTTCCACTACTTTCTCAACTTCACCGATTTTTTCAGAAGTTTGTTCCAGTGACATTCCCTTAGTCGTCTCTATAACAATATTGAAAATATCCGGATCTACATTTGGGAATAGGATAAACTTGAGCCATATAATACTCGCAACTATAACCACTGCAAAGAGCAAGGTATAGAGACCCATCACCATCACCCTATTTTTAAGGCACCAGCTTAGTCGACCCTTATACCATACAATCAGGTTTTCCATCCACCTGAGACGTTTGTTTGCCTTCTTAGGTGGCTTCGTATGAGCTATGTGCGAAGGCAAAAAACAGGTCGATTCTAAAAGTGAGAAACCCAGCATCAGAATCACCACAAGTGGTATACCTACTATAAATTTTCCAATTAAACCGGACATAAACAACATGGGCAGGAAGGCAAGTATTGTTGTCATGACAGATGCTGTCACCGGCCAAAATACGTTTCTCACACCCTCGATCGTAGCAGCTACCGGCTCCATTCCCATCTGCTTCATTCTGAAAACATTTTCTGAGATCACTATTGCGTCATCAACGAGCATTCCTAGAACGAGCACCATTGCGGATAACGTGATCATGTTGATCGTGATCCCGAGCGGTTCAAAGAATATCAGTGAGCCACATATAGCTATGGGAATTCCGAATGCTGTCCAAAAGGCGCTTTTCCAATCAAGAAAACAGAGCATGACGAGCAGGACGAGAATGAAACCGATGATTCCATTCAATTTCACCATCGATAGTAGACTCGTCGTATACTCGGAGTTATCATACATGATCTTTGCATCAACGCCGTCTGGCAGGCCCTTCTTAAATCTTCCCAGTATCTTTTTAACATCCTTAGATAGATCGATGACATCAGCGGTTGCCTGAGAACGGACGATTAATGCTATACAGTTAGCTCCACCGGCGCGTGGAATTATGTCATGTTCCTCATAATCATCCTTAACCGTTGCTACATCTGAAATGCGAACGCTCTCACCCGTAAATGCAGAACGAATGATGACATCATTAACCTCCATCGGGTCATCGTATTCCGAAAAGGTAACTATCTTCTTCTCCGTAACATACGACTCAAGACTTCCACCGGTACTCTTGACGTTTCGACTCTGAATAGCGTTTACAATTTCACCTAGAGAGACGTATTTCTGTTCCAGGATATCGAGATCAGCCTCGATTTGAATCTCCCTCTTCCTGTAGCCAACCTTCTCTATTACGCCTATCCCCTTTGCTTCCTTGAGATCATTTTCTAAATCCTTGGCATATTTGCGAAGCTCCCTCTCAGGAATATCGCCAGTTATCGCCACCTCCATGACGGCCATGTTTGTCGACCTTATCTCCTCCACCTTCGGCTTATCCGTAACTGCCGGTGGAAGATCGGAAACCCTATCGACCGCTGTTCTAACATCCCGTTTGACTCTTGGAAGGTCCGGCGAATCCGGATTCACATATACGAATACGATTGAAAGATTTTCCATAGACATCGATAGCATCTCATCAATATCCTCGACATCCATCAGTTCATCTTCGATCTTATCCGTAACATTAATCTCAACATCCTCTGGACTGGCTCCGGGATATTCAGTGACGATCTTCATGATATCGAAATCAATCGTCGGATCACCCTGCCTTCTCAAGCCAAATGCGGATACGATGCCCGTGAATACGATTAAGAATAGAATGAGATTTGCGATCTTTGGACGACGGATTAAGAATGATGTGATTTTCATCAAGCCCCCATTTCATCAAATGTTCCAAGCTAGGTACATACATTCTCAAAGAAGGAGCAGTGGTCAAGAGGGAATTACGTCAGAAATCAACAACTTGCCCTTAACTCAAAAAAGTGTCGGACACTTTTTGGGGGAAATTGCAGAAAAATGTTGGACACTTTTTGGGGAGATGCTTTATGCGACGGCGTAAGCTCTTGTTGTGGAGGAATTATTGCCTTGAATTAACTTTAGGGTTCTGTTACGAACCCTTTAATTATTAAGAATAAATATAGGAGAATATATGACCCGTTCACTAAAGACTTTAATGGATATCACATCAGATGAGATGACTGAAATTTTAAGTAGAGCTAAGGAGCTCAAGGCTAGAATCAAGCGCCGTGAGCCGATCGATTCCCTGAAAAACCGCGTCGTTGGAATGCTTTTTGAGAAGCCATCGACGAGAACAAGGGCGAGCTTTGAATCAGCTATCTCCCGCCTCGGCGCAAGTGCCGTTTATATGCCCTCCTCTGATCTCCAGCTTAAGCGTGGCGAACCTGTAAAGGACACGGCGCGTATGTTTGGGGGTTATTTCGATTGCCTCGTCGCCCGTGTATATAAACATAAGACTATCCAGGAACTTGCTGAGTATTCCGGTATTCCTATCATAAACGCATTGTGTGACCTTGCCCACCCAACTCAGGCCATCTGTGACCTCCTGACGGTTCTTGAAGCCAAGGGTGATCTTAAGGGATTGAAACTCACCTATGTAGGCGACGGCAACAACGTCTGTCACTCACTTCTACTCGCATGTGCGCATACAGGAATGAATATGACTGCTGCCTGTCCTAATGGCTTTTTTCCTAGCGATGATTTCCTCTCTAGCGCCAAGGAGATCGCTAATTCAACCGGCTCTACCCTCGAGGTGATATCTGATGTAAGGAAGGCATCTGAGGATGCTGACGTTCTCTACACGGATACATGGGTAAGCATGGGTGAGGACGACCAGAAGGCCGAGAAAATGAAAATTTTTGCAGGATACCAGATCAATTCCGATCTCATGAAGATAGCCAACAAGGAAGCAATAGCCATGCACTGCCTACCAGCCTATCGAGGCTGCGAAATCACAGAAGAAGTCATGGAAGGTCCACAATCCGTAATCTGGCAACAGGGTGAAAACAAGATGTACGCAGCCATTGGCGTTCTAGACTTCTTGTTCGGATAATATCGGGGACGTTTCCCTACCCTACAACTCAATGATATTATGCAATGTTTCCAACCACTTGTTCATCATTTACCATACGCGCGTTTCGATACGTGCAGCATTGAATCAGGCAAACAAATCCCATCTGCAACTACATTATTAATGATATCATAGTCTTAAATAGATAGGAAACGTCCCCTAGAATGGTGGGTTTTTTATGTGCAAGGGAACTACCGTCACTGTACGATTATCCGATGCATTAAAATAAGCGTCCGACGCTTAATATTAGACCCTTGATAGGGATCCTTCTTCTCTGCATCCCTATCCATTACATCGTGTAGAATTGTTTTGATTATTTATTCTTACATTTCCGAAGCCAACCTGGACTCAACTAATCATCCAGTAATTTCTTTATCTTCTCCATCAGCACGCTACTTTCGAATGGTTTTGTCAGATATATGTCAGCACCAACCTCTCCGCCGGTGGCTTTATCACTGTCCTGACCACGCGCCGTAAGCATTATAATAGGTATATCCTCATATTTTGCATCGAACTTAAGCATCCTACAGACCTGATAGCCATCCAAGGCAGGCATCATTACATCAAGGATAATGAGATCAGGAATAACATCACGTGTTTTCTTCAAACCCTCCTGACCGTCATAGGCAGCGTGCACCTCATATCCAGCCGCATCCAACCTGAATTTTAAGGTCTCGACCAAATCCCTCTCATCATCTATAACCAAAATCTTCTTAGGCATACAGCCTCCTAATCCAATATTTCACCTACCAATTTATCAACATCCTGCTGAGATAGCGTAGCAGAACCCTCATCTGATCTATCAGCGGGGTCGATACTACTCGGTCTGCGATATATCCGCAAGCGATTGTTCACTCCCTCAAAACGCTCAAGAGCTGAACCTACCAAGGTTTCACACATTCCAAGAATCAGAAATCCACCCGGGTTGAGACATTCGTATAATTTCAATAATGTCTCTTCCTGCAGTTGTTTATTAAAATATATCAACAGATTCCGACAGAGAATGATATCATTATGCCTGATTGCCCTGTCTTTAATTATGTCATGCTGCCTGAATTTAACTATATCCCTTATGCAACCCTTAATTCTAAAAACACCTTCTTCCACCTCTTCAAAATATTGATCCAATAATTCCCGATTTACTGCTTTCAAGCGGGTTTTCTCGTAACTACCTTTCCTAGCTCTTCCAAGTGCTTCTTCATCAATATCAGATCCAGTAACTCTGATTGTATACCCACCACCCTGTTTCTGAAGTTGTTCTTTAAGAAGTATCGCCATGGAGTAGGCTTCATCGCCATCTGAACAAGCACAGCTCCATATACGAAAGAGATGATGTCGACGCTTTCTCTTGGATTCAATAAGCGCCGGCACTACTAGCTCCTCTATAGCTTTAAAGCTATCAACATTTCTGAAAAATTCAGTAACATTTATTGTGATGGTATTTATCAATTCATAGTATTCACCATCATCGCTATCGAGGATCCCAATATAATCTTTATATGTTGCAATATTCAATCTGCGCAGCCGTGTTTTAATTCTACGGATCAGTGTCGCATCTTTATATTGTGTAAAATCAAAACCGGTCCTATCATGAACTTTAGCCAGAATCTCCATTAGATAATTTTGATCATCATTTTTCATTCACACCACACCCATTTAGTCATTATATCAAATATTTTTCAATAACTTGCAGCAATTCTAATGGATCATACGGCTTTAGCATGTACTCATCAGCACCAGCTTCATTTCCCAACTCAATATCACTCTTCTGGCATCTAGCAGATATCATGATTATCGGAATATGTTTAAAGCTATCATCATCTTTAATTTTCTTACATAGTGTATAACCGTCGACTTTCGGCAACATTACGTCCAG
>JABGOS010000126.1:0-1312 GCA_018645265.1 Deltaproteobacteria bacterium
ATCCTTCAAAAACTTTTGATGCGGAAACTCTGGCGACTGAACTCAATCTGCATGCGAGTGAGTACGTTGATTGCTCTACTGGAACCCTGATGAGTGTTGATCCAACTCTAGTTCAACAGTTTCACCCAGAGGCCTGCTTCGATCCAATTGAACTTGGAATTGTTTATGATCCCCTTTTCGAAGAATGCAGGGCGGAATATGAAGGCGGTATAAGCCAGTCGATGAGCGATTATCTCCCAACCACCACCGACCCAGCTACAGTTACAACGATGTGGGATAAGATGATCAGCCCCTGGAAGTTAGACCAGCTCAACTTCAGAGAGGGTTATCTCTTTGGCGCAGTTAAGGATTTTGTAAGCGTCGCTTCGAAGAAGATTCCAGATTTTACTGTAACACCAACTAGTGTCAGCGATGAACCCGGAACTTCTAAAGGCGCCCAGATTGCACTATTAAAAGAAACAAAAGCAGAACTCGAATCCAATATCATATCAGCCACCGTTGCCAAAGCGGGGCAGAGCGCAGAAGAACAGATAGCTAGTGGTGACCCTGCAACAGGTATGGTAGCTGAAGTTGCTAGCTGGAGAACCAAACTCGCAGAGACGGTTGCTCAGATAGCAACGCTTGAGAAAAAAGGCAGCCCAGACGATCAGGCAAACGCGATGCTCCTGCATGTAAATGCGATGATGCACTGTTTTCAGGATACTGCTCACGATCTAGGCGCACCATGGAGAAAGCTCTCCGAGGGTAAGAATATGAGCGCTGCTATGATCGTCCAGTGTCTTGCCCCTTCATTGACTGCTAAAGGTGACGCCTTATCATTTAAGGCAATAGACCTTTCGATGGCTGCTTATGCTCAGGGTGACCCCATAAAGGTTTCCTTCGGAAATCTCGTACGCGCTATGAAGATGTACACAGATACGGTTACACTCAGAGGCCTTCATAACGTCCAGCTGCGCATGCTACCACCGGCCGTACAGAAGGAATTGGCCACTAAGATGAAGAGCATATTCGATCGCTTGAAGGCCGGAAAGTTAACTGAGGCAAAGGCGAAGACCGAAATGGACGCGCTCTTTAGCAAGGATGAGCTAAAACCCCTTCGCGCAACAGCAGTGAAAATCGAAGAGAAACTCATTGAATCACAGTCATTCCTTAAACAAGTAAATCCAGACAACCTCGATGTTGCTGGGTTCCAGCTCTACCAAGACTTTGTAGGCCTGTTACAGGATGAAGTGAAGCGTTCAGCTCAGGCATTGATGATGGCTCAGGTTAAGGAAACACCCGTTGCTGCAGATCCTGTCAAACCAGTGACAAC
>JABGOS010000126.1:1412-25966 GCA_018645265.1 Deltaproteobacteria bacterium
AAAGCCAAAGACAACAAAGCCAAAGACAACAAAGCCAAAGACAACAAAGCCAAAGACAACAAAGCCAAAGGGCTTCAGATGCGGATTGGGTTTTAAAGTTATGTCCTCATGGCCAACGGCTAAAATAACACGGTACTCAACCTGGAGTCAGGCTAACTGTAAATAATACATATTCGATTAGAAGTATTTATCGATGATTAGACATAAAAAGAAATTTCCAAGGAGGAAGTTATGATAGGTGCCGGCAAATTAAGCCCCGATAATGCAAAGATACCAAAGGTTCTTCAAATTATGTTCTGCCCGCGAAGTGACTACGACGCATGTGGAACGCATCTGCAAGACACCATGGTTAAGCTAACTGATGGCATGGAACCCGCCAGCGTGGATAGATTTGTCCAAGATTTTTTCACAGCTGCGGCGTTTGAAATCAATCAGTACTGTGGAGATGAATTCAAACCAAACACTCAGCCCACGAAAAAATGCTTCTACAAATCGATTAAAGAGGGCTACCTCGATGGTTCGAAGGAGCAACAGGGAATCTTCAAAGGTCCCGGCAAATTTATATCCTGGATTGAGCATCTCAAAAAAGCAGCTATGGACAGAGGCGCTCCCTGTGCTGGCCTTGGTGATCTTAAAACACCTATCAAGGGACTTCCTGTTGAGTTGACAACATTTATATCGGAACTGAAAGCTGCTGGGCTCCCAATGCTGGCGCTGATTGCGCTCAACCTCTTCAAGGAAGCAATGGATGACGCCGGATACGATTCCAAGCATGATGCGGCGATCGTAAAGAGCATTAAGGTCGCCTTCCAACCACATGTTGCTGGGATCACTGCAGAGAAGGATGACACAAAAAAGGCGGTTAGAGTTAAAGACGCTCGGGAGGCACTAGGAAAATTCTTCGTCCTAAAAATAAAGGATAGTGGAGAATTAAAGCTCGTCAATATTCCAGATGCCATTTGGACATCTGACAAAAAGGCCCTGCTTAGAAAATATTTTAAAGCGGCGCTGAAGATTTACAAAACGAAGCCAAAAGCGATGGACCTGCTTAATAGTACAAAAGTTGATACGGTACGCGATAAGGCGCTAAACACCTTGGCTGCAAAGGTCGTTGAGGCGGTAAAAGCGGCTGGCGACAAACCGAAGAAGGTAACCGATGTTACAGTTGACGGTGATGGATATGCAACGGCTGTAGTACTTGGGAATTCCGCAACACCAGTTTTAGATGCGGCACCGGCCATAATAGCAGATGGCATCCCAACAAGGCTCGTTGAAGAACTTAATATTGGCGGAAACGCACACGCGCTGATGGCCATCAAGAGAATTTGGTTTGATGCGATGAAGAAGAATCCAAAGATCGTAAAACCAGGTGCAATTCAGAATAAAGCTATCGACACGATAATTGCCCAACTCAAGGGTAAGAGCCCCTGGAAAATTGCCAGAGCTCACGTAGATAAGGTAGAGCCAAATGGCGCTGTCCACCTAAAGGACATTCCGAACGATGCATGGGCAGATAGGTTTGAATCTACACTCAATACACTCACACCTGATATCGCTTACGCAGTTTGGGAAAGAATCAATCAACTCTACCAGGCTGCAGCTACAAGCACGGGTCGTGATGCGGCGAAGTCGACCGATGACCTCATCGGCACCACTCTCGATGCGTTAGTCAGAGAAACCCTTTATGGAAAGGGCAGTGCTGGAGCGGAAAAATTCTTTAAACTCAAATTCGATAGTTTTGATTCAAAGACCCATGCACCTATTTACAAAGAGGAAGAGGGCAAGGGTAGCATGCCTTCATGGCTTACGTATAAGCTGCAACTGAAGGGTTTTTCGAATTTTGATGATTTCAGTGGAGTTGTAGGAGGCGAAGTTGGTGGTCTACACCCAGTCACTCCAAATTTGGGAATAACCTGGGGCCTTGGACTTAAGAGCGGCTATGAAATGGATAAGTTCGGCATGGCACGCTTAGGCTCAGTGGATGACCAGGAACTTCTCCTGCAAAAGGGGTCCGTTAGCAAACAAGTATCCATACTTCCAAAGGCTATGGTCGGTGTAACAAGTCTTGCAAAACCTAAGAAGGGTTCAACGCTTTTCAATTGGGGTATCGAAGGCGGAATAACATTTGATCCATACCACCTCGAATCAAACTTCCTGGGCGTATGGGCCAAAGGAACACTCCTCCTCTCCGATGTCGGCTCAGTCTGGGCCAGAATTGGTGGCGGCGGATTGATGACTCTCGATATAAATGGCGACGGTGGTAGTGAAGTAGGACCAGGATTTTTTGATGCCAAGATAGGTGGAAGCACTAAGCTGTGGGATGGCGCAAAGCTAGACGGATGGCTGTGGTACTTGCATGCAGCTAGAGCAACATCACCGGATGTATTCGCCTTTGACACAACACTGACGCAGGAGCTTCCAAAAGGTTTCACACTCGCAGCGGAATTATTCTACGGAATGAATATTGGCGACCAAGCTCCGGAAGTAAGCGTACTGTACTTCAATCCTACCGCCAGCTGGAGATCGCCTAATATTACCAGCGACTTCGCATTCGTACTGAGCGCGAACTATGACCTGCTGAGGGTAAACGGTCCACTGAGACATGGAGTCGGCCCTGGCGTTTCATTCGCAAAAAAAGATGGAAGCATATCTTTCGATCTAGGTTACAGATATTACATGCAGGATGCAGCCGATCCAAAAGCATTCGATCAAGCTCAGGGTTATAGTACAGGGGACAGCCAAATTACTGCTGATCCAGGTGCCACAGGACACTACATGACTTTCGGTGTAACCGTTAAGACACCATAATTTTGAACAAGTTGTTATCATAAAGAGAGGTTAGGGATATGATGAGAAAAATTTCTTGGATAGGCAAGGTGGTTCTAATTGTCACAGCTGTCTTTTTGACTGCATGCGATGATGGCCAGCTAAGACTCAATCAAACGGATTTCAGCATCTCTCCGGCAGCCCCGACTATTATTAGATTCGATGCAGAACCAAATAACGTCGATGCAGGTGGAAGCAGCACCATCACCTGGGAGGTCTCCAACGCGGACTCGATTGAAATCACATCGAAGGCCGATGATGGGAGCTCTCCACTTCACGTGCAGACGATTGAGAACTCAGGCTCCGCTGTTGCTCAAAGCATTACAGCTGACACTGAATTCACGATCACCGCTACGTACTCCGGTCCGGTAGAGGAGAGTGAAGAGGATCCCCTGCAGGATCCTAAGGAAGTCACGATCAACTCCTATCCGCCATCAGGCGCTGAAGAGGAAGCAGTTGAGGGTGATGAACTAGCCCCTGATTCTTCAACAGCTGCGCCTCCGGCAACGAAGACTATCAAAGTTACAGTCAATATGACGTCAGAGCTTTCAGCCTCAATTCAGGCGGACAGCACGAATCTGGCAGCTGGTGATAGCACGATCATACGATGGAGCGTAACATCTGAAAATGCGGTCATAGAGGTCCTAGATAATGACGGTATCGTAGTCGAACCGACATTCGCAGGCGCTGATTGCGATATAACTGATCCATCTGAACTTCTCGAGCTAGGAACAGCCGCTGAAGCACCTCAGGCAAATGGATGCGCCGTCGTAACTCCCTTTAATCCAAATACTATTTATACTTTGACGGCTACAGAGGGTGACGAAGCCCCGGCCAGAGATGATGTCGAAATATTTGTAAATAATGCAGATATCGCTGCTGAGATCAGAGTGAATGGCGTTAAGGATGCCAAGGTAAATAATTTCGATGAACAGGTTGAGGTTAGCTGGATAGTGGATCCCGTTGGAGCCGTTGTAACCGTTACAGCAAATCCAGCTGATTCCGTCGTATCCTGCACCCCAGAACTACCTCAGGGTCAGGTTATAGATTATTCAACCTCCCAGTGTACCCTTTCAGGCGAAACGGAATTCTCGATTCGTGTAGCGATGACTGCGGATGACACAGACTATGTTGAGGATTTCGCAAATATCGCACTGGGATCAGTCAATGCAGGTATAGATATCAGGGGTGATGAATGGGCCTTCGCAGGTGAAGAGGTAACAATTGAAGTTAAGGCAAAGGAAGGTGTAAGCCAATCAGCCATTAAAGAGATCCATATCACCGATGCAATAGCAGGCTTAAGAGTTATCCCATTTCCAATTTCAAACCCAATGCTCAAGGTTGTGGTTCCACAGTTGGGAATCAACGTAAAGATGGTCGATGCAACCGATCAGGAAACCGATTATGGCACGCGCGTAAGAGCACTTACAACAATAGAAGACAACGTAACAAGTCAGGCGGAAGCTATAACGGAACTTATTTTTGATCCAAATAACGTACAGTCCCGTTTCGTAGGCGTGCAGATGCCAGGTTTTAATGCGGGAAAGGCTCGTATCTATAAAAATGGTGCTGATATAGATGTAGATTTTGGAACGGTTCTAAAAGCATACCAGGGCCTTGATGCATTCTGGCAGGATACAGTTCTCGATGCGAAGGTAAAAACTTTTCCGGTGAACTCAATTGCGGTTAGACCTGGCAATTCTGACGAGATCTATGTTGGAACCACAGGTGCAGTCGTGGTCTCTACAGATGGTGGAACCTCCTTTGAACTCTCAGCACCTGCCTTGAGAATCAGCTCGGATGGAAAGAACTACGATGGTTCACACCCATCATGCCGCGGTCTCGAACAGACCGGTGTTAAGGCATCTCATAAACATCAGGTAGTGAGCTTAAACCAGATCTGTGACATTGCAATCGGTGCAAACGGAAGATTTATCGTAGGCACCGATGATGGCGCTTTTTCAATCAAAAGCATAGATGCCTTCCGCGCAGGCGAAGAGGGTGCAAAAGTTGTTGGACATCCATCCGATAAGGATAATGCGGATGCTGAGGGTTTCTTAAGCTACAACCACGTAGTTGATGATCTTGAATGTATCGATACAGATTGTAACAAAGTTTTTGCAGCCACAGATCGCGGCGTACTGGTCAGCGAAAATGGCGGCGAAACATGGAGCGACTTCGGTGGACTTAGCTCAAGACCTTATAAAATAGAACATCTCGGTCAGATCCTATATGCAGCTACCGAAAGTGGCGTTTATGAATCTGATGTATCATCAGCTTCCTGGGAATCGATGGGAATTGATTATGCAACGAAATCAATAGCAATCGATCCAAATGAAGGTCAGTTCGGCAGAATGATAATCGCCAGTACGGATCAGGGTGTTTTCGTAACTCGTGACTCTGGTGACAACTGGTCAACGATCGAAGCGTCGGGGACAGAACCTTCACGCGATGTTGCTATATCGACAATGCCTGCAAAAAGCGGTGGTGGGAAGCTAGTCACTGTAATGCTCGGAAGCGGTAAAAAGGCAATCTACGGCCAGACTTTAGTAAACCTCGTCAGCGACGGGGCGGCCGAAGAAGAGTCGATGTCAGACGAAGAGATGGCTGAGATGCTTGAAGCAGCAGGGGCTGATCAGGCAATCGTAGATGCTTTAAAGGGGAAATAAAAGGGTCCAAAAAGGGAAAAGGCATGTAAAGCCGGAGGGTTAAAATCCTCCGGCTTTTTTATTGTGGAGTTTTCTGATCTCCCCTCTATAATTCCATTCCATGAAAATTAAAAAACTCTCTATCGCTTTACTCGTAATAACTGCAGCATTTTTCATCATCCTATCAGACCAAGCATCCTCGTATTCCATGGCGAAATCGCCTGAAAACTTCTCTGAAAGCGGTGGATATAAGAAGATCGACCTTCGACTTCGCGAGGCTTGGAAAACATCGATGAAGGATGGCGACGGAAACAGAACTCTTCAGTGTATAATGAAGACAAGGAGCAGGATATCAGATTCCGAGCAGAAACAGCTCAAATCCTCTGGATACAAATTCAGAACCATCATCGGGAGGATAATCACGGGTACCCTGAAGGCCAAAGACCTGCCAACAGTTGCTAACCTGGATTTTGTAATTGCCATGGAACTTTCGACACCGATGTCTTTGAAGGGTGGCGGTAAAGAGAAGGTTAAAAGCAGAAAGACAAAATAAAACGCTCTCCGTTCCCTATAAGATTTCTACTTAATTAAAGGAGTTAAGAATGAAGAAGATTCTCACAGCAATAACGATTTGTCTCAGCATGTCAGTTGCAATGGCTGCCCATGCCAGCAAGCTGGACCTTCCGCTGCAGCTTCTGGTCAAGTCACCGACGACTGGAAAAGCAATACTTGGAAAGGCTGTTTCCGGTAGCGGTGAAGCTGAACTTGTGGATGTCATCATAAAGTCATCGGATGTTGATTTCACCGCTGCAACGATAGTAGGGGCCGGCGGTACAGTTCGAACCACTATAGGAAATATAATGACGGCCAACGTCCCACTTAATTTCCTCAGCGAACTTGCAGCCTTCGACGAAGTGCAGGGCATAGAAGCCTCAAAGCCACTAAGAAACTTAATGGACACTGCGAGATCCAACACTGGGGTGGCAACCCTGCAAGCCGGCTACGAAGGGATTACATTTAACGGTGACAACGTAATCGTAGGTGTAATCGACACCGGTCTCGACTATACGAAATCTGATTTCAATGATTCGGTTGGTGTAACGCGCGTACAATATCTCAGTTTTCAAAGTGCATCGGCGAGCGAAATGACCCTTACCGAGTGTGCGCATGATTCAATTGCGGATGGAAGCTGCGGAATAACCGGAAGCAACGATTCCACGGTAGGCCATGGAACGCACGTAACCGGCATAGCTGCAGGCAGCGATAGCACCTACACCGGCGTAGCATCGGCTGCGGATATCATGTTGGTAAGGAATGATTTTTATGATGACGTAGGTGAGGAGGAAACAAATACATTTAGCGCAGGGCTGCTCGACGGCGTTGAGGAGATCTTCAAGAAAGCTGACATTCTCGATAAGGCAGCCGTAATAAATATATCACAGGGTTCGCACATAGGTGCCCATGACAACACATCCCTTCTCGAACAGGGCATCAACAGCGCAGTCGCCGGAGAATATGCAGCCAATGGAAAGAATTACGGACGTTCGATTGTGGCTGCAGCTGGCAATGAACATGTCGTCTCCGCCCTGCTCGACTCTGTACCAGAGGCCTCGGATAGGGCTGGGGGAATTCATGGAGCATTTAGTGTCTCAGATGGAAGCAGCAAAGCCTTCAGGCTTTGGGTTCTGGTAGCTGGTGCAATAGGTAGGACACCACTCATCGCCGATGCATGGTTCGGTCAGGGAGAGGCCTCCTACTGTTCCGTAGCGGCTAACATATATTCATATGTGGATGCTTTTGACGATTCCACAACGACGAGCGATGCCGTGGCAGCAACCGGCAACATGCCGATGTCTACCGATGACAATACGAGCAGCACCTCCAGTGACGAAAAGGTGATAGCGATCGTCGCCGTCGATGCAGAGGACAGTCAGAATCAGAAGCCTCGCGCACTTTTCGGATTGAGGCCTGGATCCAGCGGCTCCTGGAGCGATTTTGAAGTCAATACCACTAGCTGGAATGAAGGTTACGTGATGGATATCATAATACGTGCAAGCGGCGGCGCGTGTACTGGAAATATGTGGATCGAGGGTGGCGGCACGTACGTCAACTTCATGAAGAATGTCGATGCTGCGGATGAGGATATCGCAGGTGGAGATAATGGAAACGCTTACTCATTGCTTGAGGGTGACAACAACATGACAGTCGGCCTCCCTGGAACGGCATCCGGTTTGATTACGGTTGGCGCCTATCTTCAGGAAAAGCCGTTCAACGGCGGTGGTCAAAGTCAGTGGACCGATATGGATGGTACGACGTACGATGCAACGGACGTAAATGAACCTACGGCTGCACAGATTAACGGTGGAACGGTAAGCGCCCGCTGTCCATTCTCCAGCATTGGCCCCACGGCGGATGGCAGGATTAAGCCTGAGATATTAGCCCCTGGTGACCCAATAATATCGACCCTTCCGGAAGGCTACAAAACAGCTTATGAAAACTCGAACGGAAGTGGATCGTTCGCTCCATTGCAGGTAAATGACACTCATTACAAGAACCAGGGCACCTCACAAGCAACGCCACATATCACTGGCCTCGTAGCCCTCATGTTCCAAAAGAATAACACGCTGACGCTATCACAGGTGAAGAGCGCTATCACAAGTACAGGCTCGGCAGCTCAAACGATTGGAAAGGCAAACTACGAAGTTGGGTATGGAAATGTTCAGGCAGTTAATACCATTGCATCATTTGGTGCTGACACCTCTGGATATTCCGGCACCGGGGATCTTACAACTGCAGACCTTGAAGAAGATGATGATGATGACAGCTCCTCTTCCAGCGGTGGCTGTGGTGGCTCGCTCGCTCCATTCCAGACGTCGAATGCAGCAGCGATCGCTATCTTCTTAATCGCACCCATAGTCGCAGCAGCGATAAGAAGGAGGAGAAGAAGAAAATAGTTCACTGAAATATAATTATAATAGAAAAGAACCCCCGGGGTTTAGATGTTTTTAACCTCGGGGGTTTTTTCATTAAATTATTATAAAAGATATTGAGGAAAATTATTCCTGAACGGCGAGATAAACCATAGCGGCTGCGGTCACCCCATCCAACCATTCATCTGAAGAGTTATCGTAGGAGATATCCATGGTGATAGCGTCACCCTCCTTGAAGAAAACTCCCTGAGAATCCTCGAACGGATCCCCTTCGAGGCTCACTATCCTGTGTTCCTCATCCAGGTTTGCATCCGCGCTCCAAAATGGAGTCGCTTCATCGCGTGCGACGAGCTCCACGGTAGAACCATAGCTCTCCAAAAGGCCGTGCGCTACAATAAGATTTGCATCGTCTGGGACTTCATAGGTCGCATTGAATTCAACAAATTTTCCAGGCGCGACATCCGCCGCCTCGTGAGTACACGGATCAATCTCGATCAACATCGGCTTCACATCCTTGAGCTTGGTCATCTCACTCATCGGTTTCACAAGCATCGTAAGCTCGAAATATACATCGACATAGCTCTCACTCGATCCATTTTGAAGGACGACCCTGGCCTCCAGAGGATCCGTGGAGAGAATAGGATATCCATACCCTTGAGGCAGTTCGATCTCGGTCAACATCGATGTGGCAGCTGCAAAGGGATTGCCACCACCGGCGTCGGAACAGAGTGGGTTTTCCTCATGCAGATTGGACATGATCGCGGAATGGAGAAGCTCTGATGGCAACTTCGAACCGTTCGCATCGACGACCCTCGGAGAGAAACCAACGAGCCACACCGGTTCATCAGTTTGAAATGTCATGATCAGTGGTTTTTCGAGCATATCCTCGCTCTTGAGTCCCCGCGGAATATCGACGGGACCAACATGATACACGATCTTTTTCAAGCCCGCCTCAAGCGCCAACCGGTCCTTGATGGCGGGGCTGGAGTCGGGTGCAACTTCAGGCCCACCATCGGAATAATTGGTTCCATCCGATGGCGATTTCGAACATCCGATAAGGAGGACCGCTACAGCGATCAGCAATGATATTTTAATCAAGCCTCTCATATTCCCTCTACACTGTTGCTGGTTTTAACACCAAGAATTGAGATCCTTGTATATCTTCTATAATTATAAGCCAATATGCAGGGCGTCAGCAATTATGACGCAAGGTGTTGATTTTACATCAAAACCTAGATTGTGAACCTAGAGACTCATATTTTAGATTTTCCGGAACCAGCGTCGAGCATCTTCGAGATGAATGTGCAGAAATATTGGTAGAGAAGCATAACTATATGATATTATTGCCTAATAAATTTAAAAAAAATACCATCAACCCCTTGACTATCGAGCATTAGATATCATATGGTTCGGATCCGACGGTTATTAGCACTCTTTCAAGATGAGTGCTAAAAGATAAAAAAACAATAGTTAACAAACAGTTAACAAAAGGAGGAAGTAACATGGCAAACACGAAGATTAAGCCGCTGCAGGACAGAATTCTGGTAAAGCGTCTCTCTGGCGAAGAGAAGACAAAGGGTGGAATTATCATCCCTGATGCGGCAAAAGAGAAACCCCAGGAGGGTGAAGTAATTGCAGTGGGTAATGGAAAGGTATTGGACAACGGATCAAAGCAGCCACTCGACGTAAAGGTCGGCGACAAGATTCTTTTCTCAAAGTATGCAGGAACAGAAGTTAAGATCGACGGTGATGAATATTCGATCATGCGTGAGGACGACATCCTCGGCATCATTGAAGCTTAATAGAAACGTAATTTAAAGGAGGTTTTATCATGTCAGCAAAAGATATAATTTTTAGCCAGGACGCTCGCGACGAAATTTTAAAGGGCGTAAATGCTCTGGCCAACGCAGTTAAGGTTACACTTGGCCCAAAGGGTAGAAACGTTGTACTCGACAAATCTTTCGGCAGCCCAGTCGTCACGAAGGACGGCGTAACAGTTGCTAAGGATATCGAACTCGAGAACAAATTTGAGAACATGGGCGCGCAGATGGTCAAGGAAGTCTCTTCAAAAACATCTGATATAGCAGGTGACGGAACGACGACGGCAACCGTTCTCGCTCAGTATATTTACAGCGAAGGCACGAAGCTCGTTGCAGCAGGACACAATCCTATGGCGCTAAAGCGCGGCATCGAAAAAGCTGTTGCGTACACAGTTGAAGAGCTCAAGAAAAACTCCAAACCAACCAAGGATCGCAAAGAGATCGCTCAGGTCGGTACAATTTCAGCTAATAATGATGACACGATCGGCAACATCATCGCAGAAGCGATGGAGAAAGTCGGCAAGGAAGGCGTTATCACAGTTGAAGAAGCAAAAGGCATGGATACGACACTAGACGTCGTAGAGGGAATGCAGTTCGACCGCGGATACCTCTCACCTTACTTCGTAACGGATCCTGAGAAAATGGAAGTCTCTCTCGATAATCCACTCATTCTCATTCATGAGAAGAAGATCTCCAACATGAAGGATCTTCTCCCATTGCTAGAGCAGACAGCAAAGATGAGCCGTCCGCTTCTCATCATCGCAGAAGATGTTGATGGTGAAGCTCTCGCCACATTGGTTGTCAACAAGCTGCGCGGCACATTGCACGTCGCTGCAGTCAAGGCACCTGGTTTTGGTGATCGCAGAAAAGCTATGCTCGAGGATATCGCAACTCTCACCGGTGGAAAACTCATCGCTGAAGAATTAGGTCTCAAGCTTGAGAACGTAACTTTGAATGATCTCGGACAAGCCAAGAACCTCAAGATCGACAAAGAGAACACGACGATCATCGATGGTAATGGCAAGAAGGATGACATCGAAGGCCGCATCAATCAGATCCGTGCCCAGATCGAATCTTCATCATCTGACTACGACCGTGAGAAACTTCAGGAACGTCTCGCAAAATTGGTAGGTGGCGTAGCGGTAATCAATGTCGGCGCTGCAACCGAAACCGAGATGAAAGAGAAGAAAGCAAGGGTCGAGGATGCGCTTCATGCAACCCGCGCAGCAGTCGAAGAAGGTATCGTAGCAGGCGGCGGCGTAGCACTTATTCGTGCAACCTCCGGTCTTGAAAACTTGAAGTCGAAGTGCTTCGAAGGCGAGTGGGAAGGTGTTGAAATCGTCCTTCGCGCAGCAGAATACCCCTGTCGTTGGATCGCCAACAACGCCGGCTGGGAAGGTGCCGTGGTAGTCAACCAGGTCAAATCTTCAAAGAACAATGAAGGCTTCAACGCACAGAATTGCATCTTCGAAGATCTCATGCAGACCGGCATCATTGATCCTACCAAGGTCGTTCGTTCAGCACTGCAGAACGCGGCTTCAGTAGCAGGTCTCATGATCACGACCGAGGCCATGATCTCAGATAAGCCAAAAAATGATGACGCAACACCTCCAATGCCAGGCGGCGGCGGTATGGGTGGAATGGGCGGTATGGGTGGAATGTACTAGAATCTTACCCCCAATATAGGTAATTATGAAGACGGCCTCTTAACGAGGCCGTCTTTTTTTATGCGCAAAAGATGTCTTCTTGACGAACAGTAAAAGCTCAAATAGTGTGTTCACCCTATGAAAAACTACAAAAGACACCTCATATCAAGTCTTTGCGCCATAGTAGCATCGACCATTTTTTGTAGCAGTCTCTTCGCCTTCGACTTCTCCGTACATGGATATTTTAGAAATCGCGGCGTAGCAAATGACGATTTGGATCTTCAAAGGCCAAATGGGAGTATACCCTATTCAAATAACCGTTTTGGTTTGATAACTTATAACCAGATGAGACTCCGCGTTGAGCCAACCCTCAAGATCAACGATTACCTATCCATTCAATCACAATTTGATATTTTAGATAACGTTCTCTTTGGATCACAGGATACGAGACAACTGCATATAATCGCTCCGCTCGTAGGTGATCAGACATTACCACCTGGTGCTGGTTCATTCTATATGACCGGTCCTTCTGCCGTGGGTGAAAATGGAGCGATCAATATCCGCAGGGTGTGGGCTGACATATTAACACCTATCGGAAAATTTAGAATTGGAAGACAACCTTCGCACTGGGGACTAGGTATCTTTCAGAACGATGGAAATGAAATCCAGGGTGACTTCGGAGATACGGCGGATAGAATATTATATCTACTGCAGTATG
The DNA here is from genome assembly GCA_018645265.1 of Deltaproteobacteria bacterium. GTDB lineage: Bacteria > UBA10199 > UBA10199 > 2-02-FULL-44-16 > JAAZCA01 > JABGOS01. The sequence continues at coordinate 14,001 of JABGOS010000126.1, forward strand.
ACATAGCGGGATCCGGTGCAATTACTGCAGGCCTCTTTTGGGATATTGCCTATGAAGCCCAGTACGACCCAAGGATAGACCTCTTCAACACACCGATGCCTTCAGCCAACAGGGATGCGCAACAATACGGCGCACTCGTTCTTTTCGACAATCCTGATTTTTCATTAGGTGCCTTAGGTGCAATCAGAAGACGAAACGGTCCTGATGGTGCAACGACTATGACCGTTCGCGGTCCAACATGTACCGATCCCAACGACCTAACAAACACTGACTGTAGGGTGGCCGCTGGAATAGATGGTGATACATTTATATACACATTTGATCTGTACGGAAGATATACAAACGGCCCACATACTTTTAAAGTTGAAGGTGTTTACATAGGTGGAAAGGTGACGACTGGGCTGGCCCTAAATGCAATCCCATTTGCAGGCCTGGGGCCAGGGGAGGGTATAATACAGCTCCCACCCAAACAGACGATGCAGGTCTTCATGGCTGCATTCGAGGCTTCAGGAAAATATAAGACTGGAGATGAATGGCTCTTGCAGACCGGCTACGCCGAGGGTGACGGATCCCCACTTTCAAACAGAATCACAATGTTCGGTTTTAGGCCGGACTATCAAATAGCCCTCATGATGTTCAATATGCCGCTCGGATCATCACCGTCATTGTACGGTCAGAGAGCGGGCGGCACAGGCGGCACAGAATATCTCGCCGGTGGAATGCCGATCACGAGTAATTACATCAATAACGCCCTCTATTTTTCACTCGGATATAAACATAAGTTTGAAATGACCGGTTGGGCTGAGTGGGCAAAAATTGGAGGCAAGGTCACAACGGCGTGGGCACCAAAGAAAAATACATCTATAAACCTTTCCGACTTGATTCCTCAGGCTGGAAACTGGCCAGCACTAGATGAGCGCACGAGCTCCATATGGCAGCGTTGGTACGGCGTAGAGGTTGATATCAGCGCCGAGGCGATGCTCTTTGAGAATCTATATACCGCACTTGAGGGAGGTATCGTCCTACCAGGCCGAGCATATGACATCGATGTAAACCTGATTGATCCTGGATCTATCGTAGAACCAATCCCTAAAGACAAAGCAAATATGGCATGGATGATTCGTTTGACCGCTTCGCTCATGTTCTAATTTTTTTAAAATATATTAAAAACCCCGGTGACAATAAATCCCGGGGTTTTTTATTATTCCTGATCCAAGAGGCTGAGTATCGACTGGTCAACTGCGTTTCTATATAGAACATAGTCGCTGAAGAAATCATCGAGAGTGATTAAATACTGAATGTCAGGTTCAACACCTATATTTTCCAAATATCTTGTTCTAATTCCATCCTGAGTTTCTATTTCATTAGGACGAACTGCGAGCGCCTGGGTTATTGTGATAAACCAGTCCTCATCATCTCCTATTGAAACACCCTGAACGCTCCCTCCTGCTCCCATCGTCCGTGACCCGAACATCGTAACCCTGCCTGCATCCTGAAGTATGGCTGGCACCATGTCAGCTGTAGACATAGATATTTCATTGTTAAGCATCATGACCGGCTTTGTATACGTAATCGTTTTATGATTAGCATCTACGAATGGATATATCGTTCCATCATATGCACATAACGGCATCGGATTCGTAAGTTCATCCCCTCTGGCAGCAGCTTCATCAATTGCACTCAAGAAATTTTTTGCCACAATACAGTCGTTCGAGCCTTCCTCTTCACAGCTGTATTCGACCATCATTTCTAATTGTTGAGTCCAGATATCGCTTGTTCTGATCTGGAATATAACTGATTGAATAGGCTCATTGATAAAGAAGCCCGCAAACAGCTCACCGAAACAAATATTGCCACCTAGGTTATTCGTCTGATCTATAATCAGCGCATCGGTGTTTTTTTCATAGAAGGCGATCTCCTTCGACAGGAAATCTAAATCCTCTGATGGATCGGCCGGCATCCAGGAGGGTATTCTTAGGAAACCTATCGTCTTGCCCTCAAGCATAAACGTTCCTGAGTAGTAAACACTCTCCTCCGATGAGTATCTCGATTTAAAATTATTCCACACCGAGAAGAACGGCTCAAAGGTCTCAAAGTCCTCTGCTTGCCCGCGTATCCAGCTAGGCACTCCCTGCCTCAGAATATCCAAAGGATTTTTTTCAATTGGAGCGCTTTTAAAATTCTTAATTGGAGTAGATGGGTGCGTTAAGGACTCCTCTTCATTGCCCCATGTAAGCCATGATAGAGACACATCCTCGTCATCATCCCGCATCCAGGAATGAATTTTTAATTTTGCAACGCCCTCTGGAACCTCGGGTTGATACGCCCCCGCTCTCGACGATATTCTCCTCGCCAACCATCTTCTTTGAGCTGGCTCGTAACCGAATGTCTCATAGCGACCGAGTTCTTCCAAAAGTTTTTCAGTAGTCATACCATCAAATGATTTTAGAAGATCACCTGGGTAGAATGGAAATTCGCTTTCACTGAGAATACTTCTATCAACTTCCCTAACAACGATATCATCGCCTATAGCTTCAAAACTCACCGGGAGTTCAGCTGATTTTGGAGAAAGGATTGCGAGGGAAACGTGTGCATCATCAAATGACGCAATAAAGCTAAAGAGCGAAGAGAGAAAATCTTCTTCCTGAATAACAGTTCGTCTCGCCTTTCCAAGCAGGCTCTCGGAAATATCATCATAAGCTAGACTATTTAAGTCTTCTTTCCAGGATAGCGGAGCGTAGAAATCATCGAAAAGCGCAACCAGCGTTTCAGAATACTTAAGGCGCTCCTCTCTCGTAAAATCCTTCGGCGAACCCGGAGGTGGCTGATCAGGTTTACCACCCTTCGGCGAACTACCTGACCCGCTACACCCTGCTAACAAAAAAACTGCCATAAAAGTGAGTAGATATAGTCTCTTCATCAATAGCTCTCCTCTGGCATATTTGTCGGCATTTAGCTGAAAATGTTGCCTCCTTTATATCTTGCCTGGATGACCAGAATATTGACGGTAGGGGGGTCTTTTTTACATACCTTGAGAAGGAATATCTTTAACCCAAACATCTTTCAGCGCTAATAACACTATAATATCATAGACTTAAAAATATAATCGAATGCTCACCTCTTGGCTCATTAATTGCAAATTTATCAGCGTGGAGGTTGTCTTGAAGATTCCGGTTCACATAATAGTCGACAAGAGAAGGCGGGAGGAGGAAGCCCGACGTCATCGTGAGGAGGAGAGACGCCTTCCAATGATGCCTCCAGAAAGGCCCAAAGAGGAAGAGCGCCCAAAGAGGGAGAAGGAAAGGGTATCCAATAGGGTTATCGTTATTGAACTTTAGGGGCCGTACGATAATAGAAGAATAGTGTCGGACACCTAAGAAAAGTGTCCGACACTTTTTTAATGATTTTGCTATTTTACGGTGAAGGTTATTTCTTTCGACCCGCCATTCTTACACTTTGCGACAATTTTAAAGATATCACCAACATATGCTGCAATCTTAATAGGTGGCATCGTCTGGTTTCTGTGGCTCGTCTGAAAGCTAAACCTCTCCACATCAACCTCTCTGCCGTTCTTATATATATCCACCTCATTCACAAAGTGCGTCGTGCGATCCGCAACTATGTGTTGAACCGTCACATTCAGCTCTGCACGCGACTTATCATAGCTCGCATGAATGGCGTTTGGTGGGTCTGCAAATACGGGAAAACTAAAAGCGATAAGAAGAACAATAAGCGCTATTTTTTTCATAATATCCTCCAATGGGATGATTTCGGAGAATCATATCAGGATAGGTAGAAAATACAATAATTCCATTCGATTCACGCAGGCAGGGTATAGGTAATATGCAATAAGAAGCCCCGCTTACAAGCGGGGCTTCAGGATACTCACACTTAAACCGATAACGACTATCGTTCGCAACGACCATCTATTATATACGCCAGTGTAAAGGGCTGACCGCCATTGCTCGTATCACAAAAATCGCCAACCTCGTAGCCATCATTATCCAGCGGCCTTATAAGATCAATGACGAGTAGATAGTGATATGCTGCGCCGCTATCCGCCCGCTCATCATCCGCTATCCGATATAATGTAGCGGCAGATGAAACCCTGTCACCATTGTTTGGATTCTCAAGATATAGATAGCTTGCAGAATCCCTATCATACGATACTTTGACGAAGGTATCCCCCGACTGCACCCACTCCGCTGGATCTATGCTATTGCCAAAGAAATCCAACGATCCATCCTGATAGGATGCTAACGAAAAACTCATATGACCTATAAAATCGCCTGATGTATCTATCCTAATCTGCAATCCATCATAGTCGGCCGGTGAATTTGGACCGTACATCCCATAAACGGAACCACATGCGTTGGAGGTATTAATTTGCTGACCCGTATTCCAATTATGAATTGCAGCCCCAACGAAGTCTCCATCATTCCCATTTTCACATGCCAGTTTATGTTCCACTATAGTGCTCGTTCTACTATTGCCGTCGTCAGCTGAAAACGCTTTCGCCAGAAAATTTTCAACGCCACCATCATCGGCTATCAGCGCCATTTGATTCCAGGCATAACCATATCTAGGAAGCTCATCATAGCCAGAAGGACCACCCTCCATAAATGGACAGTAACAAGCCCCACCCATGCAAGCCTCCATCAGCGAGTACATTGTAATACAGCCGGATTCTCCCTGTGAATATGCGTACCCAGCTATACACTGCGCCAGCTCGTTCGACCGAATCTCTTGTGCAAGCGCTTTAAAGGGAAACGTGGCATATTCATCTTCAGACTTTCCCTCTGAATCATATCTACAATCATCCGAACCAAAATAATCGCTCATGTCGTGATTACCAAAGGCCTTACTGATCTTGTCGGCATGATCCCAAGCGATGTTACAGATGTCATCATTCTCATGATCAGATTCACACTCCTCTCGAATTGCCATGTTTGACTCTTCATTAAAATCCATAAGAACATGAAAATCGCCAGTTATCTCGCAACTTACACCGTGCTCTGCAGCTAAGCTCACAATATCAACCGGATCAGGCTCGTGAACTGTGCTGAAGTCAAAACCTACATCTTCATCAAGGGAGGAAACCATTATAGCCGAAAGTTCATCGGATCTACCACTCACCTGCGAGTAAAGCGATGATAGCAAGTCAGTTTCATACCTTGGAACGGCTTCCGCATTATAAGAAATTCCAATTGATGGCATCACTGGGTCACCATTCTCATCTGTAGGCTGCCACATTATCTCACCATCGGAATTGTAGTCCTGTGAGCTCTGCAATATCGCTGCCTTTGAAAATGAGACGCTTGAAAGATCGCTACCTTCGTATTCTGATACTGAATATACTCTATCCAGAAAGTAGTCGCCGCTATCGGACTTTGAATTCTTGGATTGTTTCATCATCTCTATAAGTGTTGGAGATATGACCACCTTGGAATTAAATATTTCAATTCCACTATCGCCATCGTATTCCCAACCATACTTGTTGTTTATAGAAAAATGTTTAGTTTCGCTATGATCAAAACCTATGTCGCCATTCGCGCGCTCTATTAAGTGCGCGGTCAGCATCACACTGCTTTCATAGCTATGATCACCATCTTCATCCCTGGCGTTAGCACTATGCATCACCATTTTGTCATCTGCACCTATGATCGTGTGCATATACCCCTGCATAACATTATCCTGACATTCAAACTGGATGAATTCATATTTTGAATTAGGAGCGGTTTTCTCACCAAGAACTTTTATAATCACCGACGTATCCTTTCCGCTATTAAACTCTTCATCTCCAACTACGCTGACTTTAACTGTCCTATCGTCTTCTCCCTTTTCGAACATCGACAACGCCTCATCCGGCGAACCGGCAAGAATTGTATACTCACCATGGTCTGGTACCTTCTTCATATAGCAGAGCGTATTCCCACTGTTTTCAAGCCTGCCAAAACTTCTAGCTGTTGAAGATATAACGTTGCACTTTGCCATCGAATCAGAAAAGTTTTGAAAAAATCGAAATTCAGAATATTTCTCCCTGAGCAGATCAGAAACTGATGTTTCGAGGAGGTCCCCAAAGAAGTATGTGCCAATTTCACTCGATGTAATTGCAGAAAATGGAGTGGCCAAACCAAATTCGATCGGCGATTCAAGTAATTTCGAGGTTGATGCATCGGCTGTTGAGCTCGCAACTATTCCCTTAAGATCAGGCAGCATGGAGAGTGAGCTTATCTTTGCGCCACTTGTTTCATCAGCCTCCTCCACAGCCCCACCCCTGTTATGGCATGCTGTAGACATGATCAGCGCTACCGCGGTTAAGAAGATGATCGCCGATAAGCTGTTATGGTTTCTCATTATTCCCCCTTTGCTCTATCCTTCCTTTTGCAATTAACAGACCACAGCATGGCTTTGGTAGTTAGCTATAAAATTCAATATGTTAGATAGAATGGGGGGGGTAACTGGAACCACGGAATATGTCATTATATTGACAAGATAAAAACATCTATAAATACAAGGGGTTTGACTGTCACAATCTAGATACATCCCGACATTTATTTGACGCTTTAGATCTTAGAATATGTAAACAATAACAAGAGGTTCAATGACTCGTTGAGATAGAAGATAGAAATAGCGCCCTTGGAAGAAGCCTCATTAGCCCACCGATGATAGCGCTGCATTGTAGGCTTCCCAATTCTGATCAGATATCCCACTCAACTCTTTCAAGCTAGCCTCTGCAAGTGTAGGGCCCACTAGATTCCTGAGATCGGGGCGTACTGCAAAAAGGCCACTCAATGCATTCAAAGCAGTAGATCTTATATGGTCCCTCGTATCCCCCAGGTGTCTTCTCAACTGCTCAACTATAGCACCATTGAATATTTGGGAATCATCGAAGAGAAGTTGATTGCACATCTCAAGGGCAAAGCTCAGGAAGGAATAGCCGTGTAGCTGTTCTTGCAGACACCTCGAAAGACGATCATTCGACCTACCTGTAACTGTAAATGCCCTCTGGAAATATTGTCTAAAACCATCTCCAAATTTTTGATCCGGCATCTCTACTCCTGAACCTACAATATTGGAAGCTTCAGCTAAAGCGTCGGTCATCAATCCGTATGCCTGGCTATTATCTTCGACTGCAAAAAACACGTAGTGAGGAGCTCCATAGGGATTAGCCCTCCAGTACTCCATAATTCCTGTGGTCATAGTGGTAGCGTGATCGATAAGTCTATCTGGGTCACCGCCAAAGGCTTGCATGGAAAGTGGTATAACCATACTGGCAGCATTAATTCCAGACGCTGCATCCATCGCAGAAGCAACAAATGTTTCGGCATCATCTGGCTGCACATGTTCGGCGCTCTGAGAAACTGCCCTTGCGACATGGACTAAATTGAGAGCGCTAGCTCCGCCATTTGGAGTAACAACTGTATCTCCAACCACCTGCTTCCCATCAAGTGAAGAGAGATGATCAGTGTACATCCTCAATCCGCTGATCGCACCGGTGTTGGCGAGGCCAAACCTATACTGCACCGCTCCAGCAGGGTGGGCTACCACAAAAGCATCACAAGGTATCTCTGACGGTTTCATCGCCATAACACCCATCATATGCGTCGAACCCCATGGCCCAAATGTTGTGGCAAAATTCCCCGCATTAGCATTCTGAATAAATAAATCTTTAAGTACATGTAACGACATGATTCACTTCCTCCTTTAAAACATCCCTTATCGCTTCCATTCCGAAAAGGTTGCGTATTATTTCAGAAATAGTTTGTCGGCTAACAGATTGATATGTTTGAATAACTATTGAAGGGCTAGACTCTACCTCTTTCACTAACCGCCCTACCAATTCTGGCAAGATGAGAGCCGGCTGTATATCTCGTAGCACCATCACCTTTTTTGACGAGAGCCTCAAGGATTCCCATTGCTACCCAGCTACTATCTCTCGTGGGCGGTGCAATGCGCGCGCCTGGACGCACATTAATGCTCGTAAAACCCTCAGCAACCTTAGCAAGTCTCATAGCTCCACTGACACCTATAGATGCTGGATCTTTATCCACTGCAATTCTGAGGGCGGAGAGGGCTGTGGAAAGCGTTTCCGTGTCATCCAACGCCGCAAGGTGCTCAGAAAGATCATCTCCAACCTCAGCGCTATCCAAATCAACTGGAATCGACTCACTTCCCATACCAAATATTTCCTCGAGCCCTCTTTCGTAAGCTCGCGTGAGAGACTCTCTTCCATTTAAAGGAATCAAAATTTTATAGGGCCCTTTGGTGGGATTTGCATTCCAATAGTCTTTGATTCCACCTAATAGCATAGCTGCCGATTCATCGGCGGTAAGCCCACCATCCAGATGTATTCCCATCGGAGGTATTGCAACTGTAAACGCCTTTCGGTGATATGCCTCTAAAAGAAAATGGGCGACTAAATTCCTAATAGCACCTTCCCCACCAGGCATGAGCGTATGGAACCCGTTGACCATATTCAAAAGCAGTGGATAGCTTCCACCATCGCTACGTGTAGGAAGTAAATTTCCGGTACTCTGCGGCCTTTGAATCCTTGAAAGAATACCCCTGTAAGCATCCAAATGCTGAGCACCACCTGTCTGATAAATTGATTGGGCGACACCATGTGCAGAGGCCTGGCCAGCAGGATGAAATACAACGAACGCATCACAGTGCTGCAAGTCAACAATGGGCGATGATGTGATGCCTATCATATGCGTCGAACCCCATGGCCCAACGCTAAAGGCACTTGCTGCATTACCAACTACTCCGTTCAACATAGATCTACTCCTCTTCATTACATGAAAATATAAGCAAAGCGAAACGCGCGTAGAGATACGTCGTCTCCTTGCTGATCATTCACTGTATTTATGAAACAACCTACGACGACTTCAAAAAGGGACCTGCTGATGCTATATGATCAGCGCAACCAAAGGAATTGATCGCGCCCTTTGTTACCAATTCGTCGTCAACAAACTTCGCGCTTTATAACATAAAATTTAAATCAATAAAACTAGTTCTACAAAATATATCATTAAAATATTGGCGCGCCTGGGAGGATTCGAACCCCCGGCCCCCTGATCCGTAGTCAGGTGCTCTAATCCACTGAGCTACAGGCGCATCCGCGAAGCGCTGGAACCTAGTCCAACATGTGCTTCAATGTCAAGAAACCTTACATCTGTTCAAATCTTGCCTGAAAGAAACGCAATGATTCCGGTTCAAAGACCATTTTAAGGCCTTTAACATCATTACGGCGTTTCCAAAGATTTTTAATGCCCTCAACAACAACATCCATATGTGAGTTCGTATAGACCCTGCGAGGAATCGTGATCCTCACGAGTTCAAGCTTTGGAATTCTATGCTCTCCGGTCGCCGGATCACGGCCCGCAGAAACAATTCCGCGCTCCATCGTTCGAACACCGCTTTCAATATATATCTGTGCCGCTAGTTGCTGTGCGGGAAACTGATCCTGTGGAAGATTCGGGAAGAAAGCCTTCGCGTCCACGAAAACTGCATGGCCTCCAACCGGACGAACTATCGGGATATCCGCCTGCATAAGTCCATTTCCGAGATATTCAACCTGACGCACACGCCATGAGACTATTTCATCATTTTCGGTAGCCTCTTTAAAACCACGCGCGACCGCTTCCATGTCACGGCCTGCCATGCCACCGTATGTGTGAAGGCCCTCGTATACGACTACCTGTTTCTTCGCCTCGATGAAGAAATCTTCATCGTTCATTGCAAGCCATCCGCCAATATTCACATATGCATCCTTCTTCGCCGACATCGTACATGCATCTGTATATGAGCATAGTTCCTGGCAAATTTCCTTTATGTTCTTATCCTTATAACCATCCTCACGCTGCTGAATGAAATAGCAATTTTCGAGAACGCGCGCTGCATCGAGAACGACCTTGATATTCCTCTTTCGACAGAAGCCTGCCACTTCCTTCATATTGGCCATTGAAACCGGCTGACCGCCAGCCATATTTACCGGGGCACCTACCGTAATATATGGAATTTTATCTTCGCCAACTTCACTTACGAGTTTTTCAAGTTTCGCAATATCAACATTACCCTTAAATGGGTGTTCCTTGGATGGGTTGTGCGCCTCATCGATAATCACATCATGAAATGTCGCACCGGCCATCTCCTGATGGAGGCGCGTCGTAGTAAAATACATATTGCCGGGCACATGATCACCCTCTCTTATATAATAACGAGAGAGAATATGCTCAGCACCTCGGCCCTGGTGTGTTGGCACCAGATATTTATACCCCATGATATCTTTGACGACATCACACAGAAAGTAGAAGTTCTTACTGCCTGCGTACGCCTCATCACCGAGCATCATGCCGGCCCACTGATAGTCACTCATCGCTGCAGTCCCTGAGTCGGTCAGGAGGTCAATCCAGACATCCTCGCTCTTTAAGAGGAAGGTGTTGTAACCCGCCTCAGCTATCGCTTTTTCACGCTCCGCACGCGTTCTGATCTTGATAGGTTCTACCATTTTAATCTTAAACGGTTCCGCCATCTGACTTAAATCAACCATCTCTCACCTCCATAATTAATCTTAACTGTCGGGAAATGCCTTATAATCAGCATATACAGCTCATGCAAGAAAAAACCCCCTTCACAGGAAGGGGGTTTTCTAAGCCAAAAGAGCCAAAAATACGTGAAATTACTTCACCATAGCTATCGCTTCAATCTCCACATCGACATTCTTTGGAAGGGTTTTTACCGCAACACATGCACGTGCTGGCTTGTATTCTCCAAAATATGACGCATAAACCTCATTTACGTTCCCAAAATTGCTCATATCCGACAAAAATATCGTGGTTTTGATAACATTATCGAATGTAAGCTCTTCCGACTTGAGAACCGCCTCCAGGTTGCTCATGACGAGTTTCGTCTGCTCGGCAACATTTCCATCGAAGAGCTTCAACTCGCCCGTTGCCGGATCCAATGGAATTTGACCTGAGCAGAAGAGAAGGTTTCCGGCACGTACAGCCTGACTATAAGGTCCAACTGCTGCTGGCGCATTATCAGTTTGAATCATTTTGAGTGACATCACTCCTCCTTAAAATTCTAAGCATTAAACTGCAAAACTAAGCTGATTTATCCACCCACACCTTCGCTAATGAAACGAGCGTCTTAACAGCCGCTTCAATAGTTTCAACCGTATTCCACTCCATAAGGCTATGCATGTTCTGCATGCCGATGAAAAGGTTCGTCGAAAGAAGGCCGCTAAAACAGAGATGGCATGAGTCATTACCACCACGAACGAAGTTTATTTCAGGCTCGATTCCGATATTCTGCATAGCTTCCTTTGCATAGTCTACCACACGAGGATCCTTCTCAAGTTCATACTTGTAATTCTTGTACATCTCCTCAACCTCAATATTGACCTTTGCCTTTGGAAACTCCTTCAAGACCTCATCCTTATACTGATTCAAGAGTTTTTCCTGAACCTTGATGCCGTCGAGTTCGAAGTCGCGAAGAAAAACCGTAGCTTCCGCCTTAGCTACATCACCTGTGAATGTGTGAATCCACCAGATAGGGTCCCTGCCAGCAGCGTTCTGTGGCCAGCGTTTATCCTCCATCTTTGCGATCATCTTCGAAAGAATCTGTATCGCATTAATGTAGATCCCCTTTCCATAACCAGGAAAAGCTGCGTAGCCATCAACCGTAATCTTACCTTTGAAACCATTAAAACTTTCGACATCAATCTCACCCATGACACCGCCATCTACCGTATAGGCGACGTCACAGCCGAACTTTTTGAGATCCAACCTCTCAGTTCCAACACCAATCTCTTCATCGGGGATGATGGCTATTCTAATATCGCCATGCACATCATCCTTATTCTCTTTATAGTGACGGACCAACTCAACCAGCGCAGCAAGCCCCGCCTTGTCATCACCGCCAAGGAGCGTCGTGCCATCACTCGTCATGATAGTATG
>JABGOS010000015.1 GCA_018645265.1 Deltaproteobacteria bacterium
CTGGTGCGTTGTCATCTATGGATATTGTTACTAATATTGAATTTGAAGATATTAATGTTGCAGAAGATGCGCAGTCTAAGGGCGAGCCTGAGTATTTATGCGAAAAGATCGAGGTTTGATATTGCGCATGAAAACAGAGAACACTATCGAGAGTTGGCGATGGAATCCGTATTGGATTTTCTCTCGCATCCTGAATCGGCTGCTTGTCTTGATGTCGATCCCACCGGAGGTGCCAAACTCTCTTATGCGAAAAATTTAAGGAGACGCATGAGGGAGATGATGGAGAGAAAACTGCTTACTGAGGTCCAAGCTGATAAACTTGTCGATCTAGCAAAGGAGCGTCTCGCTGTAGCCATCTATCGCCCCGAGATGATTCTACCGGATGTTGTGGATGTTATATGAATAATGGAGTCTGAGCTGTCACACGGGGGGCGGGGCGTACCGGATATGGCTTAGAACGAATTTTATTGCATTATCAGCCACTTGGGATAAAAGACCGCATAATTATGGAAAGTTCAGAAGGTCAATTATGTTCACTTTTTTCACGGAGATCGTCAGAAAGGACGTCGTGGACCGTCGCGGTCGATTCGTGGGTCACCCCCATGACTTCACAGCGACTTTCGACGAAGCGTATCCCCGTGTAACCTCTTTAATAATATCCAGAGGCATTTTCAACAAAAGGTATTATTCGATTTTATGGAAAGACCTTCATCAAACGGCTGATGGTTTTCAGCTGAAGATGACTTTGGATTCCTTAAAACCGCTCGAAGACTACAGGTCAAAAGGTGAGGCGACCTTTCGGAGTGGAATTCTTGACCAGCAGGTCGTCGATACATTCAATAGAAAAGTGGTTCGTGTAAATGACCTTCATTTTTTGAAAGTCGATGATGATTTGCGTTTGGCGCACGTTGACATCGGTCTCCGCGGTCTAGTCAGAAGGCTTGGCTGGGAAGGCTTTGTGGATAGGGTGGTTAAGATCATCAATCGTCATGCTGATTATCTATCGAATGAGAGCTTTATCTCCTGGAAGTATGTGCAGCCCCTTTCTATCCAGGAAGCTACGGGGAAGATTCGGCTAAATGTTGAGATGGATCAGCTCCGCGAGATTCCTCCATCGGATATCTCCACTATGATGATGGAGTTGGATCCATATCAGCGAGCAGCACTTTTAAAGACGATGGACGTACAGAGTCAGGTCGACATCATCACCGAGCTCGAACTCAAATGGCAGAAGGATCTTTTGGAGGAGCTTGATGCACAAACGGTGATTAAGCTGTTGGAGAGAATGCCAGCTGATGAAGCTACCGATCTCCTTCTAGAACTTTCAAAGCGCGATGCGGATCGCTTTCTTGGAATGCTAAGCACCAAGAAGGCGCGCGAGATAACGGAACTGATGGAGCACGAGGCAGATTCCGCGGGTGGTATGATGACAACCGAGTTTATTGCGCTCCGCGAGAATATGACCGTGGGCGAAGCTATAGATCATATCCGTCAGGTTGAGATAAAGAAGGCGGAGACGATTTACATGGCTTACGTCATCGATGATGATGGAAAGCTGATAGGTTCGGTTTCCTTCAGAGAGCTTCTGCTGGAGCTTATGGAGGAGAAGATCGGCGATGTGATGCAGACTAAGCCACCATCTATAAATGTTGAGGAGTCAGTTAAGGATGTGGCTTTTGAAATGGATAAGTACAACCTCTATGCGATTCCGGCCGTTGATGATGATGGGGTTATGGAGGGAATTATTACGATCGATGATGTTCTGCATGTTACCGTTGAGGAAGCGTGGGGTAAGAGGGGTGGTTTATAGGTCTGTTCGAAATTTCAGAATTGGATGATTTGAGAAAATGGATTTCAGGGAACGATTAAAAAAACTAAAGCCGCAAGCACCCAAAGGTATATGGCGAAATGTAGCTATATTCTTTGCGGTGTTGGGACCTGGTATCATTACAGCGAACGTTGATAATGATGCCGGTGGTATCGCTACGTATTCAATAGCTGGTGCCGACTTCGGTTATTCCTTTCTATGGCTCGTAATTCCAGTTGTCTTTGCCCTTATAGTTATTCAGGAGATGAGCGCTCGTATGGGTGCTGTCACCGGTAAGGGGCTCGCGGATCTTATCAGAGAGAACTACGGTGCGAAGGTTACGTTCTACGTTATGCTTGCACTGTTAATTACGAATCTTGGGAATACGATGGCCGAGTTTGCAGGCGTGGCTGCGAGTTTAGAAATATTTGGCATATCGAAATATATAACCGTTCCTATCTCGGCCTTCTTCGTATGGTTTCTTGTGGTCAAGGGAACGTACAAGACGGTGGAGAAAGTCTTTTTAATCGCGTGTCTTTTTTACGTCGCTTACATCATCTCTGGTTTTATGGCCCAACCGAATTGGTCTGTCGTTGGCCGTGAGCTAATAAGTCCATCCTTCAGTTTTGATACTCCCTATCTATATATGACTATAGGTATTGTGGGTACGACCATTGCTCCATGGATGCAGTTCTATATGCAGTCGTCGATTGTCGAAAAGGGTATCGATATTGAAACTTATCGTCAGTCGAGATGGGATGTGCTCATCGGGTGTATCATGGCTGGTGTGGTCGTCTTTTTCATAATAGTTGCATGTGCGGCAACCTTGAATCCTGCTGGAATAAGAGTTGAGAGTGCGGCTGATGCAGCGCTTGCACTTAAACCGCTTGCTGGGGATTACTGCTCATTTCTGTTTGCCTTTGGCCTATTCAACGCATCGCTTTTTGCGGCATCGGTGTTGCCGTTATCGACAGCGTATTACGTATGCGAAGGTCTTGGTTGGGAAGCGGGTGTAGATAAGGATTTCGATGAAGCTCCTCAGTTTTACGGCCTCTATACTGCGATAATAATCCTCGGTGCTGTCGTAATCCTGATCCCTGATTTTCCGCTGTTCTTTATAATGGTATTTTCTCAGGTTATAAATGGTGTCCTTCTTCCGTTCGTGCTCATCTTCATGCTGCTGCTTATCAATAGGAAGGATCTGATGGGTGAATTTACGAACGGGAAGATATGGAATTTCGTTTCGTGGTTTACTGTTGTGGCTATGATCATCCTAACCTTATTGATGATATTCACCTTTTTCTAATCCAAAAAAGTGTCCGACACCTTTTCAACTAAATACGCAAAAAGTGTCGGACACCTTTTTGAGATGAGATCCTTGAGATCGAGATCAGGGAAGCTGACCGTCGGGTGCAACTTGATCCAGCGGCTTGATTACTGTAATTTCGGTTGTCGCACGTCCGGTGAAAGCTTTCTCGAAATGCAGTCTTGTGGTCTTGCTGTCGAGTCTTTCGAGAATCCTTCGCTCGGCTGGTGAAAGAGGTGGCAGGGGGAGCGGTCTATCCGGTTCTCCTCTCATAGACCAGCCAGTGAGGTAGAGGTCTATTGTTTCAATCATCTCAGCTCGTGTGGGACGATCCCTTCGCCTGAATGCCAATGCCCTTTTGACAATACCTAGATAAGCGTTTGGAATTCCTTCTATTCCCTTTAAGCCTCCAAATGCCTTTGGGCCATTCATAACATACCTGTTGTAAGATGTGAGATCATAAATGGGGAACGGCTTTCTGCCGGTTAGCATTTGATAAGCCATAACACCTATTGCGTATACATCGGCTTTCTCCTCACTTTGCATTACGCCACTCATCTGACTGCCGCCGCTGCGATCTTGGGCAGTATTCTTTGCACGTGGACACAAAAATGGATAGGTGCCTCCCATGAGGGGTTGGCCATCGGC
>JABGOS010000137.1 GCA_018645265.1 Deltaproteobacteria bacterium
ATGAACGAATCTGAGAACCCCACTCGATCTTCTTCTTATCGGCTGTGAGCTTATCCTGTTCGGCCTGTTTCTTCTGCATCTCCAGCTCATAGAGTTTCGCCTTCAGAAGACGCATCGCTACTTGTTTATTCTGATGCTGACTGCGCTCGTTCTGACAGGCAACTACTATTTTAGTAGGCATGTGAGTAATTCTGACTGCGGAATCGGTTTTATTCACATGCTGGCCACCAGCCCCACCTGCACGATAGGTATCTATCCTGAGATCATCATCATCGATCTCAACTTCAACATCATCATCTATATCAGGCAGCACGAATACGGATGTAAAGGATGTATGCCTGCGACTGTTTGCATCGAATGGAGAAATTCTCACGAGGCGGTGGACACCATTCTCCGCCCTTAAATATCCATATGCATACTCACCTTGAATAGTGAGGGTCACGCTCTTAAAACCTGCGCCATCGCCAGGCGTAAAATCTACAATCTCATTCTTATATCCTTTTGCATCCGCCCATCTTCTATACATGCGAAGCAGAATATTAGCCCAATCACATGCCTCCGTACCACCTGCCCCAGCGTTTATAAATAGAATCGCATCGCCACGATCATGCTCGCCAGATAACATCCTCTGAAATTCAAGATCGCCTATTTTACTCTCGGCCATTGCAACCTCAGCCAAGGCTTCATCTACAAGCTCACCTGTATCCTCATTCTGCGACAGTTCTATTATCGCCTCAATGTCGGCCGTCATTCGAATGAGATCATCATATTCCTGGACAATCTTCTGAAGGGACTCCCTCTCCTTCGTCAATTTGCCGGCAGATTGAGAGTCATTCCAAAAATCAGTTTGATTTGATAAATCATCTATCTCAGAGATTCTCTTCCTCTTTGAATCGACGTCAAAGATGCCCCCGTATGTCGTGAAGCTTTTGTTGAACGATCGCAAATCTTTCTGCCAACTCTTTACTCATCATGCCTCCATAATATCGATAATTTGTAGTTATCTGCGTCTATATTTTAGAACCATCACCATAATTACACCCAAGACTGCGTACGCAATACAAGCCCAGGCGAACCAATCTCCGAGCTTCGTATATGTGCTCATCAAATACATAATACCTATGTTAACAACCATCGTGGCTTTAACGAACAATCCAGATTGCAGCAATATTTTACCAGTAGGGCTAACTATTGCGGAAATTCCTGTATTGGTAGAACGCAGAAGATATCTTCTATTCTCTACAGCCCTGAACACGGATAACGCCAACTGTTGATATGGTGCAGAAGTTTTTCCAAACCATGCATTATTCGTAATGTTGAGTAGAAAATTAGCACCATTCTGCACGGAACGCCTCGATATCTCTGGAAAGATATCTTCATAGCAAATAAGTGGAACAAAACTAAAGTTACCCAAACTGATAGGATCATTACCCTTGCCGGGTGTAAATGATCCCGCAGGCATGACTATGCTGTTCACAAAGGAGAAGATATCCTTATAGGGAATATGCTCCCCGAACGGCACCATATGGTACTTATTATAGATGTTTAAGACATCACCCTGCGCATTGAAGAGCACTGCACTGTTATAGTAATTGTCATCCGCATCATTTGTCACCGCACCCAGGAATGTATATGGGAGCGTACCCTGCATCTCCTTTGGAATCCCAATTTTATACGGTTCCATTCTCTTCATGTCCGCCTTGAGATACCACGGCATCGCAGCCTCAGGCCAGACTATCAGGTCAACTGGTGCCAGCGCCAACTTCGCGGTCGCCCGTCGATATACATCTAAATTCCTTGTGGCGCTTCCCTTATCCCACTTGTCCTTCTGGGATATATTCCCCTGAATCATACCAACCTTAATACCCTCTATACCCTCTGTAAGCCGGTCTATATCTGCTATCCGCCATATACCGTACGCTATTGTGAGCATAACCAAGAAAGCGGTAACTATTGCTTTCGGAACGATATATCTACGCCGATACCTTTTGAATGGAATCAGGTCTGAAAGAAAATAATTAACCCACACGATGAGGAATATTAGCCCATAGACTCCGAGCAAATCGGCTATTTGTATGAAAGGCAGATATTCCCATTGCGACATCGCAAGACTAGACCATTGAAAGCCACCGAAGGGAAAATGCCCTCGTACAAACGCCATAGCGACCCATGCGACAGGGATCCATATAATCAGTTCACCGCGCCATCCTCTCTTAATCTTCACAGCGATGTATGGAGCGAGGGATATTATCGATGATTCTAGAAGCACCATAAGGATGAGAACCAGAATGCCTAGCCCTAACGACATTCCTCCATGCACATACATAGCATGCACAACCCAGAAGAATGATGAAAGATACCAGATTGCAGAGGAAAGCAATGTCAGGAGATACACCCTCTTACTACTTCCCCCTCGGATAGCGATGAAGAGCGGTATAAGTGCAATCCATATTACCCAACCACAGTTCGGCATCTTCCAACCAAACAGATAAACCGGGAATGAAATACTGACGAGCAATCCAGTAAGAATAGCGAGCAGTATTTGAATTGATTTCTTCACAAGGCCCTCATCAAAAGTTCAAATTCAGATTTCCTCATCTCACACCAATCACGAACATTCTCATCCCCCTGCCCACCGATATGGAGAAGACCGTGCAATATCAGCAACAACACCTCCTGATGAAATGAAACCTTACGCTCAGCTGCTTGCTTCTTCGCTGTATCCAGCGATACGACAATCTCACCTATAGGGGCAATTCCCTGCGTAAATTTATCTTCGCCATAATAAAACGCCAGAACATCTGTAGCTCTGGGACTCCCCCTAAACTCCCCTGCAAGATCCTTGATGCAGGCATCATCAGTAAGGATGACGTCAATGCGATCTTTACAGCTCCTGCATAAGGGACTCAACCTATAGAGAGAACTCTCAAGTCTTTTCAGATTTGGTCGCAGGCTCCGATGGGAGTTCGTCATCTGCACCTTCACGCGTGGAACTTTCATCGACGACACTGATCTCTGCTTTTTCATTATCATCCTTCTCCGGATACTCTATGCGTTGATGATATATGCCCAACAGAATTCTTACGAATGATTTTGCTATATCGTTCAGATCCTGAAGGGTCAGTTCACACTCATCCAACTGAGATTCAGCAAAAATATCATTTATAGCCCTCTGAACTGTCTGCTGTATACGCGTACTACTCTTTTCCTTCAACGCTCTGACCGAAGCTTCAGTCGTATCAGCGAGCATTAAGATTGCAGCTTCCCTGCTCTGCGGTTTTGGACCGGGATACCTGAAATCCTTTTCATCCGCTTTACTAAGAGCAGGATCCTCAGATTCCTTCGCCTTGATGTAAAAGTAATTCATCAGCCTCGTACCATGATGTTGAGGAATCATATCTGCAATCATCTTCGGTATATGAGCTGAGTTAGCCATCTCAACACCATCCTTAACATGAGCCGATATAATCAGTGACGACATGTTTGGGCTCAACTTCTCATGCTTGTTTGAACCCCCCTTTGTATTTTCTATAAAGTAGGATGGTTTCTTCATCTTACCTATATCATGGTAGTACGCCCCAACCCTTACAAGCAGTGCATTTGCACCTATCGCCTCCGCTGCTGCTTCACCAAGGACACCCACGAGATGTGAATGATGGTATGTTCCGGGTGCCCTGACTATCAACTCCCTGAGCAATGGATGGTTTAAGTTCGCAAGTTCAAGGAGCTTGATATCCGATGTATATCCCGAAACGGATTCCACTATGGGAGCTGCAATCATCGTATATATAGCGCAACCTATTCCGCCCAATAGCGCGAGCACTATACTCCACACGAAGCCACTCAAAGAAACGGTTTCCGCAGCACTCGCAAGCGCTATCGCCTGAGTTCCCAGAATAACCAATATGCCAGCAGCGCCTGTGATCAATCCTGCACGTATGATCGCGCTCCTCTTATCAACATTAGCCACCGCTATCACGGCAGCGAAGTTGGACATAATCAGATATGCAAAAAATGATATATCAGCTTCAAGCAGAAGGCCCGATAGCGCACTCATCGAAACTGCAAAGATCATTGTGATCTCGGCACCGAGATACATCCTGAGCAGCATCGCTCCACCAGCGATAGGTATCGCGTAGTGCAACGCAGTTATAGGTGCATTAAAGAAGATTGCACTTTGAAATGCAGGCGCAAGCATGATGGATACTCTGACAATTATGAATATAGATAGTCCGATGAATGCCATCAGAAAATGATCAGCGCGCGTCGGCCTAATCCTTCTAAAGAACTTCTCTGCGAGGTAAAATGGTACCGTTATAAATAGAAAGACGAGCAAAAATGTTCCAATAAATTCGAGCGGATACAAACCTCTCTTCCTCTCCTGTTTTATACCCTCCAGGATCTTCATATGGAGAAGCTCATACCTAGAACCCTCTCGCACAATCATCTCACCGGACTTAACCTTCAACATAACATTTTGAACGTTTGCCGCTGATTGATCTTTTCTCTTCTGAGTTTCAGTTCTGTTCAACGCGAAGTTCGGCTCAACCAGTTCCTTTACGAGTATTCTCAGCTTATCCGGATACAGTGGACTCCGAAAAGTCACTTCAGTGAGTTCTACCTTTTCAACTAGCTTTCTAGCTTCATCTGTTGAAAGAATCTCACTAACTTCCTTTATCACTGCCTCCTTGAGTGATGGCTCTCCGTTTTCTTCATCTGTAACGGTTCGGCGTATGATTATCCCCTTCTCCTTCAGGGCATCGAGCCCTGCTCTCTCAGCAACGATCGGCCGCTCCAAAACCTTTTTAATGAGGCTGATAAGAAAATCCTCTGAACGCTGATCGAACCTTTCTCCTGTGAGAAGCTTCCACTGTCCAGAGGTCGGTGTCACTCCCAGATTCTGAGCGAATACTTCCTTTAGCTCGTCACTCTCCTCCTCGGTGAGTTTGTGTTTAGCAGCCCTCTTCTTGGGACCCTTAGCCTCAAGCAATGCCTCATAGCGCACCCTTGTATTCGCAAATGCTAACCTTATGCGTTCAGCAATAGACTCCGAAACAAGGTCATCAAAATCATATACGGGAAGGACACTCTCAAGTGCCTCCATCTTAAATTTATCTGTGGCTTCAATATCAACAATCTCATAGTTGCGATCTGCCTTGATATCTCTAGGGGAGATCATACCCTCCTGAACATGAGAGGGAATATACTGAAGAGACACGGTAGTCAGGAATGATACGACAAAGACCAGGAGTAGCAGAAAAAGCCACTGCATACCTCTGCGTTGAAAGATTTCAGGCATCTCATTGAAATCCCCCCTTCTAAAACTCTTCATCTTACTCTTCATTTTTCTTACTAACTTTTCAGGCATAGGAGACCTCAAGTTGGGAAACGCCGTCTAAATTTCAGTGATTGGTTTCTTCATCGCGTTTGTAAGCTTTGACTATCTCACCTATTAACGGATGACGGACTATATCGACCTCTGTAAAACGGTGAAAAGCAATATCTTCACAGTCCTCCAAAATACGCCAAGCCTCAAGAAGACCCGATCTTCTATCCTCTGGAAGATCTATCTGTGTGACATCGCCATTCACAACCATTTTCGAATCAACTCCCAACCTCGTTAAGCACATCTTCATTTGATGATAACTGCAATTTTGTGCTTCATCGAGAATGACAAAACAGTTATGCAAGGTACGCCCCCTCATAAATGCCAACGGAGCTACCTCAATGACATCATCCGCAATGAGGTCCTCAACCTTCTCGACATCCATCATATCGTATAGAGCATCATAGAGTGGCCTGAGGTAGGGATTTACCTTTTCCTGCATATCGCCCGGCAGAAAACCCAGTTTCTCACCAGCTTCGACCGCTGGACGAGCGAGAATTATCTTTTCATAATCTTTTTTCACGAGGGATGCCACCGCCATAGCTACGGCGAGATAGCTCTTTCCTGTGCCTGCGGGACCAATTGCGAAGACGATATCATTATCACGAATCGCTTCTAGATACGCCTTCTGTCCCGGAGTTCTAGGTACGATAGCTCTCTTCCTCGCAGGCAGAAAAATCGATTCGGAAAATAGCGATTCCAAATTAGCACTGCTATCCCTCGTTAAAAGGCGAAAAGCTCTCTCTATGTCGGATCCGATCACCGGATAACCCTTCTTAAGAAGGTTATAGAGCTGATTGAGAATTCTCTCTCCAACCTCTATGTCACTATCAGGGCCAGATATTCTAAGATCCGTTCCCCTGGCATCAATCTCAACACCCAGTCTCTTCTCAAGATCCTTCAGATGCCTATCCTCGGATCCGAAGAGATCACGCGCCAAACTGTTGTCATCGAAGCGTAGTGTGATTACATTGCCTGATTTTTTTTTCTTACTTACCATCCACTCCCCTGTCTTAATATCCTGTCTATCCTCTCATCTGCTGTGGAACGCGGCCTGCTTGTTTCGCCTCATCTCCACCTGCACCCGTAATCTGCACATAGAACTCCCTCCTCAATCCCTTTGACTCAAAATCCACCAGGACAGGCTCTTCACGAGAGGCGAGCAGCAATTTACCATCTTTGATCGGAATACTGATAGATTTACCAAGCATCGCAGCAGCAACTCTGGAACCCACCGTAACCTCCTCCTTCCTACGATTCTTCGTAACAGCATCAAGTCCGGAGAAAATTTTCACAGCCTCTTTAAACTTCTCAACTATTTCAGGTAATGTCTCCATGATAGTTAGAGCACCACCTGGTGATGGCACTATAATCGTAGCAAGCCCTTCCTTCGCATTGCCCTCACTTATAGCCCTATTCACCTCGTGAATAATGGAGAGCACATCAAGGCCATCCGTAGTGCTGAGGAAGTAATTCCTGAGAAATATCATAGGCCTATATCTACCGAAGGTGACCCATATAATGCAACGGCAAAAAAGGCCCCTTCTCTGAGCCCATTCGTTAGGAGATCTGCCTGAAAGGCGTATGACAAGTGGACCCGGTTGAACTCATTGCAGACTAATCGGGATTAGAACTCTCCAAAATAGTTGAGCGAGATTGAGATTGAGGAATTGACTTAGTCATTCTGGTCACTTATCCAGAGAATATGTCAAAAACTGGTATAAAATTCGAAGAACTCGTCGAGATCATGGCTAAGCTCAGATCCCCAGATGGATGCCCCTGGGATCGCAAGCAGACCTATAAGGACATCGCTGCCCACACCCTCGAGGAGACCTATGAAGTCCTGGATGCCATCGACAAGAACGATTTTGATGGTCTCTGTGAGGAACTGGGCGACTTGATGCTGCAGGTGGTCTTTTATTCACAGATAGCCAACGAGGAGAAAAAGTTCACTATAGATGATGTAATGGAGAGGATTAAAAGAAAACTCATTCATCGGCACCCACATGTATTTGGCGATGCCAAGGTTTCCGGATCGCAGGAGGTATTGGAAAGGTGGGAGCAGTTAAAGAAGGAGGAAGGCAAGGACTCTGTAGTTGGCGGAGTCCCAAACGCACTTCCCGCCCTTCTCAAGGCTTTCCGCCTTGGCGAAAAGACTTCACGTATGGGTTTCGATTGGGATAATGCGGATGGCATACTCGCAAAGGTTGAGGAGGAAGCCCATGAACTCCACGAAGCGAAGGCATCGGGGAATAAAGATGATATCGATCATGAATATGGCGATCTCCTCTTCACGATGGCAAATCTTGGACGTTTTCTAGGTCTAGACCCTGAAGGCAGTTTGAGGCGAGCTAATAAGAAATTTATAGAACGATTCAAGCATATGGAGAACTCCATCAAGAATGAGGGTTCAGAGATGAACTCACTCTCCCCTGATAGATGGGAAGATCTCTGGAATGAAGCGAAGAAGGCTGATAAAGGATAAGCGTATGCAAACCGAAATCAAAAAAATAGATACCGCTATTCTGACAAACGCCTTGGTGCTACCAGGAATAGGCTACTTCATCTTAGGCCAACGTTTGAAAGGGATCCTGATCAGCGCTATCACGATAATCCTATTGATACTTCCGCTCGCAAAATACACGCTCAGCGTATTAAGTGATATGAAGGGATTGTATGCCGGTTCCCCTGTCATCAATCAAAGTTTATCCGCACTCTCTAGAGCTTGGAAGATAAACCAAAGCTTCATAATCTACTGTTTGATAGGCATTGTTGCACTTTGGGTATTTTGTCTGCTGGATCTAATGATCATGAAGAAAAAAATAAAGAGGGTCGACTGATATGGAATGCAAACAGAATCAAATGCTATCTAATTGTACATGTACATATACCTCCTGTTCAAAAAGAGGAAAGTGCTGTGAATGTGTTATGTACCACAGGAAAAACGGTGAACTCCCTGGATGCTTTTTCCCACCAGAAGTGGAAAAGACCTACGACAGAACGATTGAACGATTCATCAAAACATATCAGGAAAAAAAATAGTTTCACCAAGTGCGGAAACGCGCTTATTCTCCCAGCACACTTCTGATAGTCTTCAGAACCTCATCTGGATTCAGTGGTTTTATAAGACAATCCTTGATGCCAGACCCTTTCACAACACGTTGATCACCAACACCTGTAAAATAACCCGTCATCCCTATTATTGGAATGGATCGCGTGTCATCATTTGCGTTCAATTCAATGGCTATCTGAAAACCATTCAATTCCTCCATTTTTAGATCAAGTAGAATGAGATCCGGCTCATATTCGACTACCACCGCCACCGCTTCCTTGCTTACAGAAAGTGCCGTCACATCATATCCCCCAGAACCTAGCAGCTCTGATAGCTCATCCAAGAAGAGCTTATCATCATCTATTAGAAGTATCTTTTTCATAAGCACTCCCTTCCTTTATGGATTTTTCCTTCTTTTTAACAGCCCCATCAGCGCATGATATTCATCCAGATTTATCAGGCGTGTCACAGCTACGAATATCAGAACTCCAACCGCTATCAACGAAATCAGGATACTCCCTCTTACCCATAGCGAAGTAATCGATCCGATATTGAGAAACTCTCTGAGAAATAGAATAGCTGCTCCCATGATGAGACTTGCGATACAAGTCTTAACTACAGAGATCGCTAATCTTTTGTAACCCAGAGGGCCGATCTTTCGCCTCAACATGTAAAATAGCAACACAAAATTGAATCCTGAGGAGACTACCAACGCGGATGCAAGTCCCAGATGCAGCATACTCTTCATCAACAACAATGCCACCACACCATTAATGATAACTGCAAAAGCGGCGACATAGACCGGCGTTTTTGCATCTCGCAGTGCGAAGAAGGCAGGAACCAGATTCCTAACACCGGATACAAATGGTATCTTTAGCGCAAAGATCATCAGCGCACCGGCGGTCGCCACCGCTGTGGTCGGACCGAACTCTCCGCGCTCGAAGAGCACACTGATAGATAGACCTGACAAAAGAAAGAGGCCGACCATCGATGGAATAGCTATCAGGAAGGTAAGCCTCAAACTGTAATTGATCGTTTCCTTCAGTGAGTTAATATCCTTATCAGCAGCGTGATCGGATAGAGTTGGCAGAGTAGCTGTAGCTATTGCAATGGCGAAGATTCCAAGCGGAAACTCCGATACCCTATCCGCATACCAAAGATACGATACACTTCCATCGGGGAGAAAGGAGGCAAGTAGCGTCACTATCAAAACATTTATTTGATATACTGCTGCTCCAAAGGCTGATGGAATCATCAGAAGAAGCATACTGCGCAGGCCCTTATGCCTCCAATTGAAGTTGAAACGCGGAAGCATCCCCTCTTTAATAAGGGCTGGGATCTGCAAGGCTAGCTGCAGGGTGCCTCCGATTAGAACGCCCAATGCGAGACCCACTGTGGGAATCTCAAAATACTTCCAAAGGACTGTAGCGCCAAATATAATAGATAGATTCAAAAGAATCGGTGCTGCCGCAGGCGTCGCAAACTTCTTGAGTGAGTTCAAGATTCCCATGGCAAGTGCCACTAGGCTGATGAGGAATATATATGGAAACATTATCCTCGTCAGATACACGGTGAGCTCGAATTTGCCCGGTTCCGCTGAAAAGCCCCATGCAATGAGCTTTACCAATGTAGGTGCAAAGAGAACCCCCAGGAGGACTAGGAGTGTCAAAAAGAGCGAGAGATATGTGAATATTACACTCGCTGCCTCCCGACCCTCTTTCTTAGATCTCCTTAGATATTCAGTATATACAGGTACAAATGCAACTGTCAGTGCACCCTCAGCCACCAACCTCCGCAAGAGGTTTGGGATTCTGAAAGCGACATAAAATGCATCCGCTACTCTCGTAGCACCAAATGCCCATGCTAAAACGGCATCTCTGACCAATCCGGCAATTCTGGACAGAAACGTGAAGAAGCTGACAGTGCCTACCCTGCGGCTTATATGTGAATGCTCCTTTTTCATTAACCCCCCGTAAATCCTTGACAATGAAGGAGTCGCATGATACTCGCCTCCGCTACATTTTGCAACGAAGGAGATTTAAGCATGGCAATGGATAAATTGAAAAAGAAGATCGGAATCGGTCGCCACATGTCGTCAATCAAGCGTGCTCGCCAAACCGAGATACGAAATGCTCGGAATAAGCATGTCTTGTCGACTATGAGAACTTCGGTGAAGAAAGCTCGTATTGAAAATTCACCGGAGGCTTTGAAAGTGACAATACCTGTCATCGCAAAAGCTGCGCAAAAAGGCGTTATTCATAAGAAAAAGGCATCGAGGCTCATTAGCAGACTTTCGAAGGCTGCAAAGGCCAGTTAGTAGTACGATCGCTATATAATGATATGAGTTATATTAGGTGTCATCCTGTGGGGTGGCGCCTATTTTTTTATGATACTGAAGAGCGCCTTCTCAAGCACCCTTTCTTTTGGAACCCTGCTGGACTTGAGCGTCTTATCACATTTATGAAGAATCCTAAATCCGTTGCGAAGCTCACCCTTTGAAAAATTATTTGCCTGAGTCATATAGTTTGTCGCGAAAAATGGATTTACTCCAAGATATTTTGCTACCTGTGTCTTATCTGACATTCGCCCCGAAATATCCTTCGCCTTCGAAAGAATTCTGAAGTGCCTCGCCAGCATATTGAGAGCTAACACTGGTGCGCCACCATTTTCCAATATATTATGAAGATGTGAAAGAGCCGTCGAAATCTTTCTCTGACCCACTGCATCCGTAAGTTCAAATATTGTCCTCTGATGAGTCTCAGCAATTGCATGTTCAATATCGGATAGCTCTATCAATTTTCGGTCGCCCACGTAGAGCGATACTCGATCTATTGCCTGAGCTATCTGCCCAAGATCATTTCCAACCATGTCAGCCAGAAATTTTGCTGCCTCCTGGGATATCTGTTTGCCGCCCCTTCTGACCTCGATATTGATCCAGTATGGAACTTTATTCGCGTAGAGGGGTTTGCACTCTACAATCGCGCCAACTTTTCCAGCTAGCTGCATGAACTTTGTCCTACCATCGAGCTTTGATGCGATAACGACTAGGACTGATGTATCGACAGGAGATTCCAGGTACTCAGCCAACGTCTCCTGCACGCCCTTCTTCAATTTACCCGCATCACGTATAACCACTAAAACCCTGGGGCTTAGAAATGGTACAGTTCTCAATGCATCTGTAATCTGATCGAGCTTAACCTCATTTGCACTCATTATCCTGTATGAGAGATCATCCGATTTTTCACCACATACTTTCTCACGGATCATCCTTTGCGCAGCACGCGCAAGATATGATTCTTCACCCACCACAATGTAGACTGGACGAAGTTTTCCACCGCGGATTTCTTTTTCTAACGAAGTAATATCAAGTTTCATAATATAAGTGATTGCTGATCATCATTTTATAGAACTATATTCACTAATTTCTTCGGAATCACGATTACCTTCCTTGGCTCCTTGCCCTCCATAAATGAGATAACTCTCTCATTCGATAAGGCGCTCTGCTTAACATCCTCATCTGACATATCTGCAGGTATATCCAACCTCTCCCTCACCTTACCATTAACCTGAACGACTATAGTCAAAGTGTCACTCGCAATCATAGCTTCATCAAATGTAGGCCAGCTTTTTCCCAAGATCGATTCCCCATTGCCCAGCTTCTCCCACAATTCCTCTGCAGCATGAGGTGCCAGGGGTGAAATCAAGAGAACGAGTGTCTCCACAGCTAACCTATCGATCTTTTCAACACCGACTCCATATAGATAATTAACATATTCCATAACAGCAGCTATCGCTGTATTAAAATGAAAGCGCTCGATATCTTCTGTCACCTTCTTCACTGTTTTATTTCTCCACCTAGCGGCCTCAGGACTCTCTTTGGTCTCCCCATCTATATCGAGATGGTCCATCACCAAACGCCATACTCTGAGGAGGAAACGATGTGAGCCTTCAACACCCTTATCATTCCACTCAAGATCTTTCTCGGGAGGAGCAGCAAAGAGGGAGAATAGGCGCATCGTATCTGCACCATACTTTGCAATCATATCATCAGGGTCAACCACGTTGCCCTTTGACTTGCTCATCTTAGCACCATCCTTATAGACCATTCCTTGCGTCATAAGGTTTTTACAGGGTTCATCCAGATCGTGCATTCCGAGATCACGCATTACCTTTGTAAAATATCTAAAGTAGATCAGATGA
The DNA here is from genome assembly GCA_018645265.1 of Deltaproteobacteria bacterium. Classification (GTDB taxonomy): domain Bacteria; phylum UBA10199; class UBA10199; order 2-02-FULL-44-16; family JAAZCA01; genus JABGOS01. Next base: position 12,639 of record JABGOS010000137.1, read on the forward strand.
CCTACTGCATGTTCAATTCCACCGATGTACTGATCGATAGGTAACCAATATTTCATCATCTTTGGATCGACGGGCGCCTTGTCATACCTTGGACAGGCATAACGAAGCATATACCAGGATGATTCAACAAATGTATCCATAGTATCCGTCTCACGCTTGCCTGCACTTCCACACTTTGGGCAATCTGTATCTACGAATGATGCAACCCTGGAGAGTGGTGACCCGCCAACTCCCGTAAACTCGACATCATGTGGCAGCTCAACTGGAAGCTCCTTTTCCGGAACGGGGACAGCGCCACACTTATCACAGTGAATGATCGGTATAGGTGTACCCCAGTAGCGCTGACGTGATAAGCACCAATCCTTGAGACGATATGTAACTGTCGACCCACCGAGCTTATTCTTTTTCAGGTGTTCCGATACCGCCTTGATGCCATCCTTGTTTTTCAAACCATCAAACTCACCCGAATTTATCATCGTTCCAGCGCCCTCCCACGCACCATCCATCGTGCTTGGATCGAGAGCCTCATCAATCGGCTGAATAACAATTTTGATTGGAAGATTATATTTTTTTGCAAACTCGAAATCACGTTGATCGTGACCCGGTACTGCCATGACTGCGCCTGTGCCGTACTCCATAAGAACAAAATTTGCTGCATAAACTGGAACCTTATCCCCAGTCAGAGGATTTAAACAGTATGCACCGGTAAAGACCCCATCCTTCTCATATGTATCCTCAAGGCGGGCCTTGTGATCGATCTTCGAGGATTTCTCGATAAAGGCCTCAACCTCCTTCTCTTTCCCATTCTTCTTAGCGAATTCCTTCACCAACGGATGTTCCCAGGCAAGACTCATAAATGTAACACCGAATAGAGTATCTGGTCGCGTAGTGAATATCTGAATTTTCTGATCTGAGCCCTCAATAGGAAAATCGATATTTGCACCATGACTCTTGCCGATCCATTCCCGCTGCATCGTTTTAACGCGCTCAGGCCAACCCTGAAGCTTGTCATCAATATCGATTAACAACTCCTCAGCATAATCTGTGATACGGAAATACCACTGCGACATCGATTTCATCTCAACCCCAGAATCACAACGCCAGCAACACCCTGCACTCACCTGTTCATTTGCCAATACTGTCTTGCATGATGGACACCAGTTGATCTGAGATGTCTTTTTATAGACCCATCCCTTCTCAAACATCCGAGTAAATATCAGCTGTTCCCACTTATAATAGCTGGAATCACATGTAGCGAACTCACGCTCCCAATCATATGAAAAGCCGAGGCGCTTCATTTGTCCTCGCATGTAATCAATATTCTTGTACGTCCAGTCAGCTGGATGAACCTTTCTCTGAATCGCCGCATTTTCAGCTGGCATTCCAAAGGCATCCCAACCCATAGGATGTAACACCTTAACTCCTCGCATCATTCGATATCTGGCAGCCACATCCCCTATCGTATAGTTGCGCACATGTCCCATATGAATGCGTCCCGATGGATAAGGAAGCATCTCTAGAAGATAATATTTTTCACCTTTAGCCTTCTCGTCTACTTTAAAGGCATGAGTCTCCTCCCAACGATTCTGCCATTTACTTTCAATATCCTTTGCATTGTAGATCTTGTCAGTCATTTCATCTCCATTATAATTCTTGTCACCACACAAACATTCAAGTTATTCAACTGTAGGATTTCCCCACTTCTCAAGCCACTTTTCAAACATGATCAACGTCCATAATTTCTTCCTATTGTCGACTTTTCCCGACATATGATCTTCTAGTAACCTCGCTACATATCCTGGTTTAAAATATCCCTCACGCTTGATTTTATGACTGTCCAAGAGATCGCAGGTCATATCGTTGATCGGCCCCTTGATCCACTTCGCCACCGGCATACCGAAGCCCTTCTTAGGACGATTAGCGATCCCCGCTGGCAATAAGGGGCCAATCGCACGTTTAAGAATATGCTTCATATTCATACCGTTTAATTTGAAGCTATAAGGAAGACGAAATACAAACTCAACTAATTCATGATCGAGAAATGGCGCCCTGGCCTCCAACGATTGCCACATCGATGCACGATCCACTTTAGTCAATATATCCTCAGCTAGATAAAGCTTCTTGTACGCGTAGAGGAGACGATTCCCTGTTGAATTCATCTTCGAATCTTCCTCATACTTATACAGCTCCTCGAATACATTCAATGTTGGGCCATCCACCAGCAGATCATGCTGTTCCTCAATGGAGAAAGAACCCATCCACACCATATGTCTGATGACATCAGAGATCGACGCACCCTTGATGAACTGCTTAACCTTAAAATCAAAACTAATATTGTTATCACTGACGGGCAGCCTTCTAGCCAGGGGTTCGATCAAATATTTCCTTAGAGGTTTTGGTATCATTCTGTAATACTTCGAGAACACATCCGCCTGAAATGTAGGATAACCCGCAAAGAGTTCGTCACCTCCGTCACCACCAAGCGCAACGGTCACATATCTGCGTGTAAATTGCGACAATGCATAGGTTGGAATAATAGATGCATCGCCAAGCGGCTCATCGAGCAGTTCTGCAACCTGGGGAAGCATGTTGACCAGGTCATCCGGATTCAGAACCTTTTCACGATGATGTGTTCCAAAATGTTCAGCAACTCTCTTTGCATGAGTAGATTCATCAAATGATTTTTCTGAAAATGCTACCGAGAAAGTATTGATATCCTTTGGATCACGCAATTTAGACATAATCGCTACTATAGCCGATGAATCAATTCCACCTGACAAGAAGACACCGAGCGGCACATCGCTAATCAACCTTCGATTAACCGATTTCTTTAGCAAAACCAAAAGCCTTTCAGAGGCTTCATCCATAGACATATTAACTTCTTCACCTATGGGAAGATCCCAATATCTCCTAATAGTCACCTCACTATCCTTGTAGCGAAGGAGATGACCTGGCTTAAGCTTATGTATATTCTCAAAGATGGAATCAGGTGCCGGCACATATTCATATGCAAGATATTTTGACAGACCACTTCTACTGAGTTTTGTCTCAACATCGGGATGAGCATGTATGACTTTAAGTTCCGATCCAAAGATCAAAGAACCATTTTGGTGAGTCCAATATAATGGTTTCTGACCCATCCTATCCCTTGCAAGCAAAAGGGTTCTTCTTTCCTCATCCCAGACAGCCAAACCGAACATGCCATTTAGATGGTGAACCAAACCTATACCATCCCTTTGATATAGATGTGGAAGAACTTCTGCATCAGCCTTCGTCTTGAAAGTATGTCCTTCCTGTATGAGCTTATTCTTTAGTGCTTGAAAATTATATAGCTCACCATTGCAGACTGATACAATATCACCATCTTCTGATGAAAGAGGTTGATGCCCTCCTTCAACGTCAATGATGGAGAGTCTCCTCATGCCGAGCCCCGCTCCCCTTCCTAAATAGTACCCCTCATCATCAGGTCCACGATAGGTCATAGTACGGTTGATCTTCTTTAGAACTTCAAGCTCAACCGATCGGGAAGGATCATCGTATATTACGCCGCATATTCCACACATAATTCTAATTTCATCCTTTTAAATCTCATTTATGACAATTTGAAATTTAAATATTTTCCAAATACTAATTTTGGAATTTCATTATAGATTCACAGTCTTTTTTACCAAATATACCTCTTTACCCTGTGATTCATGATATGTGCGCACTTGTATTTCAGCGATTAACCCCATCAGAATCAGCTGCACACCCAGGAAGAAAAGGAATACCGCCAACAATAAAAATGGATTCTTATGCGCAAAGGTTCCAACCACAAATTTCTCAATCAACACCTCACACGCTGAGATCATACCCAAAGAACACAGTATCGATCCGATACCACCGAAAAGATAACTCGGCTTACTCATATAACTCGATAAAAATTTGACCGTGATAAGGTCCATGAGAACCTTAAATACTCTCGTCAGGCCGTATTTAGATTGCCCCTTCGTCCTAGCTCGATGGTTGACAGGAATCTCCACAACCTTAGCACCCGCCATCGATGCATATGCAGGTATAAAGCGATGCATCTCTCCATAGAGCGAAACTGAATCCAAATATTCGGCCCTATACGCCTTCAGTGAACAACCGTAGTCCTTTAGCTTCACACCTGTAACGGAAGATAAAAGCTTATTTGCAATTTTTGACGGAATTTTTCGTGTAAACAGTTTATCCTGTCTATTTTTACGCCAACCGGAAACGACGTCATTGCCCTGATCCAACATTTCAAGGAGTTTGGGTATATCGGCTGGGTCGTTTTGATTGTCAGCATCAATCGCCACATAAATCCGCCCCTGTGCATATTTAAATCCTGCGGCCATCGCTGCCGTCTGTCCAAAGTTACGGGTAAACTCTACTACTTTGATACGATCGTCCGAAGTGGCCAGAGACTGAAGCAATGCGACACTACCATCGCTCGAGCCATCATCTACAAACACTATCTCAAAAGTCTTATTGGTAGTCTCCAACGCTGTCTTTATGTCTCCATATAACTGTTCTAGATTTTCATCCTCATTCAAAAAAGGAACAATTATGGAAACATCGTATGGTCTTTTGCTGGTATCTGTGATTGTGGTCATATCTCCCTCATAAGCTAAATTTATGAATAATTATCATAGGTTCGCTAGGGTGTCAAAGTGATTCAACCAACCTTGCTGCTTGACAAACCCATGGTTTTCCATGAGATCCCGCATCCTATGAGTTCAAGAAGCAAAACATATCTGATGGCCCTGCTCGTTTTAGTGATAGTCTTGCTACTACGTTCACCCGCTTTCTGGACACCTATTCTGGATGTCGATGAATCACAATTTGCAGGCTATGCAAATGCCCTTCTTGATGGAGGTTCTCCGTTTCTATCATCCGTCGACACAAAACCGATCGGCATATACATTTTTTTCTCGGTGATTTTCCTCCTCTTCGGAAGAAACAACATGTTTGCAGTGCATCTCATCACAGCGATATGGGTGTGGATTACTGCCCTATATTGCTACAGGATCGGCCGAACCATTCATAATGAACGGACAGGATGGCTCTCAGCCATATTTTATGCGGTATTTACCGTTACGTATATCCCGAAATTCATCTCTACATCGATCATCCTAGTTTTAATGCTCCCACTGACCATGAGCATATACTACATCATCAAGTGGGAGCAGGATCGAGACATCCACAATCTCTTCAACGCTGGGATGTTCTTTGGGATCGCCTGCCTCTTCAAATACCAAGCTGGCATAAATCTCATATTGGTGGGCATATACTTCCTATTTCTCGCACCTCACTACTTGAAGGAGTCAGGATATCGTCAGAGATTCAGGCCATTTCTGATATTCATCATAGGTGGCACCCTTGTAGGCTTCATATTCTTCCTATATCTGAAATATCTGGGGATCTGGGACGCCTTCTTCTTCTGGAGCATTCTTGGATCAAACGCCTACATTGAAGCCGGCATCACCACTTCCGATTTCTTCTCTAGACTTTTAGTGAGAGGTGGATCCTTCATGGCATCCACACTCCTCCTCTGGGTATTTGGAATTCGCGAAGTTGTCATACTTAGTCGCCGCCTCTTCAAAGATGAGCAATCCGGTAGGCGCCCTGAGCCTTACCTAATAATGCTTTGGTTTCTAACATCCCTCATACCGGTAGCTACTGGTGGAAGATTTTTTGGACATTATTTCATCCAACTCCTACCATCACTCTCGATTTTAGCAGCTATGGGCATTTCTTTTATGATGGACAAACCTCTCTTGTCGTCTATCTCGAAGAAAAGGCTTTACGCTATTGTTCTCGTAGGAATGCTATTTCCAGCAGCCGGTTTCACAACCGCACGCATATACGCTGACAAGATCTATGCTAAGGTGAATGAAGATAATCCAAATAGCTATAGGCCCCTCGGTGAATACATAAAAGAACGGACAGAGAAGCACGACACTATATTCGTGTGGGGTTTTGCCACACCGGTATATTTCTTTGCAAATAGACCAGCAGCATCCAGATTCCTCTGGTGCGATTGGTTGACCGGTAGAATAGCTGGTTCTCCAACTGCCAAAGACGATTTATTCGACACAACAAAATACGCAACACCAGGCAGCTGGGATATGTTTTTTGCAGATCTAAAAGAGAACAAACCTGTCTATTTTGTCGACACCTCACCCGGCAACTATCATGATTACGGAAAATATCCTGTATCAGGATACCCAAAGCTAATGGCATACTTAAATGATAATTACACCCTGGAGTCTACCTACAAGGGAGCAGATTTCTACAGGAGAAAAGATGAAAATTAAACAGACCGCATGGACCATATTATTTCTATGCATTCTCACCTTTTCGATACATGCACACGCTGCTGATGCAAATATGATATTTTGGTATCCTGGCGAAGCGGGATCAACTACTGAGGCCCAACCGGTTCTCGATATATTTTTCGAATACGTGAATAAGAGGATAGCCCCTGCAAAATTGGAGGGGAACTATTTTAATTCTGTCGAATCCGGAATTAAGTTTATTAAGAGTAAGAAGCCCATTTTAGGGATCATCAGTTATTCAGCATATGTACAGAACAAAGATCTCTTCAATAATGCCAAAGCCCTCCTTGCTACAATAACTAATAACTCTGGAGGTAAAACGGAAAGATACTCACTCGTTGGAATGGGCACTGACTGTTCTGCTGGAATCATATCCAGCGAACCCTTTTCCATTGAATTCACAAGAAACAACCTCTTTCCACAATTACCCGCCGACACCACAACAAAACATGTCGATCAAATTATTTTTGAACTCCGGAAGATATCAGAGGGCACTGCAAACTCATGTGCAATCTTAACACCCACAGAAGCTGCGACTTTGAAGAGGATGTCCTCACCATGGGCAAAAAAGATAAAATTCATATCTGAATCTGAAGCGGTGCCTACAGCTCGTCTTCTACTGCTATCACAGAGTTGGGATGGCACTGAGAAGATCAAGAATACTCTTATCGCCATGGATAAGGATGAGGAAGGTCGGGAAATCCTTTCTGAGCTGAGACTCAAGGGATTCATAAATCCCTAAATCAGCCAGAGCAAGGTCTTTAATCAGCTGGATCTCACAATTGCTGCCGCGATCACACCAGCCATCATCGTAATGAACAAAATCCCTACACCGCAACATATGATAGTAGGAAGGAAGACTGCCAGGGCACTTCTACCATAGCTTGTCTGATGTGCCTCCTTGATACCTATGATATCCAGCACGAGCTGCCAGATCCATGCGACCATTCCACCAAGAATCGGTACAAGTTGAAATAGCTGGGGACTGGAAGCATAACAGACCACTCTGAAGGTAGTTTGAAAATCCCGCTTAACGGAACCAAGGATCATCAGACAGACATGATACAGACCAGCTCTCACGAACATCATAGCGGCCGTAAAAACAGGGACACCAATTACAAAGAATATCAGAAGGAATATTGCTCCAATAGGAATGGACACCGCGAGCGCCGGGAAGATATCGGCACCAAGGTCCCCGCCTAAGTTCAGACTCAACGCTAAGGCTTGAAAACCGATCTGATACGCCACCATTGTAGCAAACATCACATATGATATTATCAGCGCATAGATGTAAGCCCTCTTCATCCCCTCTACCCTGGACACGCTGGCAAAAAACTTCGCCGAATCGCTGACAGCTGCTTTAAAAGTATTGAAGAAAGCTTCAAGCCAATTTCCGCCAACCTCACGATCCCATTCACAACCATTCTGAACAATTTCCTCAAGCCTCACCTTCCCATGACATGTTGGGCATTCCACTACCTCACCCATGATAGCTTGAAATTGCGAGTCACAATGTGGGCACTTATATATCATTCCTATACTCCTTCCAAATCTGCGTGATAAGAGCTATTGATAGGGAGGCTACCACATGGTAAAGGGTGAGGTCAATTTTGGAGAAAATACTATATGAATGACATGTGGCATATAATCACAACTGAAGTTCCAACCGATCACTCGGAGACGATTGCCCAGATTATGTATGAGCTTGGCTGCAATGGCTGCTTGGAGGATAAATCTGAGAAGGAGGGCATCGCAAAGCTGACCTCATATTTTGACGCCAACCTTTTTGAGAAGACACCTTTGATGGACGATATCCGCAATGTAATTTCTCAACAGATCCCATCTTCAAATCTCGACATGAACATATCCACCTCTTCTGTTGCCGACTGGAGTAAAAATTGGCGTCAATGGTTTCGCCCATTCGAAATTGTGGAGGATATAACTGTAGCACCCAGCTGGGAGAACTTCACGCCTGATGAGGGAAAACAAGTTATAACTCTCGACCCTGGAATGGCCTTCGGCACCGGATTGCATGCCACGACAATGCTATGTGCAAAGGGGATTGAAAAACTATCCAGGACTCAAATTGAACCTTCCCTCCTGGATGTTGGTACCGGCAGCGGACTTTTGGCGATCGTTGCAAGAAAGCTCGGCCTGAAAGATATCATGACAGTTGAGATCGATCCCGAGGCAATAAGGGTGGCTAAAGAAAATTTTTCTATAAACAAAACTGATGATATCGAAGTGGCCGATTCAATCAGTATGATAGATCGATCGTTCGATGTAGTAGTCGCAAATATTCTTCTTTTAACTCTGATAAAATTGAAGGAAGATCTAATCCGAGTTACTAAGCCACAGGGCATACTAATCCTGTCCGGCATCACTCACGACCAGGAATCCTCTATTGAGGAAGCCTTTGCCGGTTCGATGAATCTGAGGGATATAAACCAGCTGAATGAATGGAGCAGCATTACATTTGAAAAAAAGAGGTAGGACACGATGCCACAGTTTTTTACAGATGCGGATCTCAAATTAGGCACGACGATTGAACTGACAGGACAGGATGCACATCATATACACAATGTCCTGAGGCTAAAACCCGGCGACTGGATTTTAATATCAGACGGAGAAGGCCGGTCGTTTAAATCAAACATTATTGAATCGATGAAAAAGAGTGTTACTATTTCACTCGATAAACAGATCAAGAGACTCCCATTTACTCCGCCACCTACCCTTGCAATATCACCGATATCACGAGAGCGCTTCGAGTGGGTCGTCGAAAAAAGCGTCGAGCTTGGCTGCAAACGAATCATTCCGATGATTACCAATAGGACAGTCCCGCATAGAGCGAAGATCGTCAGCGATCAAAAAAAGATACGGCGACTCAATGAAATTGCATTGTCAGCAGCGAAGCAATCCGGCCTTCCATTCCGACCTACAATCTGCGAACCCTTAATTTTCACAGAGGTTATGAAGGGCGTTAGCGAATATGACTCATCAATTCTTTTTTATGAGGGTGAGGAAAAGGCTGACATCCGCTCATTTTGGAAAACTCGTTCAAATATGAGCAATGATCTGATAATCGTTGGGCCTGAAGGAGGGTTCACGAATGATGAAATAACTTTAGCTCAGAATGCAGGGACCACCCTACTTAGCCTCGGTCAACAGATTCTAAGGGTCGAAACAGCTGCAATCGCTGCCATCTCGATCTGGCAATATGAAATTGGAAACATGGATCTCCCAGCTTGCGACGGATAATGCAGCACGCCGGCATTATGAGCTTTTTCCCTTTTCATTCCAAGCTCTTATGCTAGTATCCGGAAATGGGTTATTCCTTACGTATAACTTAAGAGGAATGGAGAACAGGACATATGCCGAGCAATGAGTTCAAGGTTGATCAGACTGATTTAATCGACGTTGGAGATATCGAAGCAGCAATGCAGGATGAAGTCACCGAGACTCCTGACGATTACGAAAATGATTCAAATGACATTCTGGGCTATGAGGATCAAAGCGGACCGGAAGGTCCGGCTATAGCTGAAATTAGGGATCGTTTTTCAGCCTTCGCGATAGACGCTCTCATGCTCTACATAATCTACTGGCCTGCAATGCTGATCTATAGGTCTGTGGCTTTTGGTAGTGCAGCTGGCCCCATTCCCTTTATCGGCAGGCACGGCTTGATCTTCAACGGCGTCTTCCTCTTAATAGCCCTACTTTGGTTTGTTCTTCCCGAACTGGCGTTGAATGCTAGTTTTGGAAAACTCCTCTGTAATCTTACAATAAGAAGAATGGACGGTTCCCCCGTCTCCTTCACTTCAATTCTGATAAGAAATATTCTACGCCCTTTAGATATAATTTTACTGCCCACCCTGCTGATCACTGGCATGATGGAGTGGAGCGGCTGGCACAGAAGGCTTGGGGATGTTCTTGGAGGCACGGTAGTCTTGAGAAAGCTTGGCAGCCGTCCTAAGCAATACGTCCTCTCCTTAGAACTAATTTCAAGCGCGACTAAACGTGCCGTTGCCTTCCTCATTGACCTCACTTTTTTCGCTGCATTTATAGGTGGCTACGCCCTACTCCTTAATCCGGAGGAACCACTCGGCAGTATGATTGTCGTTCTGATGACTCCTGTTGTGTGCATCTTCTTCTTTGCTTTCCCGGAATGGGTATTTAAAACTTCTCCTGGAAAATGGATTGTTGGGCTCACCATCTGTAATGAGGAAGGTGCAGCTATCACACTAGTCGGCTCCATGATCAGAACTATCTGGAGGATTTTCGATACAAATCCATTTGGCTTTATGACGATTCTTTTCTCCGTTAGGAGACAAAGGCCCGGAGACACTGCAGCCGGTACCGTCGTCATCAAGATAAAGCGTGAAGCCAGAGGTTTTATCGGGCTCATCGTATGGTTTTTTCTATCCATTGGGATGCTATATACAGGCCTTAACAATCCCGACAATTTTCTATCTTCCGATTTTCAAATCAACTTCCTTCCCTCCATAGATCTTAACAGCTCAAGGAAACAGTCTGCTGTACCCATGCAAAAGATATTGGCGATTAGAAACTTCAGCTTCGCCGAAGGAGATGCAAAGACACCCAGAAAACCTTCCATCTTTGAACCGGGCGAAACGGTTTTCATGCTATTTGACGTAAATGGATATACGGTCACGAAAGATGATGTGTGGGTTCAGGAGGATCTCATCATAAGCTATCCAGATGGCAGCGTCGGCTTGAAACTAGAGAATATAAATGATTTTCATCAGGAGCTCGAAGAAGGTGGATCTATAGGGTTTGAAAACAATATTGCCCTGCCGGCAAATGCCCAGGCTGGAAGATATACGGTTACGATCAACATAAGAGATCGCTTGGCTAATAAGGATATCAAAGAACAGCGATTTTTCTATGTAACTCCATCTAGCTCCAAAAAAGAGCGAAATACCGATAAAAATGCTAAAATAACCGAAGTTATTCCCGATAACAAGCCAATCCCCCCTAAAAAAGCAGCAGATACGCCACAAAAAGACCTAAAACCAGGTCGATCCTTTGATACCAATTAAGGTACAATTTTTGCTATAATTACTGGGTGGTAGCAACTTCATCCCTGTATTGAACCGATAATATATATGGGTGGATTTGCGTTTAATCCTTATTTGGAAATGAGTTATGACACAGAAAGTTAAAGGAAATAAGATTGCAGAACAATTTGGAAGCTTTCTTGAATCAAGAAAGACTGCCAAGAAAGCGCATACCTCCTTCTCCGATAAACTCCTCGCAAAACTCACCCTGAAGGAGAAGAAACAATCAGTAAACTTTGCAAATAGAATCAAAGTGGCCAGACGAAGACAACCCCCTCCTAAACTCGGCATGTCCAGACGCATTTCCAGTAAACATGCGAAGAGACTAGCCCAGTACGCCCCTCACATTGAGGCCGCAGCTCGCAAATACCAAGTGCCGGTAGAACTGATATGCGGTGTCATCCTTCAGGAATCAGGAGCACAAAAAAAGGCAGTATCACACTGCGGAGCAAGGGGACTGATGCAGCTGATGCCAGGCACAGCAAAGCGCTTCGGCGTCAGGAACTCTTTTGATCCTGGGCAGAACATCGATGGTGGAACAAGGTATCTGAGATTCCTTTTGAACCATTTTAAAGGGGATATAAGCCTCGCCCTGGCAGGCTATAACGCTGGTGAGCACAATGTTGAAAAATATGGCAATAAAATACCCCCTTTCAAAGAAACGCAGAATTATGTACCCGCAGTACTTAATTACACCCAATCAATGATTGATATTTTTGCCAGTAAAAATGTCTCTCAAATGGCCCTCAATTATGGACGTAGAGCATAAAGTATAACCTTATATATCCAACCTAACATCTTAAATAACAAACTTAAATATATCATGCAATATACACCTTGACGTTCACGTTAGGGTTATTGTATAAATATAGTATGGATAGCAAGCAGATTACTTACTATATAGGTGAACTAGCTGAACAGCTCGGCCTCTCACAGAGGACTATCAGGTATTATGAGGAGCTGGGCTTCATTAAACCGTGCAGAACCTCAGGCGGTTTTAGGACTTACGACAAACTCGATGCCGACATGCTCAAAATGATTCTTCGTTTTAAGGACCTTGGAATGAGCCTTGAGGAGATCCGGTCTCTACTCCTCCCGAGCGATGGTGTGATGAATACCGAGGTGTTATCCACATTAAAGGAGACACTGAAATCTAGGCGCAAGGATTTTGAAATTAAGATCAATAAGTATCGTGAAAGCATGGAGCAGATTGAAAGCGTTCTAAACCTCCTCTCTAAATGCAGCACCTGTGGGCAACCGGAAACAGGCCACGTTTGTTCCGACTGCTTAAAGGAACACGAAAAAAGAGGAGAACACATCACACCCTTCGTATCATCATTATTAGCTACTGAGAATACAAAGGAGAGTTAGGAGACATTATGTGGAACTATTCAGAAAAAGTAGTCGATCACTTCCTTCACCCACGAAATGTCGGAGAGATAGAAACTCCAGACGGCATCGGCGAGGTCGGTTCGCTCGCCTGTGGAGATATGTTGAGACTCACCTTCAAAGTCGGTGATGACGGTAAGATCGCTGATGTTAAATTTAAAACTTTCGGATGTGCCTCCGCCATAGCCTCGAGCTCAGCCCTAACAGAGATGTTAAAGGGGAAGACTCTAGAGGAAGCTGCCAGAATAACCAATCAGGATATAGCCGATTTTCTAGGGGGGTTGCCCGACGAAAAGATGCACTGTTCAGTCATGGGACGTGAAGCCCTTGAAGCAGCAATCGCAAACT
>JABGOS010000014.1 GCA_018645265.1 Deltaproteobacteria bacterium
GAACGCTGACGAAATCGATGATCTCCGTCCATTTATGGTCACCTCCGCATCCGGAATCAATCTCTCAACCAGGCCTATCACCCTAGAAGGCGTATCGAGCGGCGGATATGTAGATCCGGGAAATCTCGAAGTACAGCTTGCTGGAAAAACCATAGCCCCACACGACAGTGAACCTCTTTATGCAAAGCACGTATCCGGAGAGCCGATCCTTATGGAACTCCGCATAAAAATCCTCAACCCTTTTAAAAAGAGGCCGTCCAAATAAAAAAGTGTCGGACACTTTTTATTATTTTAATTTTTCCTCTGAAGTAGAGAAATCACGATCCAGTGAGAAGAAATCAAGATGTTCTTTATCGGTTACCGTCTCATCACCCGCAACCATTGCTGCAATGTCATCCGCAAGTCCCGGCCCCAGCATAAAACCCTGACCACACATTCCGACAGCAAAATGATAGCCTTGAATATTCTCTGAGCTGCCTACTATAGGGCTGCCATCTGGCGTCATCGGATAGCAGCCTCGCCAGATTCTACGCACACGTATATTCTTCAACTTTGGCAAAAGGCTCACTATCTTTTGCGCTATAAGGGGTAGAAAGCTGGATGTAGAATCGCGATCAGTTCCTGGATATATGGGTTCAGGGGTCAGACAAAATTCAAAACGATTTTCCATATTCTGATAGAAGTAACAGTTCTTACTGCCGGAAGTCGATCGTATATCTACGACCATCGGCTCCAACATGCGCTCTACAGGCTCCGTTATCCCAGCCTCATGTGAATCCGGGTATACGGGAAAATCAACTCCTACCTGTTTACCTACCTCCGCCGCATCTGCACCAGCCGCATTCAATATATTCGCACATGCATATTCATTCTTATCCGTAACTACAGATGCAACTCGACCGCTGGACACCTTGGTATCGATAACCCTCTCGTTGAATATAAAATCCACTCCCGCCCTCTTTGCTGCAAAGAAAAAGGCGCTCGCAGTGAGAAGTGGTGAAGCACTGCCATCCTTTGGAGAAAAGGTGCCCCCTTTGAGTTCATCCTTACAAATTCCTGGAACTAGTTTCTGCACCTCCAGAGCATCGATCCAACTGATATCGAGTCCGAACGATTGTTGAATCGTCAGAAGATTTTTGAGAGTGAGCTCATCATTCTCCGTAAAAACGGGAAAAATATAGCCTCCCCTCCTCCAGCCTATATAGTCACCCTCCATCTCCTGCCATTTGGAAAATATATCTATAGAACGAAGAGAGATCTCTATCTTCGCAGGATGTGAATGTGTAGCCCTGATACCACCGATAGCCCTCTTCGCATCCCCCTGACCCGGAGATGATCTGCCATCAATTACGAGAGTTTTCAGTCCCCTCCTTCCAGCAGCGACCGCAGCCGGAAGACCAACAGACCCAGCGCCTATGATTACAAGATCATACGCTTTATTATTCATCGTTTATATCCCCGTCCTTCACACCAGCAAATACTCCCATCGGTACCTCTGCAACGAGCGGCCTCTCCGTAAAATATGTGACCTCACCCTTTGCAACACCTTCACGTTCAAATATCGACTCGATAAGCGGGCCACATGTTTTGCCGCCACATGCGCCCATTCCTACCTTAAGCATCGCCTTCAGCTGGTTCATATCATTGACGCCTGAACGGATGAGATTAAGTATCTGTCCCTCTGTCACGCGTTCACAGCGACAGACGACAACATCATCACCAGCATCCTCACTCATGACAGTATCAATGGGCCGTGAAACTGTTTCCTCTTGAATACGAATACCAGCGACCTGAGTAGCAAGATCTCTCTCCACCTCCAAAACAATGAGAACGCTACTATCCCGCGACTTATATTTATCATTCAATTTCTTGCTGATTATATTTATAACCCTGGCCCTGGTGAGGTTTTTTCCAGCATGTTCGACTGCCATTACATCATCGCCGACTTTGAAATTCACAGGCATCTCAAAAGGCAGTGTTACCCTTGCCATCCCAGGACCTGAGGTTCGGTAATCCACGAGTGTAATGGCGAGTCCAGGACATGCGGTAAGGCACTTACCACATGCCACGCACTCTCCCGAAAACTCAGGACGCGCTAGGATCTCGTTATCCCCTTGAATGGTAATAGCACCCTTAGGACAGACTGCCACACATGGATTGCATGGAATAGTTTCAAGACACCGTATCACCGGAAATACGGAGGCACCCGTGGCTATCTCAACTAAAAAACCCTCATGGCCAGGCTTAGCTTTTAACACAGAGATCATACCCTCCCACTCGGAGGGAACTTGGGCGTCCTTGCCATGCTTCTGCGCAATCTTTCTCCCGGCGACACGTCCTGAGAACATCGCAGCAGATGCTTCCGCTATCTCTTCAGCATCGCCAGCTACGTAAGAATCGATTCCAAATTTTTTGGCCATCACATGTATTTCATTTATACTTGAAAGACCCACAGCTATAAGCAGCGTATCACACGGATATGTTCGATAAGTTCCAGGAATTTTTTTCCAGTTACTATCAACCTCAGCGACCGTGACACTTTCTACCGAGTCTTTTCCATTCGCCGAAACTACAGTCGTCGATGTGTAAATAGGAACGCCCAAGCGTTTCAGTTTATCAGCATGTACCCAGTACGCGCTGACCTCCGACATTCCTTCGACTAACCCCACGACTGCTATACCAACTTGCAGTGCATGATAACCCGCTATCAGACCAACATTACCTCCACCTACGATAAATAATTTCTCGCTCGGTCGTACCAAGTCCCTGTTGAGTAGAGTTTGAAATGCGCCTGCACCATAAACACCGGGGAGATCACATCCGGGAAATGTTAAAGCCTTTTCCCTGGCGCCTGCAGCGACGAGAAGAGTTTTCGGTTTTACAATTTTGTATACGCCCTTCTCCAGAATGCCAATTTTACTGTCGCTATAGACGCCCACAGCCATGGTATCCGTCATAATACGAATATTAGAATACTCTACCACCTCCTCGGATAGGATAGACGCAATATCTATTCCCCTAGTACCCGCATAGCAGTTATCCACGGAGCCGAAGAATGCATGCGTCTGAAGAACGAGTTTTCCGCCGAGCACATTCTTATCATCCACAATGAGAACCTCGAGCCCAGCAGCTGCCGCTTCAATTGCAGCACCGAGCCCTGCTGGACCAGCACCTATAATAAGAAGATCGGTCGATAACTCCTCAATCTCAGAACTCTCTAAATTTTCACCATCAACCTCGGGGAGCTTTGGAAGATTTACGAGCTTATGAACCTTCATGCCCTCGCGTACCGCTACCATACACGATTTAACGGGAAGGCCATCGGCGATGACGAGACATTGAGCACATTGACCGTTGGCACAGAAGATACCCTGAGGAGAGCCATCCTTCGGGTGCAATCCGAATGTATGAATATCGTTGGCAAAGAGCGCGCTGGAGATCATCTCGCCCCTCTTCGCCCGCAGCTCCATCCCCTCGAAATAAAAGGTAATTTCCGCGATTTCCGGAACCTGCAGGATAGGATGTTTGTCGATGCGTTTCATAAGATAACCTTATGAAATGATTGAATAATGAGTCACTCGACTAACCCGGAACAGCATCTTTGTAAAGCCCATTTCCACACGCCCGAATCCTCATAATAAAAAGGTGTCGGACACTTTTTGTGAGATGAGATTTCTGGATATGAATTAATAGAGCTTCTTGTAACTCCAATAGCTGGC
>JABGOS010000094.1 GCA_018645265.1 Deltaproteobacteria bacterium
CAGCTCTATTCTAATTTCTTCCCCTCAAATGTCCTACTCGAGGGGCGCAGTCCACATCTTTATCCAATCAAGTGCATAAAGGTAGGATCTTGATATACATTCAATGTTATTAGATCTGACTGAATGGGCTTGTTGCTGAGCCGGAAGCTCCGTCAGATGGGGGATGTTCTCTCATTATTGAATGATAATTGAAGGGAACTGATATTTTTATTGAAAAACAGGCCTTCGGGCCTGTTTTTGTCTTCAATAACACATGAAAAATATTGATATTCTCAGGCTCTTTGGTTAGGTTGCTGCAGCTATTCGCCCGGGTGGCGGAACTGGCAGACGCAAGGGACTTAAAATCCCTCGGGGAGAGATCCCTGTACCGGTTCGATTCCGGTCCCGGGCACAATTCTATTGTGTTTCAAAATGTCACAATTCTATGAAATGGATGGAATATGCCGGAATTTGATAGAGAGAAGTTCAATCGGTTCGTCATCCAAAACAGGGTCGTCGGCTTCTTCGACAAAGAGGTGACCTTGAAGTCCGGCCGTAAATCGCACTGGTACGTCAACTGGCGAACAGTTGGCGCGGATGCGTATCTCCTGGATGAACTTACAGATTATCTGATCGAATTTACGAAAAGCCTTGGGGTGGAAGTGGATGCTTTCTACGGTGTTCCCGAGGGAGCGACGAAGCTTGGTGTGCTTGCTACTTATAAGTGGGTCAAATCGAGAAGCGACTTCGCACCTGGCAAATATAGCATACCTATGGGTAGGGCGAAGCCGAAGGAGCATGGTGTACCAAAGGATAGGTTCTTTGTGGGTGCGCCTGAAGGTAGAATAGCGGTTGTGGAGGATGTTACCACAACTGGGGGGTCGCTTCTTAGCGAGCTGGATCGTCTGCGCGAGGCTGAGGTGAATGTAGTGGCTGCGATTGGGCTTACCAATCGGATGGAGCAGACGGATGATGGCAGAAGCGTCGAAGAGACTGTGCAGTCAAAGGGCGTCCCATACTATTCGCTCAGTGAAGCGACGTCATTTCTCCCAGAAGCATACAGGGCATTAAAGCCGACTGAAGAGGTCGCCCGTTCAATTGAATCGGAGTTTGAAGAATATGGAGTGCAGCCAATTAAGCTGATTAGTTAAATTCGAAATGCAGACTATGGATTTGTTAGGTCTATAGTTTCTACTCTCGAGTCTCAAATAGGAGGTTTCAATGGTTATGAATCTAAAGCACAGCATAATTCCAGCATGCGATGTTGATGAAAAGAAATATGAGGAGCTCGTTAAAGCCACTGCGGATATCCCAGGCATTGGTGGATATAAGCTCGGTTTTGTGTTGGCGCTCTCAATAGGCCTTCCAAAGGCGGTGGAGATTGCAAGGAAGTATACAGATAAGCCGCTGATATACGATCATCAAAAGGCCGCTACCGATATACCGAGTACTGGTCAATCATTTGCCAGGGTGTGTAGGGAGGCTGGCATCAATGCGGTTATTTTATTTCCACAGGCAGGTCCTGAGACGGAGAGGGCTTGGATCGATTTTGCTCGTAATGAGGAACTTAAGGTTATCGTTGGTGGGCTCATGACGCATAAGAAATATGTGCGTAGTGAAGGTGGGTATCTTGCCGATGAAGCGATTGTTGAAATGTATGAGATCGCTGCGGGCTTAGGGGTTAACGACTACGTCGTGCCTGGCAACAACCCCGAGGGTATTCGCAAGATCCGTGCTATGTTGACGCGTGAACATGCTAATCCAGTGCTCTATTCACCTGGATTTGTAACTCAAGGTGGAAGGGTGGAGGAGGCTATAAAGGCTGCAGGTGACAACTTTCATGCGATCGTGGGTAGAGGGATATACGAAGCTCCCGACATGCGCAAAGCTGCTGAGGAGCTTTGTGCCCAACTTTCATAGACGATTCGAGGTAGAATATGGATGACAGACAAATCGATGTTTTGATCAGCGAAGAGGAACTGGGGAAACGAATTAAGGAGATAGCCCAGGAGATCGAGTCAGATTTTGGAGGTGGTGATCTGGTGGTGGTGGGTGTCCTGAAAGGTTCCTTTATCTTTATGGCAGATCTTGTCAGGAGTATTAAGAGGCCTCTTTCATGTGATTTTATACGCATTTCAAGTTACGAGAACGATGTGAGTACGGGTATGGTTAGGATGGAATTTGATATGACACAGCCTGTAAAGGATAAGAATGTGCTTCTCGTAGAAGACATCGTAGACTCCGGAAGAACGCTTCGCTACCTCCTGGAACATATGAAGAATAAGGGTGCTAATAAGCTTAAGGTGGCAAGCCTGCTGTTTAAAGAGATGGGAACAGATTCTAAGAAGCTAGTCGATTACATAGGATTTGAAGTTCCTGAACGGTATGTAATTGGTTACGGTCTGGATTCCGAAGGGGTCTATCGTTCACTTCCATATGTAGGGGCATTCAAATAATAGGGGGGTACCCCCCCCACCCTTCATCGATCTTACGAGGGAAAAATGAACTATTGTGCATTTTTCTCTTCTTTTTAAGAATTATTAGTGATATACATCCATTCCGATATAGACGTAATCAACTATTTTAAGGAGGATGTTATGGTACTGAAAAAGACGACGAAGAGGAAACCAGCAAAGAAGATCGCAAAGAAAACCACAAAGAGAACGACGACGAAGAAGAAAGCAGCCTTCGGTGGATACAAGGTATGCTTCAAGGGTTACAATGATAGCCTCGAGCACGTATTCGGCAAAACGCCTATCGCTCCGTCACTCATGACAAAGAAGCTTTGGGCATACGTGAAGAAGAAAAAACTTGCTAACAACAACTAGTCTGCAACTACTTTGAATAACAAAAAGGCCATCCTTGTAGGATGGCCTTTTTTTATTGTCTGAGAGTATGGAGCTTATTCCTCCCCTTTACCTCTAACTAGAAGTTTATTAACAAGCCCCAGGAGATCTATGGTTTTATCGAGCGCTTTGACCGAAACTTCATCGGTGGGAGCAGCTTCTTCAGGGTTGGCAACGCCAAATCTAACGCCATAAGCGTACCCATTATCGAGCGGTATTTCATACACAACAGTTCCGATCAACGCCATGGCATGGGTTTCATCGTCGACCTCAATTTCGAATTCAAACATATGGTCTACATTAGCTGGAAGCTGTTTTGCAACTTCCACACGTACACCGCCTCCGCTGATGTTGATGAGTTTACCATCTATTCCTTCAATATTGTTTTCGTTGCTGATAATTACTTTTGCCGGAGGGGCAAAGTTGAATCGGGGATAGAGTCGGCGGTTCACCCTGCGCGCATTTCCGGGTTTGATCTTTACGAGGATGGTATTTTCCATCTGATTTGGTATCTCCTCGTTCGACACCTCCCCCTCAACTTCATAGATCGCATTGCCCATGAGGGTGGGGATGAAACCAAGGATCGTTTTTCTCATGGGAACGTCGGTAGGAACGTCGATTACAATGGCATCATCAGTGATCTCCCACATGCGAAGCCTCTCTATCTGTTCTCCTTTGAGAATATAGAAGTGTGCATGGGCATCAGATAAGACATCCTTAAGCGTGTTTTTAGCCATCAGTGTTTACCTCCTCTTTGGTTTTTCAAAAAAGATCTGCCACTTTTCAACCGGATCCGGCTTGCCGAGAAGGGAGACTACGATCAAGAGCAGTGCGGCTATGCCGAAGGCTGGTATGATAATATATTCACCCAGCTCTGCTGCCGGGATTCCAAAGTTAGCTTCGAAGTAACTTTGAACGGACTGCATATCTAAAAGGAGTTTAGTCGCAATCGTTCCCACTATACCTCCGAGAATACCAGCGACACCGCCAGCTGTGGTTACGCGTTTCCAGAAAAATGCTGCGAGAATGGCGGGTGTGATGCCAGCGCCTATCATCGTGTATGCTGTAATGGACATCGTTAAAACGTTTTTGAACTGTGTCAGTAGGAGATAAGCCATTCCGCCTAGCACCGCTATCATGATGCGATTCACTATAACGACTGTCTTTGGCTTCATATCCTTTACGATAAATCTCTGGATTATATCGTGTGTGGCGTTCGTAGCTGGCGTCATGAGCAGGGAGTTTGCAGTGGAGAATACTATCGCCATGCTTGCTGCAAGCAGGAGACAGCCAGCCCATGTCGGGAGGCCATAACGAGCGACATCAAGAATGATTCTTTCCGCATGTCCTTCAGCACCGAGCTGTGGAAATTTCACTCGTCCTAAGATGGCCAGTGTAACGATAAAGATGTCTACGACGATTATGCCGATAATCCATCCAATGACGGAGCGCCTAGCAGCTTTTTCGCTCACTGCCGAAGAGAACTTTTGATACATTGAGGGCTCGCCAACAAGGAGCAGGAAGACTGGTAAAAACACAGCAAGACCCCAAACGATGTTATGTCCGCCTAGTAACGAGAAATGTTCCTTTGGAAGTGCTTCCATGACCGCTGCTGGGCCACCGAGATCGATGAGCAATAGGGGTACTGCTATTAGTATGGCAACGATGATCAGGATACCGTTCAATAGATCAAGTGACACGATTGATTTCATACCTGCGAGAGCTGGGAGTATGATAACCATAATAGCCATGATGGCGACACCTGTCTGCCATGGTATTCCCGTTGTCAGCTCTAGGACGAATGCTCCACCCTTCAACTGGTATCCAACGATCGTCGTGAATGCTATTATAATAGCTATGGAACCTAGAAGTTTTGCAAAGCCGTTGTAACGTTTCTCAAGGATGTCAGGAAGGGTGTATTGGGAGATGTGACGTACCTTTGCTGCAAACCAGTATGTTACGATAATTCCAATCCAGCCTCCAACCGCCATCCATAATTCTGAGAATCCCTGTCGATAAGCAAGCCCTGCGCCTCCTATCAAGCTTCCAGCGCCGGTCCAGGTCGCAATCAGTGTGGTTATAAGCAGAAATGTCGAAACGTTTCTGTTACTAACCATGAAGTCCTTCTGATCTTTGATAGAAAAGCTCTTGTAAACACTGATGCCGACCATCAAGACGAGATAACAAATTATGACTATGAGATAGACGTTCATTATTCCTCCCCTCATTTATTGAAGTGAACTTTTTAGCATAAAATCCAATAGATGCAAGAATAAGAGGGTAGATTAGGTCTCTAGAAAAATGAATTTTAGCACAAATAGGATGCCGAGCACATATACCAACCAGTTCGCTTCACGCCATCTGCCTGTCACTATCTTCAAAGTTGGATATAGGATGAAGCCCAGGGCGAGACCGTTCGATATGGAAAAGGTTAGGGGGATGCCAAGGCATGTGACTACTGCTGGGATTGCCTCGGTGTAGTCATTCCATGCGATCTTCGTCAAATTCTTCAGCATGAATACGCACACAATGATTAGGATGGGGGCTGTTGCCTGTGGCGGTACAATTCCAATGATCGGCGAGAAAAAGAGCATTACGATAAAGAGAAGACCCACTACGACAGCTGTAAGTCCAGTCCGTCCTCCCTCAGCAATGCCGGTAGTCGATTCGATGTAGCTCGTCGTCGTAGATGTACCCAGTACTGCTCCTACCATCGTGCCTACAGCGTCTGCAGTTAGAGCTCTTCCAACGCGTGGAAGGTGTAGCTTTCCATCCTTCCCATTTTTCATGAGGCCACCCTCATCGGCGACGCCAATCAGGGTTGCGATTGTGTCGAACAGGTCGACGAACAGGAACGCAAAGACGATCTGTACGATTCCTAGGCCGAATGCCGCTTTAATATCCATCGCAGCAAATGTAGGTCCTATTGAAGGAGGCATCGATATTATGGCGCTGGGTGCTTTAGCGACGCCAAATGCTATGGCGATGAGTGTTGTGCCGAGAATGCCCCAAAGCAGTGCGCCACGTATCTTCTTTGCGAGAAAAAATCCTGTAATGACAAGGCCCATGAGGGTAACAGCAACTTCAGGGCTGGATACCATGCCCAATCCGACGAGAACAGCGTCATTTTTGACGATTATTCCTGATCCCTCAAGACCTACGAAGGCGATGAATATTCCAATTCCAGCGGCGACTGCGTGCTTCATCGAATCCGGTATCGCGTCGATTATCTTTTCACGAAGTCCTGTTATTGTGAGGATCAGGAACGCGAAGCCGGAGATGAAAACTGCTCCAAGTGCTGTTTGCCAATTCACACCCATGACGCCGCATACGAAGAATGCAAAATAGGCATTGGTGCCCATCCCCGGTGCAAGGCCGATGGGTAGGTTTGCATAGATGCCCATGAGGATCGATGCAACAGCAGCTGATAGACAGGTGGCAGTCATTACCGCACCGAACGGCATTCCGGCTGCTTTTAGGATGTTCGGATTTACGAATACGATGTAGGACATCGTGAGGAAGGTGGTGAAACCAGCGATAATCTCAGTTTTTAGGTTGGTGTTGTTTTCCCGGAGTGCAAAAAGACCCGATACCCATTTCTTCATCGATCCCCCCAATAAGGCCTATATGAGTTTCTCCTGAGAGAAGGGGTTTATCCAGATATCTGTCTGGTTACTGAATCAGTATTCTTGGCAGTATCGATAGGACGATCGTCCTCTCCGACTGCAAGTTCAGGATCAAAACAGGCGCGACAGCGGGCTTCATAGTGGTCCTTTGCACCAACCAGAACCTGCTTGGTCTCTGCAGTAAGTCGCTGTGTCTTCGTTGCAAGACCTCCGCAAACCATGCAGATTGCCTTGAGCTTCAAGACCGATTCGGCGATCGCCATAAGCTCCGGAATGGGTCCAAAGGGAACCCCTAGATAATCCTGGTCGAGGCCAGCCACTATGACGCGGCGTCCTCTGTTTGCAAGAACTTGGCAGATATCAACGATTTCACCATCAAAGAACTGAGCTTCGTCGACGCCGATTACATGAGTGTGCTCTCTGATCTTTTCCAGAATTTCTGAGGATTCGCTTACGGGGGTGCATAGGAATTTCTGATCGTCGTGGGATACTATATGTTCTTCACTGTATCGGTTGTCGGTAACTGGTTTGAAGATTTGAACACGCTGCTTTGCTATCAATGAGAGCCTGAGTCTTCTAATCAACTCCTCGGTTTTTCCTGAAAACATCGGACCGCATACAACTTCGATCCATCCCGAATGACGACCTTGATTTATGAACATGTAGGCTCCCCTTGGCGTATATTGTAGTGAATTCATAGGTTAGCTGGGCATGCATAACAAGTATTTTTTTTGATTCTGGATAATGGTACAATATGACAGTTTTAATGATGGTAAAATATAACAGTTTTTCGGAGCGTTGGAGGAGTGATATGAGAAAAATGATTTTTTTATTAGTAGGACTTTTGTTGATAGCAGGCTGCAGCGGTTCATCACCGAATACTCCATCCAGCATTCCAATAAGTATCGAGGGGGTTGAGGGGGCGACAGATGTGGCGGTGGATAGCTCATTCGTTTATGAATTTGATCAGGCTGTTGAGACATCGACCGTGACCGAAACCAGTTTTTTCATAGTTCAGACGCCTGAATCGAGCAGTGCGTCTTTGGTGAAGGCGGATCTGGACTCAGACATATGTATACCTGGAGCGAGGTTGCCCGCTTCATTGGATGTTGAATCTGAGTCGGCAACGCTTGATCCGACAGATGATCTCTCTGCGGGAACAGGATATACGATCTGTCTGATGGGTGGTTCTGCCAGCAGTGATCTATCTAAAGATATAGCATATGCGGATGGCAGTACCTTTACATCGGTCCAATTTAGCTTCACTACGGCCGGAACGAATTCCAATTTATCCGTATCCAGTATGACGAAGTCGTCAAACATCTCGATCACAGCTGGTCAAGGTTCGGTTGATTTTACATTTACCTTCAGCGGGGATGCGAGCGCTCTTTCTCCGTCGGTAGCTGTTTATGATAGTGCCGGAACATCGATGGCGACTAGCTGTGATTTTCAGAGCGGGTCGACGACCGTATATGTCTGTTCCGTATCGGGGTTGGCTGCGTGTACGACCCTTGTGGATTACTCCGCCAATCTCATTGGAACTGGAATAAATTCGTATTCGACCAGTTTTAATTCAGCTGACTTTGAGGGCGATACGACAGATGCGTACTCAGAGACGGCCGGAGCGGCATGCTGGAATTTAAGCCTGAACAGCGATGGCTCGCATCCGATCACCTTTGCCGTTCAGGAGGACGGAACAGGACTTCTGGTCTCCAGCGTTGGTGGTGAGGTGGATGGTGATGATGTCCTCATGGATCTGATCAGGGGGCTTGGAACTTTGGGTGATTTTGCCTTTTCAGTGTACTATATCAGTATACAGCCAGCCGCGTTTTCCGGAGATGGAGAAAGCGTGGCCGCCCTAGGGATAGTTAATGCAGACTTCAGCGGTATATATCCGACTTCAGGTAAATACACATCATCCGGAACGGAATATTTTGACGGGTGGTCTTTCCAGGGATATGTTGACGATGAAGATCAGTATCTTATTCCAAAAAGCAGTGGTGATTTTGCATCGATATCTTCTGAATACTATTCTCCGATTCATATTTGTCTCGTCAGTAAGGACAGTTTAGTGACAAGTTATGTCAGTAGCGATGATGAATCGTATACGCAGATTTCAGTCGGTAATATGCAGTGCTCCGAGGGAACACCTGGGTGCAGTATTCCTAACATAGTAGATTACAACAGCAGTGGTATTGCGGAAAACATTGTTATCAGCGTCATAAATAATGTTGAGGGTGAGGAAATGAGCGCGAAGATAAATCACGTCAGATTCAAAGTCACAGATATTACCGGCGTCGCTGCCGATTGTCCGGCTTTTTAAGCGATATGCGATATGGGGTTTACGTTGTGAGGTTTGTGTCAACACCTCAGGGGTTAGTGATTGGATGTCACTTTCGAAACCCCTGAGGTTTCTTTATATCATTGTGAAAAGGAATGTTTTCCATCGCTATCTATTTCGATAGTCACATTGCCATCGTTGGTTTCGTGAATTTCAATTCCGTTATCTATTAATCTTTTGACCACCTCGTCGTGCGGGTGGCCGTGGTCGTTCTCCTCTCCGTAGGAGATGATTGCAGCCTCCGGCTTTGTATGATCGAGAAATGTTTGGTTAGTACTCGTCCGACTCCCGTGATGTGAGACGCGAAGAATATCGATGTCACCCACAAGTGGGGCGAGTGTCGACTCTACATCTGGAGAATCGATGCCGCCACCGGTCAAATCCCCACCTATAAAAAGTGTAAAGGTTCTGTACTCTATGAGGGTGGCTATACTGGCTGAGTTTTCATTTCGTGGATCTCCCATATCTATTATAGTGCCATCTATTAACTCGCCATCTACGGCGAGTATTTCGAATGATAAATCCTCAGACACTATTCGATCACCGGGATTTAGAATGGCGTGAAAAGTATCCGTAGCGTCTGCATATGGCGGGTAGTATGCTTGTTCCAAGGCAGTCTGATCCTCGCCACGATCATAGACGAAGCCGGTAGGAATGAGATCGTCATACGTATCCAACTGTCCATCAGGGCCGGCTATAATCTCGGGAATTCCTCCAATGTGATCCGCGTGATAATGTGTTGCAATTATATGTGTCAGTTGATCGATATTGTTTGATTGTAGATAGGGGATGATTGTATCAGCTCCAGCACCGGGAGGGCCTCCATCAAACAGGATGATTTCGTTATTTGGGGCCATGATCAAAGTTGCATCGCCTTGTCCTACATTTAAAAAAGTTATTTTCAGCTTCTGATTCTCTTTCCCCTCTTCGGGAGTCGTTGGGGTAACTTCGTTATCGTGTACCCTATCAAGAATCTTCCTGTCGAACTCCTGCGTTGTACTGCAGGATGTGGTGAATAGTACGCCGGCCAAGAGGAGAATGCTCTTCATGTCCTTCAATAGAGCAATTGCTGTGCCATATGTTTCTCCTGTTAATTCAGTGTGGAGATCCCTGTGGATGTATCAATTTAGAATAGGTGTATCATAATTGCTGCACTTTCTTGCGGTGGATTCGCGAAATATCGTGTTTATTTTATGGCACGTGAATTGCTTTCGTAACTTTGCATGAAACACAGTGCGATCGTCCTTTGCGTTATAGTGGGTTACTTTATATTTCTTACCTCCAGTTATGCGGGCGAAAAATGTGTACCATCGATAGTTGAAGTTCAGAAAAGGGCGATCGCACACGCCCGTCTTGATCCCTCTGAAATATCTGGATGGCAAAAAAGGGCTAAGCTCCAGGCTCTATTACCAAAAATTCAGTTGGAGTATGAGAGGCGTGTTCGGGATTTTATCGATATCGACATTAATGACTCCGTCTATGTTGGTAGTAGCGGAGTAGTTGTGGGTCCGGAGGAGGGGAGTTATTCATATAATAATGATGCTGATCAAAATATTGGTGTCAAGGCGGTGTGGAGCTTCAACGAGAGCATCTTCAATCCCGACATGCTGAATGTGTCTGCTGAGGCGAGGCGCCTTTCGCGCGAAAGACAATCGCTTCTCGCGGAAGTCACAAAGAACTACTACGACAGGGAGCGTCTGGCAGGCGACATCCTTCGTATGAGTAAACTTCTGGATATCAAGCCTGGTGATCACAAGGTGGAGAGGCAGGTATTCCTAAACGAAGTGGCAGTGAAGGAGGCGATAGCAAATATCGATTCCTATACGGGAGGGTGGTTCAGTGAGAAAATATCCGAGTGTGATAAATAAATATGTAATTGCATTGATCGTTATCTCAGCATGCTCGTGCGGCATGTCGGATCGGCCAGAATTTGATTCATTAATGGATGGGTTGCCGAGGGTAGTGTCTATTTATCCCGAAGATAATGGAAGCATGGGTGCCGATGAGGGAATCGACGTTCTGTTCTCTGTGCCGCTAGAGCCTGTAACTGTGACAGAGGAAACATTTGTTGTTGTAGCTATGGATGGCGATGAGCAGGGTAGAAATGAGCTTGTTGAAGAGGTTGAGGATGGAGATCTTCTAGGGCTTGATGGGGAAATGTCCATTATTGACAATGGCACCCGAGTTCTATTTCAGCCGGCAAGTCCCCTCGTTGCGGGTAAGTCGTATATCGTCATCGTTACAAGTCAGGTGATGAGCAGTGAGCTTCTTCCACTTACTCAGCATCCTGGAATGGCTGGCTCATCATTTGTCAGCTCATTTAAGGCGGATGGTTCCGGTGCAGCCTTAGGTGGTGAGACAGCTGATCCTTCTGAGGGCGATGGGATTGTCCGCAATCGTCCACAAAAGTTAGTAATCAATGAAGTTCTATACGATGTGGCGGGCAGTGATACGGATGGGGATGTTTTTATAGAACTGTATGGTGATGCAGGCGGAGATGTGACTGATTATAAAATTAATCTCATAAACGGCGATGACGGCGTTATTAAAGATACGATTAAAATCCCTGCAAATATGATAATTCCTGATGACGGCATCCTTCTTATAGCGGATTCGAAGACTGGACAGTCTGGCGTGAGCAATGTATCGGATGCGGATTTGATAGATAACCACGATCCTCAGAATGGTCCTGACTGCATTCAGCTTGTCGACCATTCGGATAATCTTCTAGACTCAATTGGGTATGGAGAGGGGATCGTTGCTTTGGCTGAGAATGGACTCCCCTGTTTCGAGGGTATGCCGCCACCGAAGGTCTCCTCCGGTCAGAGCCTTTCTCGCTTTGATGCTTTGGATACAGATGATAATTTAACCGATTTTATTGTTTTGGATGTGACGACTCCAGGGGACCTTTGAGTGCAGGCGTTTATTTGGAAGAGGGTAATCCAAGAAGCTTCATAAGTAGGGTTCTAAAATTTATAATAGTAGGGTGTTTTCTAAGGTCCGCTGCGCTGATTGAGATAGATTTTGTCCCGATTTTTTTCGTAGATACGCTTATAGAGATTTTGCCGCCGCTGGGTTTCATGTCTTCCTCATTAGGGATCGAAAAAATCTTTTCCTCACTAGCGAGATTTAGGAGTTTGGCACGATCCTCCTTGTCGATCCTCCCTGTCATCCGATCGCTATTCCAACAGTTCTTGTCGGCTGGTTGGCTGCAGTAGCTTTTTAGAGTTTCATAGAGCGCATGGAAGTTGCCATCGCCGGCTATCGATATCTCAATATTGCGAGTTAGGGGAAGATTCTCCTGATAGGTAATCATGATATCCTTAAATCTATGGCCGTCATTGGATGGTGATCTTGGGCTCTTTTCAGCGTTGCCGCTGGTTGAACAGGCGGAGATGATTGTAATAACGATGAAGATTAGCGTGTTTTTTATGATAAATTTCATAGTGATCATAAAAAGAACCCCCGCTTATGCGGGGGTTCTTCATTTAAGTTGCAGGTTTTGTTACGGTAGCATTACGTTTCTGGACTCCGGTATAACCCAATCATCTGGATCCGGTTCCGGGTATTCAATGTCAAATGCACTGGACCAGTCTGCACCAGTGTTATTTATGTTACAACAGTTGCCAGAATTGGCTGTCGAAAGTGCGCCGCTTTCTGAACCTGATACCCAAAAACCATCGAACTTGGGACTCTCACACGGACTTGCGCAGTAAGCCATGTATTCATAGTTGACCGTCCAGTTGATCGGTTGTGTCGTCTCAGTATCACTATCATGATCAGCATAGTAGTGAACCTTGAATTCATAATCACCATATAGGCCATCAGGGTTTTCAGTGCTGCTATCATTGGCAAGTGTAGACATGCCCGCTTCGCCGATATAGTGCTCCGGCCCATAGCCGCTGGTGTTATCAAAGTCCAAATATGGATTTGTCGTCGAAATTCCCTTGCGGTGACTATAGTAAACTGTGTCACCCGTGTAATCAGTGCTGCCGGATGTGAAATTCGGTTCCTTCACGTACAGATCGACATCACTCTCCCCCTGTCCCCAGGTGAGTGTAACTGTCATCGATTGAGGTGATGCTGTGGATTCTACTATCATTCTATCGAAGGCAGCCCAATATGAATAGCTGTTGTTCTTGCTCGCTATCAGCACCACTTCATTTTCACCGCTGGGAAGAGGGATAGTAGCGCTGAAGGCGCCAGTTCCAGCTCCTGCCTGATTGTCGACTGCAGCTTCGGTAGTTCCATCCGGGCTTATGATGCTGATGTTGTCGACAACAGAACCAGCTGTCTGAGCTCTGCCGCCGAGAACCGTTCCCGAGATGATGACTGCAGTATCAGAGGTGATATATTTATCTTCCCCTTCTGCTGTGATTCCCGTGTCCGCCATGACATCTTCGCCATTTGTTTTGCCGGTGATCGAGGTGATCGTTATAGTCGGGAATATCGTATCGCCTGTAAAACCCTGATCGGCGGATTCTTTGATGCCCTTCAGTGCGTCATCGCTAGCACCAGCATAGTACCCCATGTGTTTGAAGTAGTTGTAGCTGTATGAAGAGCTTTCAGCAGTCGTTCCACTGGAATAGTTTGTGAAGCCGGTGCCGTCAGTATATGTGATTCGCCTTGTGTCATCGTTCGGATAATTTGGATCGTAGACGTGAAAGGTGATGACTCCCCCTGCTGAAACTTCAGCTTTATAAACCATTATTGCATGTTCGCCGGAGTTGACCCACGCACCAGCCGCATTCTGTACTCTTTGCTTTATGTAGAGAAGTACAGGCTGGTTCGTAACAAACAGACCACCTACATAACTCAGTGCTACGTCGCGCGAGGAGGAGGTTTGGATGCTGAGTTCATTGCTCGTGAACTGATTCCAGATGCTGACTTCAGCACCGTGGGCACGGCTGGCTAGTTGGATCGCTGTTTCATCATCAACCCATGTTGTCGTATCGTCAGCATCATGATATTTGCTTCTGAATCCTGCACCAAAAGTTCTGAAATAGTATTTCGCAAAGCTCACCATTCCGTGGCAGTTTCCCTGACGTGATGGTTCGTAGTATGATCCAAAGTTTGGAATATACCAGCCGTCACTTGCTGCTGTGAACCCTGTGCCGATCGTCACGCCATCTGCCAACCATGCAAAGAAGAGCGCCTGTACGCCGACATCCACGAAGTTTGTGAATGCCTGAGTTGCGGCTGCGGAGGCTTTTATAGGATCGTAGATCGCGGCTGCGAAGTCCGGTGTTTCACCGCTGTTTGCAAAGGTGCGTACATAGAATGAGGTAGTGCCGCTTGTCTTGTCGATATCTTCAAAGCCAGTTGGTTCTAGTGTGCCGTCTGAGTTATAAACGTAGAAACTGGGGATGTCCTCTCCAGACCCTGGAGTTGTATAGGGAAGGGTTACCCTTACTGCGAGATCGAACATCCTAAAAACATTCCAACCATCCGATCCACTCGTAGCTACCTGGTACATTGTGCTACCGGCAGCGACGCCATCTGGGAGACCTTCCGCAGAATTTACGGTGGCCGTTTTTACAGTGAATGTAATCGTCTCATTCGCATCAACAGCTCCTGCTGGGATTTCAATTTCAAACCCGGGGATGTCTGTGCTGGTTATGGTGCCACCATCAGCTCCTATAGTAGATTGAGAAAGTGAAGCAGCAGCAAATTCTCCAGTGGCGATCGTTGCGATTGTCGGATCGCTCTCTCCACTATCACTGTCGCCACCCCCACCACCTCCACCGCAGGCCGAAATGAGCAGCGCTGCAAGGGCGATTACAAGGGCTAACCTATTAGATCTATTCATATTCTCCCCTTTCCTGTTATGTTGATGATATAGCTGATTTCAACTAATATTTCGAATGGAAGAGTGCAACTATTAACGTTGATATTGCCGATTAAAGTAGGATATTTTTCCCTTGCACATCAAAGGCTTTCATATATACTCCCGCCCACATCTAACGAGAAAACAACAATGGGCCCTCAGGGAGCCCATTTTTTTTCACCCATTTTTTGAGATATGGACAGTAAAGAAATAGTAAAGAAAGTTGAAGCCCTGCTTACACCGGTTTTGGAAAACCTGGGTTATGATCTCATCGAGCAAGAATTTATGATGGGACAGGGTGGGTGGATCCTGAGATTGTATATCGACAAGGATGGTGGGGTGAATGTCGATGATTGCGCCCGCGTATCACGTAGCGTAGAAGATTTGATCGAAGTTGAGGAGGTAATTCCAGTGAAGTATTTCCTTGAGGTCTCCTCTCCGGGCTTGAATCGTCCCCTAAGAAGAAAAAAAGATTTTGAGAAATTCGTAGGATCGTTGATTAAATTAAAGACCACGAGTCCTATTGATGGAAGAAGTAACTACAAGGGCTATCTGACAGCGGTAGATGGGGTGGATGTTGTTATGTCTGTGGATGGTTCAGAATATCGTGTTCCACTCGAGAAACTGTTGCGTGCTAACATTGAAGAAATGGCAGGCTCAGATGGGCAGGCAATAAACTGATTTTAGATTTTTGTTATATCAGGAGGATAAGATGACGACGGGAATGTTTCAGAATCTTGGCAAGGTGTTGGATCAGGTGAGTAAGGATAAAGGTATTCCTAGAGATATGCTTGTAACGGCGATCGAGGATGCTTTTTTGAGCGCTGCTCGAAAGAAGTGGGGGTATCTGGGTGACCTTGAGGCACACTTTAATGAGGATGATGGCGAAATTGAGCTCTTTCAGTTTAAGACTGCGGTTGCAGAGATTGAAAATGACAATATCGAGATGATTCTCGTTGAGGCCCGCGTACTCGACCCTGATGCTGAGGTAGGTGACAGTATCGGTGTTAAGATGGATCCCTCGGTGTTCGGAAGAATCGCTGCTCAAACAGCAAAACAGGTCATCATCCAGAAGGTCAGGGATGCTGAACGTTCAGTCGTTTATGAGGAATTTAAAGATCGTCTTGGAGAGCTGATTACTGGAGTTGTCAGAAGATTTGAAAAAGGTGATCTCGTTATCGATCTTGGTAGAACCGAAGCTGTTGTTCCAAGGCAAGAGCAGGTGCACTCGGAAAGTTATCGTGCGGGTGAGAGATTGCAGGGGTTCTTCTTGCGCATAGACAGGGAAGGAAGGGGTCCGGCAGTAGTTCTTTCAAGGCGTAACATGGGCCTTCTTCTAGGTCTATTTGCGCTGGAGGTTCCGGAGATCGCCGAGGGTATCGTGGAGATTCGTTCCGCTGCACGTGAACCTGGAGTTCGTTCAAAAATAGCAGTTTATTCCAAGGATTCTGATGTTGATCCCGTAGGAGCATGTGTTGGCATGAAGGGTTCCAGGGTTCAGAACGTCGTCGGTGAATTGAAGGGCGAGAAAATCGATATTGTTATGTGGGATACTGACCCAGCGCGTTTCGTTTGCAATGCTTTGGCACCGGCTGAAGTGGTGAAGGTTATTATTAGGGAGAGGGAGCACTCGATGGAAGTTGTCGTTCCCGATGATCAGCTTTCATTGGCGATCGGCAGAAGAGGCCAGAACGTTCGGTTGGCAGCCCAGCTGACGGCATGGAATATAGACGTGTTCAGCGAGACAAAAATTGAACAGGTCGCAATGCGTGCGAGAAAGGTTCTCGAGAACATCGTGGGCGTTGATGAGAGTACTACAAAAGTTCTGTACTCGCACTCCTTCAGGAGTTTTGAGGATATTGCCAACTCTGATTTTGACGAGTTTTCACAGGTTCCAGGGTTTGGTGCAGAGCTGTTGAAGGGTATATATGAAAAATCCAAGGCAGCTTTGCTCGAAGGAAAGAGGACCGAACAGATGATTGCCGAAATGATCAAGATTGAAGAGGAAGAGGAACGGAAACAGCGCGAGCTGGACGAAGCACGAAAGGTGGAAGAAGACGCAATAAAAGCCGCAGAGGAGCTCAGTGCAGCTGAGAATAATGAATCCACCTTAGATGAAGTTGCTGAGTTGGAGGGTGGTGATGAACCAACTCTAGCCGAGGATGTTGAAACAAAAATAAATGCGGAAGAGATAGTGGTAGATGAAGCGAGACCGGACGAGGAGACTGAAAAGAACGATTAAACCAGTCTGCTTATAACTTTTCTTGATGGAATATGCTAGATGGGGAATTTAGGTATGGTTGAGGAAGCAAAAAACGAAGAGCAAAGCTCAAAAACAGAGGTGGTGGAAAAGCGAGTGACGGGAACCGTTATTCGTCGAAGGGCGCGTAAGTCTGCCCCACTACCTCCCCCACCTGTAACTGCAGAGGTGCCAGCAAATGAAGCTCAGCAGGCTGTATCAGCTGAGGTTGGTGAGGTTGCGCCTGTAGGTGCTGCTCAGGATGTTGCACCTCCTCAATCTGAGATCAGTGAAGAGAAGGTTGTAGAGAAGAAAGTTGTAAAGGCTGAAGATGGAGTTGCTGATAAACCGGATGATGAAGTGAAGGATGGTGAATCAAGTGTTAAGCTCGATGGTACGGTTAGCGATGAAGAGAGAAAAATCGGAGTTGTAGGCCGCATCGATCTTGAGCCTACTCAGGTTATTACAGAAAAAGTAAAGGAAGATTGGCGTGAGCGAATCAAGCAAGGACGCAAAAAGAAGAAAAGTAAGGCCGAACTTGAGCTCGAAGCTATTCAGAAGGCTGGTGGACTCAAGCGCTATGCCGACAATGTTTCATACGATCAGCCAGCAAGCGCTGTAACTACAGGGGATAGGGTTTTTCAGCCAAAACCATCATCGAGAAAACGAAGGTCGTCCAGGCGCGATTTTAAAAAGACACCTCTTACTGAGCGTAAGGCCATCAAGAAGGTCATTCGTATAGAGGATGGCATATCTGTCTCCGACATTTCACAAGCCTTGGGTATCAAGGCGAATGATATTATAGCGAAACTGATGTCTCTCGATATAATGGCGACTATTAATCAGATTCTGGATGTGGAGACAGCGCAGTTGATCGCTGAGGAAGCTGGCTTTACGGTTGAAAGGACAGCTTTCCAAGAGGAGGAGATTCTTGCAGAACCGGAAGCCCACGCATCAGCTGCAAACTTAGCATCTAGGGCGCCTGTGGTTACGGTTATGGGTCATGTCGATCATGGAAAGACATCGATTCTGGATATTATTCGCAAGAGTAGTGTTGCTGATGGTGAGGCGGGTGGTATTACTCAGCATATTGGTGCATATGAGGTTCAAATTCCGAAGGGTACAATTACATTTTTGGATACTCCAGGCCACGAAGCTTTTACAATGATGCGCGCGCGCGGTGCACAGGTTACCGATTTGGTTATTTTGGTAGTCGCGGCAGATGATGGCATCATGCCCCAGACCATTGAAGCAATTGATCACGCCAAGGCGGCAGGGGTTCCCATTATTGTAGCAATAAACAAAATAGATAAAGATGATGCCCAGCCTGATCGTGTTAGACAGTCATTGACTGAACATGGTCTGGTTCCTGAGGAATGGGGTGGAGACATCATATGCGTTCCTACTTCTGCGAAGAACAATGAGGGTATCGATAAGCTACTTGAGATGGCGCTCCTACAGGCGGAGATGTTGGATCTAAAGGCGGATCCTACAATCAGGGCTAAAGGTATTGTTGTTGAGGCTAGACTCGATAAGGGTAGGGGGCCTGTGGCAACTGTTTTAATCCAGGAAGGAACGCTGGAGGTTGGATCCTATATAGTTTGTGGAACTCACGGTGGTAAGATTAGGGCTATGTTCGATTTTGAGGGCAATCCCGTTAAGGAGGCGAGCCTTTCGAAGCCGGTTGAGGTGCTGGGGCTCTCCGGAACGCCAACTGCTGGCGATGAGATGGTGGGTGTTCCTGATGACAACGCTGTGAGGATGGTGGCCGACCAAAGAAAACAGAAGGCACGTGAGCGCTCCTTGGGTGGCAAAGTCCATGCAACGCTTGAAGATCTATCGGCGAGAATGCTCGAGGGTGAAAGCGAGGAGTTGGGCGTAATAGTTAAAGCGGATGTCAATGGCTCGATGGAAGCGGTGAGTGATGCGTTAGTTAAGCTTTCAACGGACAAGGTTAAGTTGAGGGTTCTTCATTCAGCTGTCGGCGGTATTATTGAGAGCGATATTATGCTCGCGAGCGCATCCAATGCTATAGTCCTCGGCTTTAACGTTCAACCTGATAGTAAAGCTAAGGCTGCATCTCAAGAGGAGAAGGTTGAGATTAGAACCTATAGAATTATCTACGAAATGATAGATGAGGTTCGTAAGGCTATGGAAGGGCTGTTGGCACCTGATGAAAAGGAAGTCGAGCTTGGAACTGCTGAGGTTCGTGATGTGTTCAAGATTACAAAGACTGGCACGATTGCGGGTTGTTACGTTACGGACGGAAAAATTCAGCGCAATGCAATGGCGAGGCTTTTGCGCGACCAGGTAGTTGTTTTTGAGGGTACACTTTCATCACTTAAGCGCTTCAAGGATGATGCGAAAGAGGTCGCCGAAGGGTATGAATGTGGTATCGGTATCGAGAACTTTAATGATATCAAGGTAGGCGATCTAATTCAGGCCTATATAATAGAGAAGACTGCAGCGAAGCTTTAAAACGACTTTCGACTGTTGCCATGTGACGGTGTTCTAATACCGAGAAGCGAAATATGATAGTCGGCATCTGCAAATTGGTCCTATATCTTCCTGTTTGTCATTCGTTAAAGGAGAAGAGGGGAGTCGTTAGAAAGATTAAGGATAGAACGTTTAATAAATTTAAGATTCCGGTTGCAGAGGTGGATAGCCTCGATAAGTGGCAAAAGGCAGGACTGGGTTTCTCGGTGACTGGGAATGATAGTAAGAACATAGATAGTATTATGCAAAAGATGGCGAATTACGTTGAGGATTTGGGTTTGGCTGAGATTTTAGATGTAGATATGGAAATTATTAATGTATGAGATTGCGAGCATTATAACATGATTAAAAATCTACCTTATAGTAGGGCTGAAAGGGTGGCCCACGGCGTTAAGCGGTTAATCGTTGAGGCAATTCTTACCGAGGTTTCGGATCCACGCCTGGAAAGTGTTAATATAACGCGCGTAATTTTGACTAAGGATCTCAAAATTGCTCGAGTGTATTTCTATCTTCTTGAGAAGACTGATGAGTTAGAGGATAGGACAAAACGTGGACTCAATAGCGCTAAGGGCTTTTTCAAAAAACGCATAGCGCGGGAGCTCAATCTCAAATATACGCCTGATATTCAGTTTTTTTATGATGAATCGATCGACCTCTGTGAAAAGATCGATTCCTTGTTCGGAGAGAGGGAGTCGACATGAGTAAAAGTGTTAATTACGATTCATTTGTCGATAGGGTTAAGGAGTCGAAGAGTTTTATAATTGGCTCTCATTATAATCCCGATGGTGATGGGATAGGCTCGACGTTGGCGTTGGGGATTGCTCTCGGTAGGATGGGGAAGAGCGTGGTTATGTATAATCGCGACGGAGTACCATTTAATCTTAAGTTTTTGAAAAACTACGAGCAATTTGTCACAGATATAGATGTAAATGTGAGCTATGACATGATGATAATGGTCGACTGTGCTCAGAAGAATAGAGTTTCAGATGATTTTGCTAATTTAAAAAATATTGGCAACACGATATGTATTGACCATCATGATTTGGAAGGTGTCGAAGCGGATCTCCTCTTGATAGATAAGAACGCTGCCTCCACCGGTGAGGTGGTCCTTCATCTCCTTGAGCATGCGGGCGTGGAAATCTGTTCGGAGATCGCTCAAGCTATATACACGACGCTAGTCGTTGATACGGGCTTCTTTAAATACTCGAATACGAGTTCAGATGTTCTGAAGATTGCTGGACAACTCGTCGAGGCGGGCGCCAGTCCTTGGACAGTAGCGAGAGAGCTGGATGAATCAAAGCCTTTTGCAGCTATGCGGCTCTTGTCGTATGCGCTAGAGTCCATGGAAGTGTCGATGAACGGTCAATATTGTACTATGGACCTTACGCTAGATATGTTAAAGCGCTCAGGAGCTTTGATGGAGCATTCTGAGGAGTTCGCAACTTATCCCAGGTCGGTACTTGGAGTGGAGGTCGCAGCTTTGTTTAGGGAGGTTGAGGATGGTGCAGTAAAAATAAGCTTAAGATCTAAGGATGTGGTGGACGTTGCAAAGATCGCCAAAAGTTTTGGCGGCGGCGGTCACGCACATGCTGCCGGTTTTCGTGTGCGCCTTTCTCTTCAGGAAGCCAAGGATAAGGTGGCAAGCGCAATTTCAGATTCATTAACCGTATGACGAAAGTAGAGGTGACAACAGTGGACGGAGTTCTGATAATAGATAAGCCAAGTGGTATGACATCACACGATGTTGTTCAGAGGGTTAAAGACCTGATAGGTGCAAAGAAGGTGGGACATCTTGGTACGCTCGATCCAGCAGCGACCGGTGTGTTGCCTCTAGTTATTAATGGCGCTACCAAACATGCGGCGAGATTGGCGGGAGTGGAGAAAATCTACGAATTCACGTTGAAACTGGGTGTTAGCACTGAGACGGATGATGATACCGGCAAGCTTCGCCAGGAGTTCAAGGTTCCTGCGGATGCGGCAGACAAGTTGAAAGAAATTCTTCCGCAATTTGAGGGTCGAATAATGCAAAAACCACCTGCTTTCTCTGCTGTAAAAATACGGGGAAAGAGGGCTTATAAACTCGCCAGAAGGGGTGAGGCCGTTGATCCTGATAAACGACCAGTCCACGTGGATAATATCAGTATATTAGATACTTACATACCTGATATTAAGATGAAACTTGAATGTAAATCAGGCACGTATGTCAGGAGTATATGTAGGGATATCGGTGAGATGATGGGGTGTGGAGGACATGCCTCAGGAATTAGAAGACTGAGAAGTGGATCATATACAATAGATAATGCTGTATCGCTTGATGAGATCGAAAAAAACCCGGATATTCTGAATCAGAAGCTAATACCGGTAGAGGACTGATTTTTTAACGTATTTTCACGATTTGGCTTTACAGCCAAAAATGCCTATGTTAGGGAGTTCGACCATTATGACTATGAATAAAGAGAAGAAGACAGAACTGATCAGTAAGTTTAGTACCCACGAAGGTGACACGGGTTCGGCTGAGGTGCAGGTAGCTATCCTCACAGGCCGTATTACTGAGCTGACGAAACACTTTGCTGATCATAAGAAAGATCATTCTAGCCGTCGCGGTTTACTCAAGATGGTCGGCCGTAGGCGTAAATTGCTGAGTTACCTCAAGAAGCACGATGATCCGAAGTATAAAGAGATCATCAAGGAACTTGGCATTAGGAAATAGCCCCGGATGTAGTGAAGCGAGGAGGGTGCTGATAATTTAAACAATGGCTCGCCTGGCAATTAGGCGAGCTTTTTTGTAAGTTATCAGTGGAAACCCTCCTAGAAAGAAATCATCCACAGTGATTATTTCCCAAAATATGTATGTTGGTGTAGAGCGACGCGTGCATCGTACGTTGTGTACCTGTGTATGCGTGGATCATCGCGCCTAAAAGGAGATGTTATGGTAACAAATGTAGAAACACAGTTAGGTGGAAGGACGTTGAAGATCGAAACCGGTCGAATTGCGAAACAGGCTGGTGGTTCAGTGACAGTTCACTACGGTGATAGTGTGGTGCTCGTAACCACGCAGGCTAGGAGTGAAGCGTCTGAGAATCGTTCCTTTCTGCCGCTTTCGGTTGATTATACCGAGAAGACCTACGCAGCTGGAAAGATTCCTGGTGGATTCTTCAAGAGGGAAGGTAGACCCACAGAAAGAGAAATTCTTACGAGTCGTTTGATCGACAGGCCGGTAAGACCGCTTTTTCCTGACGGATATTTCAATGAGACGCAGATCATAGCGACAGTGCTGTCTGCTGATAATGATCATGATCCCGATACGTTGGGTATCATCGGTGCATCAGCAGCTTTGACGATTTCACCATATCCATTCAAAGGCCCTATTGCTGGCGTGCGCGTTGGAAGGGTGGATGGAAAGTTCGTCATTAACCCCACTGAAGATGAGCGTTTGAATAGTGACATCGACATGATCGTTGCTGGAACTAAGGATGCAATCGTTATGGTCGAGGGCGGTGCTGAGTTAGTGTCCGAGGAGGATATGGTCGAGGCGCTCATGTTCGCACATGAGGGTATGCAGCCCGTGATCGAGGCGCAGCTCAAGCTTCAGAAGGACGTTGGTACAGAGAAGTGGGCCGATCCAGTGCTTCCTGACCTCAGTGAGCTTCGTGGTAAGGTAGAAGCAGTTGTAGGTGACAGGGTAGCCAAGGCCGTTACGATTCCGACAAAACTTGAACGTTATGCAGCGCTCGACGCGTTGAAGAAACAGATCGTAGAGGAAGTCGTTCCTGAGGATGACGAAACTGCGATGAAGGATAACGTGAAGGCAATTTTTGGCGATATTAAGAAAGACTTTGTACGTAAAATGATCGTCAATGATAGTAAACGCATCGATGGCCGTGGTTTGACGGATGTAAGACCGATCGCATGCGATGTTGCTATTCTCCCCAGGACTCACGGTTCAGCGCTCTTCACAAGGGGTGAGACACAGGTGTTAACAACTGTGACGCTGGGTACGAAAAGGGATCAGCAGTTGATCGAAAATATCACCGCTGACTATTACAAAAAATTTATACTTCATTATAATTTCCCGCCCTTTTCAGTGGGTGAGGTGAAGTTTCTCCGCGGCGCATCCCGTCGTGAAATTGGACATGGCGCATTAGCCGAGCGTTCGATTATGAGGGTACTTCCTAAGGAAGAGGATTTTCCTTACACAGTTCGTGCAGTTTCCGAGGTTCTTGAGTCGAATGGCTCTTCTTCGATGGCGACGGTATGTGGAACAACTCTTGCCATGATGGACGCCGGTGTTCCGATACAGCACCCAGTTGCGGGTGTCGCGATGGGACTCATCGATGAAGATGGAAAAAAAGCAGTTCTCACCGATATTCTGGGTGATGAGGATCACCTGGGTGACATGGATTTCAAGGTCACCGGAACGCGCGACGGTGTTGCGGCACTACAGATGGACATCAAGATCGGCGGTATCGATCGTGATGTTCTCAATAGGGCTTTGGCTCAGGCTCGTGATGCAAGACTTCATATACTCGACAAGATGAATGAGACGATTTCAGTATCGCGTAAGGAATTGTCGAAGTATGCTCCGAAACTTACAATGGTTACGATTCCTGTTGCAGTGATCGGTGATCTTATAGGCCCTGGTGGTAAGAATGTTCGCAGGATTATCG
Organism: Deltaproteobacteria bacterium; assembly: GCA_018645265.1. GTDB lineage: Bacteria > UBA10199 > UBA10199 > 2-02-FULL-44-16 > JAAZCA01 > JABGOS01. The sequence goes on from JABGOS010000094.1 coordinate 24,022, forward strand.
AAGAGACCGGTGCTAGCATCGATATCAACGATGATGGAACGGTTCTCGTCGGTGCAGTTGATCAAGCTAGTGGCGACCAGGCACTTCGCGAGATTAGACGCTGCACAGCATCGCCAGAGGCTGGAAAATTCTACAAAGGTAAGGTCGTGCGCATTGCCGACTTTGGTGCCTTCGTTGAAATCTTTCCTAAGAAGGATGGGCTTCTCCATATATCAGAGATTGCAAAGGAGAGGATCAAGCAAGTCTCCGATGTGTTGAAGATGGGCGATGAGGTTGTCGTTAAGGTTACAGAGATAGACAAGGATTCAGGTAAGATCCGTCTCTCTCGTAAGGACGCCTTCGGTCATGAGGATGATGTTGAGGAGATCTAGGTCTCTTTATGAAATAGAAAAGAAAAAGCCCTGCCATTTGGCAGGGCTTTTTTATGATGGGTTCTCATTTGTAGATATTTAAGATCGATTCTACAGAATCTTTAGCAAAAAAAACTACGCAACTCTTCCGCGAAAAAACCGATAAGATGTCAGATTTGAAGGTGCTGAGCGGGAAAATGGGAGTGCTTTTTTAGCTAGTTAATCGCCTGTCAGTAGATGATGTAAGTTGAAAAATGCCCTTATTTCAGTAAGTTTCTTGACTTAGGTCTATTCTGTGTTAAGAAGGCGCGGATTTTATCCGACTCTATAGGGAGGTTTTTTGATGTCCACATTGACGCCCAGTGCAGCATTTCCAGGTGTAGTTTCTGCCCATCCGCATGCACAATTTATGACTGCGGTTGGATTTGGGAATTCTCTCGGATATGGAGCTAATGGAAGTGCGTTTACGCATACACCTGCGACTGGTTCTGGGTTCTTAAACGCCTGGTCTGCAGGATTTTCCAGATTTCGTCAGCGCGTTGGTGATCTCTCTATAAAGGTTGGCCATGCAATTTTTATGGGTGCGGACATCTTTAGCAGACCGCAAGCTCCTACAGCTCCTTCTCAGATGATGCAGGAGGGAGAGGATGTCTTTACTCAGCCATTACTGGCATCGAGCACATCCCCAGATGGCGATGTTAATACTACAGCTGGACAAGTAGGAGGATCTACACCAGGCCAGCCTGATCCTTCAGGTGATCAAAAGGGTGCTTGGACGCGTTTTATAAATGCGACTTTTAAGGCTCCACCTGGTGAACACCAATGGGCTACACCCATAACGGTTCTTTTTGGTGTTACGGAATTGACTCTATTTGCTTCCGGCATAGCTTGGTTAACAGGTGCAGGTATAGAATTATTTGATCCTTCAGCCAGTCCTGTATTTAATAAGCCAACTTTATGGCAGGTTGGCAAACTTGCGATGAACTGCAT
>JABGOS010000101.1 GCA_018645265.1 Deltaproteobacteria bacterium
TACCTCCTTTCGCACAACTGCAGATATGATCGACTCGATTCGAAAAATTGGAAACTTAACCGGCGAGCCAAAAAAGGCTGAGGCCCTCGCTAGCAACATGATAAGCAAACTCACCTCTATTAAGAAAAGATGGATATCCGCTGAGAAGAAAAAAATCCTAATCGTATGGGGAAGGAATCCAATAGTAGTTGCTGGAACGAACTCCTACATGAATGAACACATGGATACGATTGGAGCGACAAACGCCATGGCCTCCAGCAAAATTCCATATCCGAAGATCGGCCTTGAAGAGCTGATTTCGATGGATCCCGATGTGATCATCGATCTGTCGATGGGAAGTGAAAAGAACGATGAAAGCGGAAAAATTTGGAGCGGGGTTCATGCACTAAGGGCAGTTCGTGAAAAGAAAGTATACAGTATGAACACTGGCGATGTAAGGCGTGGGCCCAGGCTGGCGGATGGCCTGGAAAAGCTCGCTAAAATGATTCACTCAGAATAACAAATATGATTGCGCACCTCACATATAAACGCTGGTTGTCGATTAATTTAATACTCCTTGTTCTACTGGGAGTATCGATGATTTTCGCTATGTCCACTGGAAGTGAATCTATCAACATGTTCGATGCAATTACAGGACATAGCGAAAAAGCCCATGCCATCCTCTTTTCCGCAAGGCTTCCCAGAGTTCTTTTAGCAGCTCTAGTTGGAATGGCGCTCGCGACATCCGGCGGAGCATTTCAAGCCCTGCTCAGGAATCCACTTGCCGACCCATTCATCCTTGGAGTTTCCGGCGGAGCAGCTTTAGGAAGCGTGCTAGCTGTTGGATTCCGGCTTCATTTCATATGGATATCCCTCCTGGCATTCGTCGGAGCCACGATTGCGATGTTATGCATCTTTTGGATAGCCAAGGGACGTGGAAGGTTTCGTTCAACGGAACTGCTCCTCACCGGTGTAATCTTCAACGCGTTCTGTTTTGCGCTCATTCTATTTATCAATGCAATGGTGACGATGGAGGAGGCATATCAGATTCTCTTTCTTCTGATCGGCAATCTAGAGGAAACCGGACTCGGAATGGTCGGCATAGTCGCGTTTTTTGTTTTGACCGGTTTCACGATACTTACGCTTCTCGCAAGGAGAATGAATCTTCTTCTACTTTCCGACAACGAAGCTAAGAGCCTCGGCATTAATATAGATAAGCTGAGAATTATAGTATTTTGCTCAGCATCGCTGATGGTCGGTGCGGCTGTTGCCGCATCTGGTTTGATTGGGTTTGTAGGTCTATTCATCCCACATATAGTGAGATTAATCTTTGGTGCGGATCACAGGATCTTAATTCCAGCCTCAGGATTGCTCGGCGCAGCTTTCCTCATTTTAGCTGACACTGGAGCCAGGACGGTTCTCATGAATACGCAATACGCAACACAACTGCCTGTAGGTGTAATAACAGCGCTCATTGGCGCGCCGCTATTTATGATTTTGTTGAAGAGAAGAAATATAATGTAATAAGGGAAACACTTCACTCATAAAAAGTGGAGGAGTATTTATCAAAGATGAATAAAATATTAGAAATAAAACAGCTGAGCTTCTCCTATGGAAAAAGTATCGTCATAGATGATATCTCCTTCGACATCCGTGATGCCAGCATCGTTGGCATCCTAGGTCCGAATGGTGCAGGAAAATCAACCCTTATCAATCTACTCAGTGGAACAAACGCACCCGATGCAGGATCCATACTCATAGATGGAGATGATCTAAAGAGTATCCCCTATAGAACGCTCGCAAAGAGGGTCGCCGTTGTGCCGCAGATGAGTTCATCTCCATTCGCCTTCACATCGCTGGAAATAGTCCTCATGGGTAGAACACCGTACATTTCACCGTATGGATTTGAGTCAAAGGATGACATCGACATCGCAATCGATGCTATGAAAAAAACTGATTGTTATGAGTTCGCTTCGAGAAATATCGATGAACTATCAGGCGGCGAACGCCAGAGGGTATTGCTGGCTAGAGCATTAGCCCAAAACCCGAGAATCCTGATGCTCGACGAACCAACCACCTTTCTTGACATCAAACATATCAGCGCACTTAAGAACACCCTTCTCAAACTCAATCATGATGGAGGACTTACAATTATATGTGCCCTGCACGACTTAAACATCGCATCATCGATATGCGATCACATTATCCTTCTAAAGGATGGAAGTATTGAAGCCGCAGGCACGCCGGATGAAGTTATAAGTCGACCGATAATCGAACGCGTCTTCGACACCTCTGTTCATATTGAGAAGGATCCAACCACAGGACAGCCATATTTTTTGATTTAACCCCTAAATACTTGTTAATTAACACTTTACAGCTATATAGCCTATTGCTACCTTGTGCGGCCGAAAAGGAGGAAGCAATGTCAGAAGTCAGAAAAGCAGCGATACCAGTAGCGGGAATGGGAACTCGGTTTCTACCCGTAACCAAAGCAGTTCCAAAGGAACTTTTGCCGGTGGGAACCAAACCGACGCTTCAGATTGTGATCGAGGAAGCAGCAGCATCCGGCATTGAAGAGGTCGTGCTCATCACCTCACCGGACAAACAGGAAATCACAAACTTCTTTAGAACGGATACCGCCTACGACCAAAAGTTAAAGGCCGCTGGGAAGGAAGCCCTCCTAGATGGTCTATCCGACCTATTGAAGAAAGTTAAGATAACAACGGCACCTCAGGAAAATCCTAAAGGCCTTGGACACGCGATTCTGTGTGCGAAGGAAGCTGTGTGCGATGAACCATTCATCGTGATTCTGCCGGATGTTCTTATCGAGAGCAGAACCCCATGCTGTAAACAGCTTATAGACGCCTACAAAAAAACAGGTTGTGCAGTAAACGCAACCGAGCACACTCCAAAGAGCCAGATTCATCTCTATGGAATCTACGACATAGAACGTTCAGAAAATAAGTTCCATTACGCAAGCGCGGTTATTGAAAAACCCTCTGCCGAGGAAGCTCCATCCGACCTCTCAGTAGTTGGTAGATATCTTTTTCCTGCGGAGACATTCAAGATTCTCGAAGAGACACCTCCAGGGAAGAATAATGAAATACAATTAGCCGATGCTATGAACACGCTGGCTAAGATGGGCAAGATGGTTGCCTATGAATATGAGGGGCGCCAGTTTGACACCGGCGATCCAGCGGGTTTTCTGCAGGCCAATATCTTCTATGGCTATAAGAATCACAAAAAGGAGATCGAACAGTTCATGGAAGAGGTCATAAACCATTCACAATCTGCTGTGTGAGGAAAGAATCATGGATGTATTCATAAAAGATATTTCAAAATACGTCGACAAAACCGTTACCATCAAGGGATGGATCTACAATCTGCGTTCCTCAGGGAAAATAACATTCCTGCAGATGCGTGATGGTTCAGGATTTATCCAGGGGATCGTACACAAACCGGATGTGTCAGAAAAAACCTGGAACGATGCTCACGAACTTACGTTGGAAAGTTCAGCAATTCTAACAGGAAAGGTTTCAAAGCATCCCAAGAAGGATGAATATGAACTTCAAGTTTCCGATATAGAAGTTGTGCAGGTGGCACCGGAATATCCGATAGGAAAGAAGGAACACGGTGTAGATTTTCTCCTCGACCTCCGTCACCTATGGCTGCGTTCGCCAAAGCAATGGGCTATACAGCGCGTCCGCAATCAAGTCATCAACGCCACGTACGAATGGTTTGAATTGAATGGATTCACAAAAATAGATTCACCAATTCTAACACCTGCTGCCTGTGAGGGAACGACAACCCTCTTTGAAATTGATTACTTTGATCTCGGAAAGGCTTATCTTTCACAGTCGGGTCAACTCTATCTTGAAGCTGCAATCATGAGCCTGGGACGCGTCTTTGATTTTGGTCCGGTATTTCGTGCCGAGAAGAGTAAAACACGGCGCCACCTTACAGAGTTTTGGATGATGGACGCTGAGATGGCATATTGTGACCACAACGGAAGTATGGAGATACAGGAGCAACTGATTAGCCATATCGTTAAGAAGTGTCTTGAAAATTGTCAGGATGCCCTTTCGATATTGGAACGTGACGTATCGAAACTCGAACACATAACCGCACCCTTTCCAAGAATGACACATGCCGACGCGGTAAAATTACTTCAGGAACACGGAAGCGACATCAAGGAGACGGAGGATTTGGGCGCTGATGATGAAACAATCCTCACACAGAAATTCGACAAACCGGTCTTCATCGAAAAATATCCTGCCGAAGTGAAGGCCTTCTACATGAAGCGTGATCCCAACAATGATGGTCTCGCACTTTGCTCAGATCTTTTGGCACCGGAAGGTTATGGAGAGATAATCGGAGGTTCGCAGCGTGAAGATGATTACGACACCCTCCTGAAGAGGATCAAAGAACATAAACTTCCAGAAAATGCGTTCGATTGGTATCTCGACCTCAGAAAATACGGTAGCGTCGTACACTCCGGTTTTGGCTATGGACTAGAAAGAATAGTCGGTTGGGTATGCGGCATATCCCACATTCGTGAAACGATTCCATTCCCAAGACTGCTGAATAGATTGACGCCTTAGTAAACCAACCACAAGTTGCGATATCCTAGGCATTACTGGTCAGAATATTCTTAATTAACGCCCGGTTACTGAATAAACCTTAAAAAAATAACGACGCATAATACTTCAACGTCATGATTAGCTGCACAGAATGATAAGGGCTATAAGAAGAATGCTCTCAAATGGCCCTTTACTCAGAAAACAGGCCTCCATAAGGGGGTATAGATTTTGACTGTTGTATAAGAGTTATAAATATTTACGAGCTTCAATCACCTGATTTTCAAGGCGTTTAGATATAGCGTCAAAATGCCGTTCCAACGGGTATTTTTTGACACAGCATCTGACCTACCCTAAATACCCCCGCCAAATACCCCAATAATTTCAGAACATTACAAAGCCAATTATCCGACTCTTTTGGCATGCAACTTGCTTTATATGCGGTAGGGATATGAAAAAATTTAAATCCACATTATTGATCTTCGTATCGATGCTAGTTCTGGCTCTGTCCGGATGTGCTGCATCCTCTGGAATAGGGAGCGGAACGATCGGTGGGGATGGACCAGGAGATGATGGCGGCGAAGCAGCGCCTACACCACCAGCAGACATTCCAACAACCGTTGAATTCAACAGCATCGTTCTCGATAAATCGGCATCGGCAAAGAGTCTGACCGACTTTCTTTCTAAGGATAACAGTCTACTCGGGCCAATCGATAATGCCTACAACGTACAGGAGCAGTTCAAGAAAGTGGGAGATTTGCTTGAAAATTATTCCTTTACCCCCACAGAGGATGGCCAGACAACGGAATCATTCGATGATATCGAAATTGAGGCTGTGCAAATAGCCAATTACGAATGTTCCGGAAGCTTGACCGACCTTCCTGTCTGCTTAACCGGATCGATCGATGGAAATATTTTTCTAGCAATGCGCATTACGAATTTTGATAATGAAGCATGGACTCAGTGGTTTGTAATAGACCCTGATGGTACATCTCTAACAGGAATTGATCCGGATCCGAGCAAAAGAGGAGATCTGCTCTATATAAAAGCATCTCTCAGTGAAGATACAATATCATATGATTGGAGTGGAAATGTGGCGTGGGATGACTGGCTTGTCTCTGAACTGGAAGCAAAGTGTACCATTTCAAATCCAGATTCCGACAATACTCTCATCAAATGCTATAAGAACGACTGGTATTCCGACGTTACTCAGGTAAACGCAGTCGCAAATGAAAACACGGCTAGCCTGTGGCTCAAGGTTAATGCGTTGGATGGCTCAAAAGAAACTGATATCTGCATCGATGATAATGGCTTGGTAGTTGCTGAGTCAAACTGTGAATACACGGCATCGGACTTACCTGCTGTAACCGCAACTAGCGAATCGAATGCCAATGAAATTCTTGCTGTGGAAAATGTCTCAGTCGTACTACCAGCCGATGATGAAACAGTAACCTTGGATGAAGAACTTACCATCTCGTGGGATGACCGTGATAATTCCTCTAGCTACAACCTATACTGGTCTACCAGCAGCGATGTCACAAAAACTAACGGCACAAAAGTCGAGGGTGTAACCAGCCCATACAATCACTCCAGCCTGACAAACGGGACGAATTATTACTACGTCGTAACTGCAGTTTTAAGCGATGAAACAGAAACTCCCGATTCCGAATATGCAACCGGCAAGCCGCAGGTTGATACGATTGGCAACGCAGTATTCAGCAAGGTGATCAGTGATCTGGAGCTCCCTGACAGCGATTATGATTTCGCTCTAGATGTGGCTGTAGACAGCAACAACAATATCTACACGACTGGAAGAAGCTATGTTACAGCTACAGGCACAAGCAGTTTGGTTGCGATGAAGTTCACATCGGCGGGAGCCATCGATACTACATTCAACGACCCCAACGGATATGTGTATGCTACTCCAAGTGACGGGGAAGGAATGAAAGGTGATTCCATATTTATTGATAATGACACGGACCTCTATATGTTTGGAGCCTATACGGCAACTGGTGCATTCGGCTCTGCTCAGATGGCGATGTGGAAATACACACTTGATGGATCGCTTGACACTACCTTTAACTCTCCGGATGGGTACTTAATAAATGACGATTATAGCTGGGCTAAAACTGGCATAATTAATTCTGATGGCCAAACGATAATAGGTGGCATACGCAGCAGCAGAACCGCTGTATGGGCCTATCTTGATGACACCTTGGATACGAGCTTTTCCGATGATGGCCTATATACTTTTGATCCTGGCATAGCTGCGTACACTGAGGACATAGCAATCGATGAAAATGAAAGAATTTACTTTGTTGGTCACATGTTCACCGATGACATGAATGACAATGAAATGTTTCTTGGAAGGCTACTGAGCAACGGTTCCCTCGATGTAGGAAGCGAGACTTCACAGGGCTTCGGAGATGATTATGATAGCGATGGATTTGCCGATGGTTATGTCCTGTTCAACTCCGACACCGATGACAATGATACATACGAAGTTGCTTACTACGGTTACGGTGTAACTGTAGGCCCAAATAAAAACATATGGGTCGGTGGTAAGTACTATGTTCAACGTCCTGATCTGTGTGGCAGTTGCGTTGATCCTGGCCAGGGCATAATATGGAGATATGATGTCAACGGCCAACTTGATACGACATTCGGCGAGGAGGAGGGTGAATCCAGAATAGGCTATAAACGCCTGACGGCTGAGGGATCGTATGTCTTTGTTGAAGACATAGCGTTTGATAGCTACGACCGCGTAATTGTAGGAACTCAAAGAGGATCTGATGCTGTCGTATGGAGGCTCGATTTAAATGGTGATTTCGATGACGGCTTTGGCACAGCTGGTGTGGCAGTCTTTGGAGAAGGAAATGGCTATTCGGACATACCCTATGGAGTGACACTCGATGTAGAAGGCAACATAGTAATGGCTGGAATACAACGTGTAGGAGAAACCCTCTCAACCTCAAAAATTCAAGTATGGAAAATTGAGTAAGTCCTTAGCTCACTTTCTTCATAACCTTATAAAAATAACCCTGACTCACCCTCAAATTCGCAATCGCTTGCGATGCCTTGCCATCCACAGCATCTAGTGCAGCCTTAAATATCAGTGGAATGTAATCATCCAGTTTCATGCCGCGCGTATAATCGAATGCCTCTAAATATAATCTGCCAGAGTGTTCCTTCATCTTCCATTCATCCATTCTCTTGTAGAGCGTCGTCGCTGCAATTCCCAATTCCTTCGCCGTAGGTCTTACCTTAAAGTTATTCGCCCCATAGCACTTCGCTATTATCAACGCCTCATACTCGCGCCAGGGCTTCGAAGGATCATAGACATTCTTATCATCAATTCTTACAGAGTTACGTACATCTTCTTTCCTCTCCTCCACTTCTCGCCCCCCACCACTCACACCCTGAATTAACGGATGATTCTCAGGTATGGCATTCAGATCAATGACATCACCGTCGGTCAACGCACACGCTACCTCTATGAGATTTTCCAGCTCACGAATATTTCCAGGCCACTCGTAGACAATAAATCGCTTCATGAGCTCGGTGCTTATCGTCAATTTCTTATCCGGGGAAAGGTCCTCCACGAATTTTTTGGCAAGCCATGTTAAATCCTCAGGCCTTTCCCTAAGGGGTGGAATATCGATGCGCATCTGACAGAGTCTATAGTAGAGGTCCTCTCGAAAAGCATTTTCCTTTACCAATTGATCTATATCCCTGTTTGATGCAGCGACAACCCTGATGTCCACCGGTATTACCTTTGAATCACCTATCCTCGTGCACTCCCTCTCCTGAAGCACGCGAAGGAGTTTTACTTGCAGAGCTGGATCGAGATCTCCTATCTCATCTAAAAAAAGAGTTCCACCGCTCGCCTCCTCTATAAGACCGATCTTATCCTTTGATGCACCGGTAAAGGAACCCTTCTTATAGCCGAAAAGTTCAGACTCGATGAGCGTAGCGGGTATGGCTGCGCAATTTATCGCCATGAAGCGCCCATTTTTTCTAGCCTGATTATTTTCATGAAGCGATCTTGCGATCAGCTCCTTTCCAGTACCCGATTCCCCGCAGATGAATACAGAGATATCAGTGTCGGCAACCTTATCAATAGTCCTAAGCAACTCCTGCATCGATGCACTTCTACCTGCGATCATTCCATAATCGTATCGAAGCTTCGGGCCCTCCTCATCGATCATCTCCTCATACCGCTCGACCCTTCTTGATACTTCAGCAAGCTCGCTCTCTAACTTATGCTCCCTCAATGCTAAATGCGACAATCTCTGAGCTGAATCTATAGCGAGTCCAACCTGATCCGCAAATGCCTCAAGAATCTCCATATCAACATCTGAGAATACTTTAATCTGAAATCTATGGTCGAGATAAAGAACTCCAATAGTCTTCTTTCTAGAACAGATTGGAAGGCAGAGAATTGATCTAAGTTTGTTGGCGCTAATGGAAGCTTCCGCGACAAGGTTGTCATCAGCCATAGCATCATCCGTTATGACTATATCTCCGGAATGCAAAACTCGCTTCGCAATACTGAGGCTCATCGCAATATCGTCATCACGTTCCTCCATATTCCTCTTACACTTTACCACCAATTCATCATCATCACCAAGAAGGAGTATCGCGCCTGCCTCAGCCTTCGCAAGTTCTAACGCATAATACAGAACTGTTTTCAGGACGTAATCAAGATCGCTTTCAGCTGCTATAAGTTTATTAATCTCAAGAATCCTACGGTACGGCTCCGGCGATTCATTATTTTTTATTTCCTTCTTAGCAGCCCCCTTGGTCTCTATTTTTTCAGAAAGCACTTTACCATCCGTGCTGTCCATTCCTTCCAGCTCATTCAGCCTGTCGATTTCAGCCTCACTGTTAGCAATTGGCCTCATCATTGATATCACGCGTTCGAACTCAGCCATATCATCTTCTGCAAGAGCAACATCAGCAAATGAGGCTAGAGCCCAGAATCTATGACCGGATGCAGCTGGAATTTCTGAAGTTATACCTATTGCCTCATCAAGCTTTTCTTTCGCCTCAGCATAATCTGCACGTTTATTATAAATATCAGCACACTCGAGCAATCCTCTCGATAGTGCTACCCAATCTGATGCATTCTTATCGGGAATATTTTTTAGTAGCTCAACCGCTGGGATCAGATGATCGAGCGCCCTATCCTGATTGCCGAGCATATTCTGAACAATGCCCATGTTGATTGATATAGCAGCACCACCTCTAGGATCACCAATCCTTTCATGTAGAGCATGGCCTCTTTCATAATGGTCAATACTCTTCTCAAGATCACCGGAAACCTGATAAGCATTGCCCAGACCGTTATATGCGCGAAGCAGAAGCTCCGTATTCTTTGAACTCCTGCAGACCTCTACGCAATCGAGGTATGCCTTAATACCCTCCTCGACCTTTCCTTCAGCAAGCGAAGCCCTGGCGAGATTATAGCAGGCCCTGCCTATAAGAAGATCGTCACCCAACTCCCTAGCCCTTCCCAGATCATCCCTAATTATTTTTTTCGCATCATCCAATTTACCTAAATAAATTAAGGAGACTCCGAGATCATTATTATTGACCTTCCGTTGATCCTCCGGATTGAGTTGGGAGACCTCCTGCCTGGTATTTTCAAATATTTTTTTTGATTCCTCGAAATTCCCCTCAGAGAGATATATCCCAGCTAAGAAGTTATCTATCAGATTGATCCTTATCGGATCATCGTCAGATTTCTTAAGGAGTTCCCTGGCCTCTGTGAAAGAAGCCCTAGCCCTATCGAACTCCTGCAATTTTGAATATGTTCCACCTAGCCTTGTCAGCGCGTCAACCCTCCAGCTCAGAGAAAACTCATCGACTGATCCCTTTGAAATTAAATTTTCTACTGACCTGAAATGATCCTTTGCAGCTTCGTAATCGTGACTGATCAGATAAGCTTCACCAAGCTTCATCTGAAGTTCGACCTGTCTTTCATAATCATCCTGTGAAATTAAATTCAGAGCTTTTCTCAGATGTTCTATAGCAAGATCGCCATGACCCATCGCGAGAACCCGCTCACCTAGCGTGATAAGCGCATCAAGCGACTTACCCTTATCTGAACCCCGACTTTTATGATGTAGAATTTCATCGACATTGGCATGATCCAGTCCGTCGACAATCGTGTCGTGAAGTTCTTCTCTCTTTTCAGGGTGAATTGATTCGTAGAGGACCTGCTCCATGAGTGCGTTCTTAAACGTAACCTCGTAGTTTTCACCTTTAGAGAGAATCCCATCCAATACGAGTTTTGCAACAGCACCGTGAGGCTCTTCTATTCCTACCAATGAACCGAGTTCAGTTGGAATCAATGGCTTGCCGGCAACGGAGAGTGCCTCGAGGAGATATCTTTCATTCTCCGGCATGGAGTCGAGCCTTTCCATCAGAAGATCCTCAACACTTTTCGGAACACCCGCCTTAGAGAAATCTACGCCTACATCTTCAAATAGAGATGCATTCCATCTGCCGAACTCATCGAATAGCGCACCGGCAGTAATGAGAGACCTTATAACCTCAGTTACGAATAGCGGGTTACCCTCTGTTCTCATAAATATTTCGGTAAGCAACGATGATGGAGGATTTTCAAGACCTGTAAGTGAAACGAGATAGTCATTCAACTCATTTTCTGTAAATGGTGTAAGTGCAACGTGGTTGGGAAGCATACTCTCCCAAGACCTGGTAACCTCATCCATCGCTCCAAGCATTGATACGATGATCATTATTGATGATTTCGAAGATGGCCTATGCGCGTATGATATGAGCGCTATAAAGCGATCTCGCATTTTTCTATTCTTCATCAGAGCATGTGCATCATCAAGAATAAATATGATGGAACCTTGACCACGAGAAATATGGTTCGATATCTCATCACACCACTGACCGAACTCCTTTGAATCGTTTGCCGATACAAATTCAATTCTCATGTCCTTCAGCTGATATCTATATTTTAACTCCTTTATAAAACGCGTCTTGCCCACGCCAAGCTCGCCCTCAACATGCCATCCATCGAAGTAAGCGCCTTCCGATTTTTTGAGATCCTCAACAGCTTTATCCAATCTATCGATCTCGGTTACCCTACCAACGAATCTCCCCTCCTCCGGGAGATAGGACATCAGAGTTCCGAGAGTCTCCAAGGGATACTTTTTATCGCAGAAACGATTTATCTCCCTGATAACCTGAGCCGGACGAAAATATCTATTAGCAGGATTCTTCTCAAGGAGTCGCATCACTATTTTATCAACCCACTGTGGAATCTGTGGATTCAACTTCGATGGTAGCTCGGGAATCAGATGAAGTTGACGATCCATCGACTCGGCAGATGTTTTTCCACGAAATGGATTCGAACGAACGAGCACGTAGTACCAAAGTGCCCCCAACGAATAGAGGTCCGCACGCCCATCAGCATGTTCGCGCGAGATAATTTCCGGCGGCATATATGAGGGGGTTCCAATGAGTTTCCCCTGAGGGCCCATACCTGCAAGACCGAAATCTATTATTTTCACCTTCGGTTCAGCGCTATCGAGAACGAGTACGTTGGTCGCCTTTATATCGAAATGATATATATTGTATGAGTGAAGATATTCGAGTGCGCGAAGCGTCTGAACTAAAAGATCGGTCTTCTGTTCGATGGTTAAATCTCGAGATCCGGTGACTATATCCCTGCCCTCAATATATTCCGATGTGAAGTAGTGCCGCTTGATTTCATCGTCGAAGCCAAAATCGAGAATGCCCGCAATGTGGGGATGGCGCATATCCTTTAGGATTTCAAACTCATGCCTAAACTCATCCAAAACCCCTGCTTTCATCTCGAGCTTTAGAAGTTTCAGCGCAGAGACTCCGGTAGGTCCTTCAACCAGATAGACGTCACTAAATCCGCCGCCGCCAAGCTTGCCCACAACCCTATATTTTTCATCGATATGGCTGACGCTCAGATCAGTCGATCCAGTTTTATCCGACATCACGTTTTCACCTCATATAATTGTTATGTTCATATTATATAATAAACACTGCATAAAATAATACTATATATTATGAACATTACTGTATTATTTAATGTATATATATCATACATTATTTTATCTGTAAAATACCCAGATTCGTATAATACGTTGATAATATTGTGATTTATTGATCGCACCAACCTTGGCATCGGACTTGCTTATATATATGATTGGTATAATGGGGAGGAGAATATGAAGCTTGATAAACTATATAATGATACAATTAACGATAGGGAATCCCAGATTCCCATACCATTGGCCATAAGACATAGGCGGTGTGAGATGAAAAAACACAATTTCAGAATATTACAAATTTTAATTGTAGCCTTAGCGCTCATATGGATCGCATCATGCGGTGGTGCATCATCCGCTCCTCCGGTAGATCTCCCTGCACCGATCACCGGCAGGGTTACGATCTCCAATCCGGATTCAAGTGGCAATGTTACGATTACCGGTACAGCAGGTGCTGTCGATGCCGGTGCCATGGTCATGGCGGTAAACGAGGAGACAGCAGGAACGGTTTCAGCAATGATTTTAAATATGCTGGTTAAATCAGCATACGCCGAAACATCTTTTCCTGTACTCTGTGATGAGGAAGGATACTCTTGCGCTGTCGCTGATGATGATGGCGCGTTTGAGATGACACTTCCTGCAGCCTTTGGAGATTCAATCGTTATAGGTATCATCGATGAGGATACCGGCGAATTCATAAGCGAAATAATTCGAAGGGCTGTTGGTGAAGTTGTCGAGACATTGGCATGCGCCGATTATGATGTGAATGGTGATGTAGTTGATATGGCAATCGACCCTGTAACCGGCGAACCAATACTCCTCAAACAGGGAAGCTCAACTACGAGCAACCAGATAGTAGTTGGTGAATCATCACCAGTCACCATTCCTATCAGCGGATGTTTTGCACATTCAATCGTCACAAGGCAGGATGCAGATGGCAAAAATGAAATCGGTGTCAGCAGCACAGATGACCAAATAGCCTGGACAGGAAAACTCAGTGAAGGTGCAATAACAGGAGCGCTCACCAAGGAATCAACTGATCAACCGATGCATATGGCACTTCCATCATCTCTAACAAACTCCGTGTTAATTACATATCTCACTAACGATGGGTACATCAGGATCTCTAGAATACTGATAGATGAAATGACATCAGCGGCTGACATCAATATGTCAGGGAAGGATGGAGCTACAACCACACCTATATCGGACATGACCTCTACCACAGATTTGAAGATATTAAATATGTCCGACGGGAGGGGGATCGGTGCACTGCTTGCGGTAAGCGACTATGCTGAGGGTGTTTATCTGACATTCTTCGATGTGGAATCTCTTAATACATTAGCAACCGTTACCCCAGATGATTTTAGCAATGTGGGAAGCGGGCTGGAACGGGCCACCTCAATAGCGCTATACCTCGACGATAGTGATCACGTGGCTATAGCTATTGTAGATTCCAACGAAAACTTATTGTGGATCACATATCTTTATTCTGAGAATCAGGACATCCTATCATTCGACACAGATCTTTCATCCGAATCAACATTTCTTATGGACTGGACACTTGAAGCACTCGATGAAAACTATTTTGAACTCAGCGATACGAACGGTATATACCCACTTACATACATTGCCATGACGACAACCGAAGCTGATGCAGTAAACTCAAACAAGCAGATAGCTGGTCCAACATCAAATGGGAAATTGTGGCTTACAGATGCTGTGGGAATTTTTGACGATACCCCCGGAAAAACCGGCATTATCAACGAAGTTACCTCTGGTGGTGACTTTATAACTATCGACATAGATGAAAATCTTGAAAAGGCGTTCGTTGCAGATATAATTTCCAATTCACCTGTATCCGTTGAAGATCTGATCTGGCCGGATTAGAGTGAAAGCGATACTTGGGAGACGATATCATGAAAAGAATATTCAAGAACACTATAAGAATTTTCGTCACGATGTTGTTGATAGCAACATTCACATCCTGTGGAGGCGCATCATCCGCTCCTCCGGTAGATCTCCCTGCACCGATCACCGGCAGGGTTACAATCTCCAATCCAGATTCCAGCGGAAACGTGACGATCACCGGTACTGCAGGTGCTGTCGATGCCGGTGCCATGGTCATGGCTGTAAACGAGGAGACCGCGGGAACGGTTTCAGCGATGATTTTAAATATGCTGGTTAAATCAGCATACGCCGAAACATCTTTTCCTGTACTCTGTGATGAGGAAGGATACTCTTGCGCTGTCGCTGATGATGATGGCGCGTTTGAGATGACACTTCCTGCAGCCTTTGGAGATTCAATCGTTATAGGTATCATCGATGAGGATACCGGCGAATTCATAAGTGAAATCATTCGAAGGGCTGTCGGTGAAGCTGTCGAGACGTTGGCATGCGCCGATTATGATGTGAATGGCGCTGTCGTTGATATTGTAATTGATCCCATAACCGGTGAACCGATACTCTTGAGACGAGGAAGCTCCACGACAAGCAATCAGATAATAGTAGGCGAGTCTTCACCGATTACCATCCCCATCGGAGGATGCTTCGCACATTCCATCACGGCAAGGACGGAAGCAAGTGGAAAAACATTAATTCTAGTAAGCAGCAAGGATGACAAGAAGGTGTGGCGTGGGGATCTTTTTGAAAATAAAATTTCATCCTCCCAGACAATAGATTCAGTCGGCGCCCCCCTAGACCTGGAGCTGCCACCATCATCTACAGACACTCTCATAGGAACTAGCCTCAATGAAGCTGGCCTCATATCTATAGACCTTGTATCTATATCTGACATATCAAATATAAATTACATGGATGTCTCTTTGAAGAATGGTGAGGAACTGACTCCAATAACCGACCTCGCAGAAACATTGGATTTGAAGATAATAGGGATGTCTGGAGGAAGAGATCTGGCAGCGCTTCTGGCAAGAACTGACTCTGCGGATGAAGCGTATCTAACACTTTTTGATGTTGATTCACTGAAAACACTGGCAACGATAACCCCTGATGATTTTGAGCATTTAGCTGGATTAACAGAGGTAACATCGATAGCACTGTACATCGACATCGAAGGTTTTATAGCTATAGCATTCGTTGATTCAGAGAATAACAGGCTGTGGATCACGTACCTCCAGCAGGCGAATAACACGCTTTCATATAACACCGATCTTTCAGATGAAAGCATTTTTAAAGTAAATTGGACCCTGAGAGTTACAAGTGATCACTACTTTGAACTTTATGATGGCAACGATATATATCCAATAACGAGATTGGCTATGACTGATATGGAAGTCACAACCTCTAAAACCTCATACATTGCTGGAAGTACCTCCGATGGAAGGCTCTGGCTTGGCACAGCAATTGCTGTTTTCGAAGTTGGCACCAACACTGGCGAAATCTATGATGTAGAGCCAGGTAACAACCTTATAGGAATTGCTATAGATTCAGATCTTGAGAGTGCATTCGTGGCAGACTCAACTAATGAAACGGCTATATCCGTTTCAGAGAGAACGTGGCCATAAAATTAGTATGAAACAGGGGCGATGATATGAAAGATACAACAAGACATCTTATATTCGTTCTGCTAACGACATTGCTGCTAACGACATTTGTAGGTTGCGGAGGAAGTGCAGCCTCAGCTCCTCCCGTAGACCTTCCAGCACCTATCACAGGCAGAATCACTATCTCCAATCCGGATTCAAGTGGCAACGTGACGATCACCGGTACCGCAGGTGCCGTCGATGGCGGTGCAATGGTCATGGCGGTGAATGAGGAGACCGCAGGAGCGGTTTCAGCGATACTGCTGGATATAATCATAAAATCCGCTTACGCGACCTCATTCCCAGGCGTTTGTTATGAGGATGGACATGCATGTGCAGTGGCAGATGCTGAAGGTGCGTTTGAAATGCTCCTGGCAGCAGAGTTAGGCGATTCGATAGTAATAGGTATCATCGATGAGAATACCGGTGAATTTACGAGCGACATCGTGAGGATGACGGTCGGAGTTCAGGATGCCACAACGACATCCGAGACTACATGCGCCGATTATGATGTAGATGGTCAAGCAGTCGATATAACTATTGACCCAATAAGCGGAAGATCCATTCTTTTAAAACAGGGTAGCTCCACAAACACGAATCAGCTGGTTATAGGTACCAGCGATCTATACACGGTAAATATCGACGGATGTTTTGCACATTCAATTGCAGCTGTTCCATTAGCTTCGGGTGCTGTACAGCTCATTGTAACGAGCAAGGACGACTATACGGTCTGGACCGGCACTCTAGATGTAACAACGGTGAGCGATGCAAGCTCAACTGAAATCGATTACCAACCTATGCATGTAAAGTTTCTGGATCCACCCAGCTCAGTTGCCATAATCGCAGTGAAAACCGATGATACAATGGCAATAGCAAATATTTCGACAAGCGATCTATCCCTATCAAACCTCACGAACATATCCACCAATGAGGGGAATGGACCATATATCATTAATGGTTTAACACAAAGCCTGGCAATGGATTTCGTATCAGTCGGCAGCAATGGCGAACAGTCACTGGGATTGATAGTTACAAATGACGGTAATGCCACCCACGGCTACCTCACCCTGTTTCGTCCGAGTGATTTAACGATGATCAAAAGCTGGACTGCTTCCCAAATAGAGGTAATTGCTCCTATAGATACAAAGTTCTTTGTGAACCCCAACAACTTACTCCAAATAGGAGTTCTGGATGAAAAATTTAAGGCCGTAAAAGTGTTTTATCTTGGAGATGGCGCAAACGATGAAGTCAGTTATACTGCAGCCTTCACCTTTGATAAGGTATATGATTGGACCATCAATTATCAATTGACATACACGGCTGAGGTTGGTGGTGAGCTTCACTCAATACAAAAGTTTGCGCTCTCTAATCCACTTCAACCTCTTGATGGACAGGCCATCGTAGCACCGACTGCAGATGGTAAGGTTTGGATACAGCCAACTGCAGGTGGTGCCGATGGCACGATCGATACCGTAGCGGATGGAGATTCGTTGGTTGCAATAATTCTGGATAATAATTTTCAGGATGCCTTTGTTGCTGATGCAACTGAAGATGAAGCAATATCCATAAGCGATTTGATATGGTAGATACGCCAAGGATCATATTTTCCGATGACTCGATCATCGCCCTGGACAAGCCGGCAGAAATGCCGGCTGTCTGTTTATCTGTGGGCGACCCCTTCACTGTAGCAGCATGGCTTCTGAAACAATTTCCAGAACAAGCGGATATTGAAAATGGCGATCTTGAAGCTGGTCTGATACACAGACTCGATAACGACACATCCGGTCTGATTATCGCTGCAAAAAATCAACCCATTTACGAACAACTGAGAGAGATAATTTCTACTGAATCAATTGAAAAGATATATCTCGCCTTAGTTGTAGGACGACCTCCCGATTCTGGAATGATCGATAAGGATATCGCCCACCACCCGAGGAAGAAAAAAAAGATGATAACCTGCGACAGCAGAGAGGTCTCAGATAACTATGGGGGGAGAGCTGCAAAAACTGACTACTCCGCCGTAGAACATTATTTACTAGAATCAACTGAATACACCTTACTCGAGGTCAAAATAGGAAGCGGTGTTAGACACCAAATAAGGGTTCACCTGGCCTCCATCGGTTACCCCATAGCGGGTGATGCATTATATCAGAGCAGTAATAAAAAAACTGCGGATATACTCTCACCAAAGAGGCACCTGCTGCACTCATACAAAATGATTTTCGACCACTCCCAAAGCGGAAAGCCCCTAACGCTGGAATGCCCGTTGGGGACGGATTTTAAAGGTTATTTGAATAGATTGTCGAAAATTTAATCACCCCCTCATACCCGTTGACAGGTTACTGTAAATCCATCATCATTATGACCATGAAAAAAATATATATAGTCCTACTGGTCATAATGCTAACCGCAATTGCTGGAGCATCATTTGCAGCGCCGCAATTTCTTTACAATTTTTCTAAGCAGAAGGTGGGAAATTATCCAAAAGGATGGCGAAGCTGGCCCTTCCAGGGCAGCAAGGTCAGAAAGATCTACCATGTCAAAGAGGAGAATGGACAGAAGTTCATAAATGCCTTCGACGATCAGGATATCTCACAACAGATATTTCTTAATTTCATATGGCCTATAAAGGAAAAACCGATGCTCTCATGGAGCTGGAGGGCAACTACGCTTCCCGAGGGTGGCAACGAGTCCAATGATCAGATGAACGATAGTGCATGTGGCTTGTACATAGTAGTCGGCAAATACAGTGGTCACGCGATGAAATACATCTGGAGCACGACCTTGGCACCTGGGACTATCGTTACCCGTAAGGAGGGTAAGCTCAAGATGAAGGTCCTTGATACCGGTCCTGACAAGAAGGGTACCTGGGTGCATCATAAGGTGGATATCAGAAAGGATTACAAGGAGCTCTTTGGAAAG
Organism: Deltaproteobacteria bacterium; assembly: GCA_018645265.1. Taxonomy (GTDB): domain Bacteria; phylum UBA10199; class UBA10199; order 2-02-FULL-44-16; family JAAZCA01; genus JABGOS01. The sequence goes on from JABGOS010000101.1 coordinate 19,078, forward strand.
GATCTTAACAAAAACCCTTCTGGCATCGCACTCCTAACAGATGGCAACGCAGTCCACAAACCTGCAGGCTGCGACTATAAAGAGTTCGCAATTTCAGAGAACTAATTCAAACCATACACCATGAACAGCGTTAGCATATTTAAGAGCATCTCCCTATCCCTGATCATCTGCATGATCGCGTCCCTCTCCATATCAAATTCGGCATATGCTAGAAGGAAGACCAAGAAGAACGAAATCGCAAAGGTATGCACGATATCCAAAGATGTGGTCGATACCATCGCATCAAATGATATCAACGCTTCGGTGATAGCCCTTCGAAATAACCCGGACTGTCCAAAACGGCTCTACCTTTTAAGGGAAGTTACGCGTATCGCAAGGTTCGATATGGACCAAAAACCAAAACGCCATGAAGCCCACAAGGTCTATCAGAATTTGGCGATTGCATATCACAACCTCTATCTCTTCTTAAAGACACAGGGAATAGAACAGCGGGACTTCTTCGAGAATGCTCAGAGGTATTACAAGAAAGCCAGACGTGCTGGAACAACCCTACATAAAGAGGAATGTGATCTTCTAAGTGCTGCAATAACAGCCGCATCAGGAAATATGAAGAAGGCTGAAAAATTATTTTCTAAGGTGGAAGAATCTATGCTGAGGGGTGACTTTGAATCTACTGAATACCTCGCAGCATATTATGGAGCTTCTGGCGACATCAACAATGCTGTTATATCATTGAATGAAGCTTACAGATTAAATCCTGAAAGAACTGTGGCATGGATTGAGATAGGGGACGATTTCTACAATATAAAATCCGATCCGCGCTTCATCGCCATGGCAAGGAGCTTCAAAGTATCCGGCACCGACAACACGATTTCCCTCTCCGTACCATCATCAAAACAGCCACAATTGGAGCTTAAGGATTCAGGCTCATACTTCATGAAGAGTGGCGACATGCCGAAATACAAGAAGAAGCGCTGAAGATGATAGCATCCAAATCGCAAATTTCTACAGACATTTAACCGATATTCAATAATACGTCGTTGAAGTCATTCCAGAAGCATCTACAGATCTGATCGTATAGATCGTGTCTGGTGCTGGAAGCGTTGTGGAACTCGTTCCAAACTCTAAGGCTAAATAATGCATATCATCAAGTGAATATCCGCTCGGAGGCCAGTTTGAACTTGAGTCATCGATTAAATCATACGTAATGCCATCCGTGGAATACTCAGGCGTAATGGATGATGCGCTTATCGTTAGGCGAAAATAATACCCAATATTTTCACATATTTCAGTTAGAAGACTCAATTCACCTGAAGGGGAAATATATGCTACCATGCATGATTGATCTATCATCTCCTGTGGTGAAAGGCCTATGACAAAACCGCTTGATCCACCTGACTGTAGTTCAGCCTCAAGATCAGAAAAAATCCCTAAGAGAACTGTGTCAATGCCATCCGGACTTGTAACCGCTATTGAATCGACATGAAAATCGATTTGGATTTCATCAGCATTGATCGTAATCTCCTTGCCGATCACACCTTCCCTATCTGCGGCGGTAAGACCGTTACTGTCATATGCCATACCATCATTCACAAACGTTAAAATTCCAGAGGGATCCAGCAACTCATCCCATGAACCCCAGAAACCATCACTTGCAACATCCCAGCAGCTTTGAGTGGAAGCCCCTACTCCAAAGTCATCTCCGATGGCGCATCCGTTTGTGAATGAATAGCTTGAATCTGCATCGAGTTCCTCACCATCAAGGTTTGTAACTCCCGACGATACCGTCAACGTACAATTCATCAACTGATACTGATATGCATCCAATATCGTAAATACGATACCAGATCCTGAAACAGCATCATCATATTCAATTTCACCCGACTCATCCTCATCGCATTGCACTATGACAGATCCGGGACTATCCCCGGATGGCACCTCAGTAAGCATTATCGTTATGCTATTGAAATCAACGTTTGTGGTGCCGGATGTTGAGATAGGAACACCCCTGCCATCCAGCACGCCGGCTATGGCAAACTCCCCAGCCTCGGTTACAAAGGTTATCGCAACTGGAGTTATCGCTTCGCCGGTAGCCTTTAAAATTTCTGACGTGAGACAAGCGGTATAACTGGTTCCCTCATTTAAATTCTCCGTTGGGTCGAGGAGGCATTCTGTATTCGAGTCACATGTTACGGTTGATGCGAGAGCCCTGCTGACATCACATACACTCGAACTATATTCCGATTTTTCAACCGCAAGATTTACGTCGGTGGCTATCGTAGGCACGATAAAATATGTGCTCGCAGTAACTGTCGATGTGTCCACCTCAAAATCGAAGGTGTAGAGAAAGGAACTGTTGACCGCGATGCCACTCTCTCCATCCACCCCTTCCAGCGCAACCGGTATGCTGCTGGGAGGTGTTCCACCCGCGCCCCCGCAGCCACCCAAAAACATCAAACAGAGCATAAGGAATATAATAGCTGTATAATTCTTCATAACCCCCCAATTAATACTGGTCATCGGATGTCATACCGGTGGTAACAATACTACCTATGGAAACCCGCATATCTCCACCATTAGCGCTATCAAAACCGAAGCCTACAAAGGAACTGTCGCCGAATGAGTCGATGATCTCCTGATAGTCAGGAAATGGATTCGAACCAGAAGTCAACTGAAGATCAGTATAGTTCACCCCATCGGTGGAACTCTGTGCCAATACACCTGAGGCACCCACACTGAAAAGCAGATAGTACTCGCTTCCCTCAGGACACGGTAGCGTATATTCCGATTCAAGGCCTGTATTCTCATTCTCGTACTGAATCTGGCACTCCCTACGCAATTCACCGCTATCGTAGTCCAGATAAACTTCCAGATACCCGTCGGAGCCATCCTCATATGAACCCATGCTCAGGCCAGCACCATCATCAGCATTACTGATACTGGCATCATCTACGCCAGTCGCATTGTTTATAAAAAGCTCCAGTGAAAATCCCGTTGAATCGACATTTACCGTCTTCTCCAAAACAATATCCAGGTCGGAACTCGTTGAAGCATCGCTGAAGGATATAGCGCCGCTCGATGTATCAAATGTCAGAACATTTGCCAGAAGTTCATCCCATGTTGCCCACGGGGAGTTGTCGGTATCTGGGGCAACGTACCAGCAGCTCTGAGAATCAACGTTAAAATCATCGTTTACAGCACAGCCATTGGTGAATGAGTAGGCTGCGTCGCCTGCCAGACTATCGCCATCAGGGTTTGTAACTCCGCTTGCGATAGTCAGGGTACAATTCATCAACTGATATCGATACGCATCCGTAGCAGTGAGTATAAAACGGGATCCCGAGATCTCAGCATCATATGCGATCTCACCTGAGCCTGCCTCATCACATCGCAAATCCGTTGAGTCAGCATCGCCGCTTGGTACCTCAGTAAACATTATCGTTATACTGTTGAAATCAACCCCGGTAGTACTGCTTGTTGAGATTGGAACACCTCTACCATCCAAAACGCCGGCTATAGCAAACTCCCCAGCCTCGGTTACAAAGGTTATCGCAACTGGAGTTATCGCTTCGCCGGTAGCCTTTAAAATTTCTGACGTGAGACAAGCGGTATAACTGGTTCCCTCATTTAAATTCTCCGTTGGGTCGAGGAGGCATTCTGTATTCGAGTCACATGTTACGGTTGATGCGAGAGCCCTGCTGACATCACATACACTCGAACTATATTCCGATTTTTCAACCGCAAGATTCACGTCGGTAGCTATCGTCGGCACGATAAAATATGTGCTCGTTGTAACTGTCGATGTGTCCACCTCAAAATCGAAGGTATAGAGAAATGAACTGTTCACCGCTACGCCGCTTGCTCCATCAACCCCCTCAAGGGCTACAGGTATGCTACTGGGCGGTGTCCCACCGGCTCCGCCGCATCCGCCTAAAAAAACCAATGAAATGAGAAGAAATACGACAGCCGCATAATTCTTCATAGATTCCCCCTTAACCGTCCAACCGCGCCTGCACACAAAGCAGCTGAGTAGGCGTAAGAGTGCAATATCTATGCCCCACCTTACACAACCAAAAACGCATAACTAATTGAAATCATAGGGATAATACTGGACTTATACGACCACATACGTCTAAACATGTCAAAATACACCCACCTGACCTATTTTTTGACACAAAAAAGTGTCCGACACCTATTACAAAAAGTGTCGGACACTTTCTCAATCGTTATTCTTTCTATTCAGTTTCAGTGTCTACGCCAGCAGAATCCTCCTGTACTTCAGGAGTATCGCCCTTCTCAACGATCTCTTTCTCCTTGTGAGGATTCGGTTTCTCCACACCAGCATCCTCCTTAGCATCCATCGAATCCTTGATCTCCTGCAAAGCATCCTCATATTCGCTAATCGGAGTATCCTCGCTTTCACTTAGCCTGATAATCTCAGTCGCCACCGTCTTCGGTATATCAATCGCCTCGATATCCTCCAGGTCATCCACGTCCAGTTTCTCCTTCAATATCGATAGTGCTTCCTCTCGCTTCGTAGCACCTTCAACCTTTACGCCACCACCATCAACCTTCTCCTTCTTGGCTGGTTTTGCGGGTTCGCCAAAAGCCACAAACTTATCAGGGGTTCGTAGTGTTTCGTCGCCGCCTAGATTTACAACGAAGTTTCCTAGGGCAGCTAGAGTAGAAGTCACTCTGCCTACAAAGCTCTGATAGGTTGCAGCATCTGCCCTATAGCCAGCCTTCTGTGCTTGCTGTGCTTGTTGCTGTTGTAGGGCGGCAGTTTGTGCGGCATTTACATCACTCATATACTCCTCCTCAGTTCTATGTATATTATCGGCATAACATGAGGTTAAAGTTGCTTGAACTGCCAGTTAATATAATTATACATATCAAGTAGATAGCCGATAGACGCATAAAAAAAGGCGACCCGTAATGGGCCGCCTTATATATAATCCCTCCTGCATATCCTATTTTATTCTGGACTCTTACCAGCAACTTCTGGTGTCGTCTGATGGGTAGGTTGTCCATAGGAATAGTTTGATGAACTCTGAGCCGCCTTACATACCTTCAACATTGCCTTTACAGTCGATGTACCCTTCGTCGAGCCATCGATGCTGACGCCATCTAAATTATTCTTTGAAACTTTATTCTGTCTCATTCCTTCATTGATAGCTGATGGATCATGCATTACCTTCATAAGTATCTCCTCGGTCAAAATTACCCTTCACTATACTTATCGGCTTTCCAGTGGCCCAAAGTTGCTAAACCTTACAAAATATTAACACTATAATTTCAATTAGTTACAAAGACCTACGTTCTTCAAATGCCTTTGAAAGCGTAGATGAATCGATATACTCAAGATCACCACCCACCGGAATCCCACTAGCGAGCCTCGTAAGCTTGATCCCAGTCGGCTTGATCAGTTTGCTGAGATAGAGAGCTGTCGCCTCCCCCTCCACATTCGGATTCGTCGCAAGTATCACCTCCACCACATCATCCCCCTCAAGCCTTCTTATCAGCTCCGCAATTTTTATATCATCAGGGCCGATACCATCCAGTGGGGAAAGCGCTCCATGAAGAATATGATACTTTCCCTTAAAAGCATGCGTGCGCTCTACCGCCAACATGTCGGAGGGATCTTCAACCACACAAATTATATTTTCTTCACGCATCGAATCGTTACACGTATGACATGGATCGCTTTCTGTGAGATTCATGCAGATGGAACACAGGCGTACCTTCTCCTTCACATCGACGAGCGCCCGGGAAAGATTCATCGCATAGTCGGAAGGCTGCCTCAGTATAAAAAACGCAAGTCTCGTAGCCGTGCGTTCGCCGATACCTGGCAACTTTGAAAGTTCGTGAACTAATTTGTCTATTGGCAACATTCGCGCGCCTAAGAACCTACAAACCTGCACAGGTGCGCAGGCACGTAGGTTCAGTGTTTTTTAACCAAACATATTTTGCAATCCGCCCATTCCACCCATCATACCGGAGAGGGCACCTTGCGCAGCTTCGTTGGCCTGTTTAAAACCTTCATTGACTGCAGCAATTACGAGGTCCTGTAACATATCGACATCGTCAGCTGATATGATCGAGGGGTCTATCTTCAACGTGAGCAGCTCATGTTTTCCATTGACCATAGCTGTAACCATACCTCCGCCAGCACTGGCTTCAAAAGTTTTCAGTGCA
>JABGOS010000100.1 GCA_018645265.1 Deltaproteobacteria bacterium
CTTATTCGTAGACAATGTGAGCGATCCTAGAGTTCTTGATACCGTTTGGAAAAGAGAAGTCGCTGGAATAGTAACTCCTAATGGGCATGACTTTTCGCATGTCGCAATATTGGCGCGCGCAATGAATATACCGATGATGGTAGGGTTTGAAGGGGATGTGAAATCATATATGGATCGTGATGTTCTTTTGGATGAAGCTTCAGAAAAACTTTATCTTGTAGGTGGTTCCGATGCTAACTTTTTGATCCCTGCATCCCATGTGGATGGTGCAAATCCAAGCAGGGTTTCACGTGAAGATATTGAGAAAGCTGTTGAAAAAGAAGTTACCGGTATGCCGTTACGTGTGATCGCAAAAATTCATGATGAATTAGTGCGGCAATCAATAAGGGCAACGGAAGAGGGTGACTTTGATGATGCAGTTACGCTGACTTTAAAAGCACATGCATATCATGGTGAGCTTAGAAAGCTGCAGAACAGGGATCAACCATTCAGTGTGTATGCGTGGGAGGGTTTGCTCCCAAGCTCAGTAGCAAAGAAGGCTGGAGTTGTATATAGCCAGGAGTTGAATTTGTCTGAGGTGAAATTGAGTGTGATTCGAGAAGCTCTAATTCGTGATGCGCATAGAATTGACCCTGCTTTCAAAGAGCTACAGGAAATTTATGGCGATCGCCTCAGGCTTGAGGTAACTCGTAGTCAGCATTATGGGAAGTATGCCGAGCATGCTCTATTTAGAATTAATGCAATTGTGGATGGTGGGGATGAGTTTCTAATGCGTAAGGAAGTGCCAACGGCGGGGGCCGGTCCATTTCTCTCTGCATTCTTAAATTGGATAGGTAGGGGCGTTCCAAAGGCTGTCAGTCGAGCACGTGAGGAAGCTCAGTCGATGGTCGGACGTATTCCGGGGGCGAGATATGTTGAATATGAAATTATCGACAAATATCACGATAGAGGAATTTTGAGGGCAAGAACGGTTATAGGTGTTCTCCCACCATTAGAAACTACCCCCGAGCAATAAAGGTCGTATAAATATCGTGTATCCTTGCAAGTCCATGCGATGGATGATTTTGCAGAAATCACCAGTATTTGTCGAAATAGCATAAATGCCCTTTTCAGAATTGGATAAAAAAATTATAAATTAGATCGTGAAGCCTATTGGAAAGAGTAAATTGTCATCTAGAGTCGTCCTCCTTATATTTCTCGTGGTCATTCTGTCATCCGCAGCATCAATCCTAGTTTGCTATCTAGTTTCAAGCTACGTTGTGGACTTTGTGAGTGCAAAAATTAACTCTCAGATATTTGCGAATATGCAGAGCATAGTTAAGAGTGTGTTCGGTTTCACCATGAAGAATAATTCGTTAGGCAATCTCAAATTGATTGAAACAATTGAAAACACTAGATTTATATATACGGCGGGTATTCTAGTTGCTGTGAATCTAATCATCGGCGCACTGATAATGCCTGTTGCGCTGCGTTTTACAAAGAGGTGGCGGCGTAGTTCAATAGCTGAGCTTCAGGAGCGCATCGATGTTTTGGAGAAGGCGAAGAAGATGAGAAGCGATTTCTTTGCCAGTCTCAGTCATGATATTAGAACTCCGTTGAATGGTATCCTAGGTATTGCCGACATATTGGGACAGGATGAAACTGATTCTGAGAAGCTTTCAAGTATTAGAACGATCAAGGACAGTGGAAACAATTTGATGCAGGTGGTGGATGAAATATTGGATGTATCGAAGCTCGATGCTGGGAGTATGAACCTGTATCCATCGGAGGTTAATATAGCGGACTTGGTTAAGGAATCCGTGTCGACAATAGATGTAGTCTGTAAGAAGAAGGGTATAGATCTAACCGTGGATATCGAATCCAGCGTGCCTCATATATATTACACAGATGGACATAAGCTAGTCAGGATCCTGTTGAATCTTCTGGGAAATTCATTGAAGTTCACTGAGCAGGGTGTCGTCAGCGTACGCGTTCGGAAAAATGATAGTCCACGAAGGGGTGATATCCTCTTTACAGTTGTGGATAGCGGAAGAGGGATACCTGAAGACCGTAGGGATTTGATCTTCGAGAGCTATGTTCAAGCGGTGGCCGATGAACGCTTGAGGGAAAATGGCACTGGTTTGGGTTTGGCTATCTCCCGTGGCCTTGTAGAGCTTATGGGCGGGGAGATATGGTTTGATAGTGAATTAGGACGAGGGAGTACGTTCTGTTTCACTATTGGTCAAACACCTGACTGCTCAAAGGATGATGTATGAAGTCATATAGAATAATTTTGGCTTTACTGATGCCTCTTATGTTCACCGCTTGTGCAAAGGATCTCGTTACGGGCAAGAAGGAGCTGAACTTCTACAAGATTGAATCCGAAGAGAAAATCGGCACGAAAGTTTTGAATGCTCAGCTCAAGGCGGCCAAAAAGAAAGAGAAGGAGGTCGATAAGGAAGCTGATGCAAAAGAATATAAGCGTCTGCAAAAAATCGTTAAACAGATTCAACCGCATACTCATTATCCTGATTTTCCGTATGAAATTCATATCATGCAGTCAGATGTGGTCAATGCGTGGTGTGCACCGGGTGGAAAGATGATGGTATATACCGGTCTTTGGGATGACGAGAAGGGATTGGTGGAAAAAGGGAACGATGATGAGCTTGCTGCTGTCGTTGCCCATGAGATGGCGCATGCAAATGCACGGCACGTAACTGAAGCCGTAAGCCAAAGTGTGACTATACTGATGGCGGGTACAGCGGCTCAAACTGCTATCAGCGCAGGAGGACTGACTCAGGGAGCGAACATTTTCGGGCAGGTTTTTTCAGATGGTGTGAGTATATATCTTCCCAGCTATTCACGTGGAAATGAATATGAAGCGGATAAACTAGGGATTATGTATATGGCGAAAGCGGGGTATGACCCAAACGCTGCTGTAGAATTGTGGAAGAAGGCGGCCAAGAAGAAGAAGGATAAGAGCAGTATTTACGCGTCCCATCCATCCAGTGGGGCTAGGGCTAAAGCATTGGAGAAATACCTTCCCGAAGCGGAGTATGAGTACAAAACAGCCACAAATCAGCACTAAGTGCATATCCATTATATTGCAGCAGTAGGGCCGAGCCGGGCGAGCATCAGGCGCATAGCCTTGAATGCCTTGGGATTTCTGGTCTTTAAGCAATGTAGAAGCATCATCGCTACCCAGGGGCATCTCTTCTTTAGGATATGAACCCTTCTTTCTAACTCCTTGAAATTAGGTGATTTCATATTCCCTCCGAGCTGTTATCTCTTTTCCTATACAAACTCTAATATATAATAGAATATAAGTCAAACCTTGAATTGAATTTGCATTGTGTGCTATCATATGTTGGATAGAGATTAGGGGGTAATAGTGGCGCCTTTGATAGAAAAAAAACCTAAACCAGATCATCGTTCTCGTAAGCAGAGCTATGCATTTTACCTATCCCGCGGCTTGGTGGAGGATATCAAGAAGATAGCCCACGATACGGGCCGCTCCAAGAGTGAAGTCCTAGAGCTGCTGGCAAAAGCTGGATTGGATATTCATCATAAACAGAAGTAGAGCAGAGCATTAATCTAATTGAAAATAGGTAGTGTCATGGTGAGGGTAGTGCCCTTTCCCTCTTCGGAATCGATGTTGAGAGTTCCCTGATATCTTCTAAGTATACTTCCAATGATAGTGAGTCCTAAGCCGAGGCCGCCGCCGCCTTTCTTATAGCGATCGGTGAAATGCAGTTTTGAATCTTTCACTTCGAAGAATGGTTCTATAACTTCGTTTATATAACCGGATGGTATTCCTGAGCCTTTGTCCGTTACGATGATCGCTACATTGTTCTTATCCGAGGTGAACTTTATATCCACCGATTCCCCTTCAGGAGAATACTTGATAGCATTCGATAGTGCTTCATCGAGCATGAGTTTAATAGCATTGGCAGGGCAGGCAATCTCGATATTCTGTAGCTCGTCGGAGCCTAAGTTTTCGGTGATGTTTTCAGAGAACTTTCTCGCTTCATTTAGTGCCGGCCATGAAGCTTCAACCAGATTACAGTGTTCATCCATCTCGTTTTCTGTTCGCATCTCTCCGGACATAACCGATGTGGTCTTCGTTAAGCGTTCGACCAACTTCTTATATCTGTCGATGCTTCCCCCTAGTCTGTCGAAGCACTCCTGAAACTCATCATAATCCTGCACCTTTTCATCTGAAATTTCAGTTTTCATCAGATCGTAGAATCCTATGATGCCGTTCAACGGGGTCCTGAGTTCATGGCTGATTATCTGTAGAAGTTGTTTTCTAACGTAGTTCATTTGGCTTAGACGATCGTGCATATCCTTTGTCGATGTGCTCATCTTGTTGAAGGATTCTGTCAGCTGTCCAATCTCATCATCATCACTCTTTGGAATGGTGACACCTAATTCCCCATTGGCAATTCTATCTGATGCACCGGTCAACTTCAGAACAGGTTTTAAGAGTTTTCTTATTATAAAAAAGACGATGATTCCCATTACAAGAATGGAGGCGACCATGATGATGATGATATTGGCTCTAAGCCTATAAACTCCACCATATATATCTGTCTTGAGTCCATACATCGCGATATTCCATCCGGATAAGGGGGAGACGCGATACATCCCTAGAAGATTATCATCATCAAGTATTTTTCCCTGGTCGACCTTGTCACTGTGCCTATCCTGTGGATAGTGAATAGACTTTTCAAGTCTTTCATTGCCAGCGGATGCGATGACTCCTCCGGATTTGTCGAAGATGCTCAGTATTGTTTTTAGATCACCCTTCGGCATCGATGCGTATATAAAGTCGGGAGTAGTTGTGACCATAAACACGCCAACTATCATAGGGCCAATTCTATGTGGAATAGCTATTGGGATGAGCTGTCTCTTATTCAAGACTTCCTTTGCAGAGATTGTTATCGGTTCGTATTCCCGAAGGTGGAGCGACATCTCCTGAGGCTTGCCAATGTATAGGTTCCCCTCTATGGCGCTCTTGAACCACTCGGTCTTTGAACGGTCCAGTTTCTTATCCTCTTCGGTTTCGAAATCGACATCGTTTGAACCACCGAGATAGACATGCTGTTTTACGATGCCGCTTGCATCAACGTATTCCTCGGAAGGGAAGATGCCAGCGTTTACAATTCCCTTGTTACCCTCATTTGCAAGGAGGCCTATAGGGTAATTTACGGTACCTCCGATTGTTGGTTCGCCAAGCAACAGCCCATTTCCCTTCTGAAAATTAAACACTTCAACGTCTACATCGCTCTTGTAATGAGGTGCAGCGCTGAACTTTATGAATAACGGATTTCTGAGGAGTGTCTTAATCTTGTCGATTCTCTCTTGCAGCGTATTCTCAATCTGACCGTAGGTGGCCTCAATGGTTTTGCTAAATCTCTTCTCAGCTGAAACTTTCAGCATATCGCTGCTGAATCGGTAGCCAATATATCCCAATGTGCCGAGAGCTATGAGTTGGAGAATGAGTATGGGAGCTAAAAACTTTGTTTGAATCTTGCTCTTCATTTTACCTCAGGTTTGTTGTCTAAAGTCTTTTCTTTAAGGTCTGTATAATATCCTGCTTGCTTAAGCAGCTTGTACACCGCTACATTGAGTTGATCCAGCGCTTCCTTCGGCTGCTTCTTGCCAGCGATCACCTCTGAAGTTGCTGTGCCCAGAAGATTTGCTATAACTGAATACTCCGGAAGGTGTGGCATGTAGTTCCAATCGATTAGATTTAGATTTTCCTCCAATACGAATTTGCCTTCACCAGTCATGTATGGATGCATCTTGCGATATGCGTCGCTCTCCCTGTGTGCACGAACAGCGATCGATGTTGCGTGATCCTTCATGACGTGGCTCATGAAGCGTTTGCCAGTTATGAATTTTAAGAACTCCCACGCAGATTTCTTATTTCTGGAGTTCTTATTTATCCCATAACCCATGACGAAGGCTTCCTGCGTGTGGGCTTTGGGCCCCTTTACAGGTAGGGCCGCATAGTATTTATCGCGCATGCCGATGGATGTCTTGTCCAATGCCCCAACGTTGAAGCCCGCGTTCAGGATAATAGCGGCGGAGCCCATCTTTCCATCCTGAACTAGCTCATACCATGTGTAGTCCTTGATGCCTGGTGGTCCATACATCCTTAGGATGTCGCAATACTTTTTAAAGCCCGCCAGAAATTCTGGTGAATTGAATGATGGCTTTGCTTGTTTCTCCTTGATCTCTTTAGCTGTGGCGGCTCCACCTTCAAACCACGTACCTCCGTATGCCCAGGCAAAGCCGGACACGACAATGGTAGGTTCCTCGCCAGCTTTACCTCTGGAGACAGCTCCATAGATATCTATCTTTCCATCTTTATCCGTATCAATGATCAGTCTCTTTGCAGCTGCTTCAAGTTCATCGATAGTGGTGGGCGTTCCGATTCCGTATTTTTCGAATAGATCCTTTCTGTATACGAGCGCTGCACCGAAGCTTTCTGTTGGTAGGGCGTAAAGGCGTTCTTTATAGGTGAGTGCTTTTAGAAACTGTGGATACCACAGGTCTCTCTTGAATGCCGGATCCTCATTTTCGAATTTATTCAAGGGTTCGAGGTAATCCGCTTCCACCTGTTCCGGTAGAATCCACACATCGGTGAGGACGAGGTCGAACTCACCTGCATGCGATGCGAGATCGATGAGAACCTTCTCACGGACGATATCTTCGCTGAGGAGCTTCCAGGTAACCTTGATGCCGGTATCCTTTTCAAAACGTGGAATTTCATTGTTCAGCGCCGTTATGTAGTCCTCATTCCATGTGATGAAGTTTACGTTGGGCTTTGATATGAGATCTGGGGCTTCGACGGAGGCGATATCCGGGTCTGCCTGCTTCTTCTCCTTTGAAGAACAGGAGGTGACCGCTAGCAGCGCCACGAAGCAAGATAGGGTGATGATTGAGATATTACGTCTAACACGCATGTTCCGGATATTATTAATTTATTACATTATTGGCGAGGAAAAAATACATTTGGAAAGGAGTATCCAAAAAAGTGTCGGACACTTTTAGCCATTTTTCCCCAAAAGGTGTCGGACACTTTTTTTAGGCTAATAATTCTCGTTTATGAACTCCTCAAATTTCTTGAACATCTCCGGGTCCCAGTAACCTTCTGCAGTTTCATCCTTGAGCGTCTTCATAGCCTCATCTGTTGTAAAGGCGCGCTTATAAGGGCGTTCACTGGTTAGGGCGTCGAAGGCGTCTATGAGCTGAAATACGCGGGCGAGGTATGGAATGGAGTCTGAGACGAGGCCGTCTGGATATCCTATTCCGCTCCACTTTTCGTGATGATGTCTGATCACTGGACAGACATCCTGAAGCGACCTCAGTGGATGACAGATCTCCTCACCGAGAATCGGATGCTGTCTCATAATCTCCCACTCATCCTCGGTAAGCTTGTCCGGTTTGAGAAGTATAGTGTCGGGTACGCCGATCTTTCCAACATCGTGCAGGATGCTAGCTCGTTCCAGCGTCCTTACATCCTTAGGCTCAAGGCCTATGAACTCTCCAAAAGCGCGGCTCAGTTGAATCAGCCTATCGCAGTGGTCGCCTGTCGTATGGTCCTTCGCCTCCACCGCACGGGCGAGGCTCAAAACCACTGCTTCAGCATGATCAAGATCATCGTTTAGCCTCTTCACCTGTCCGAGTGCGTGGACGCGGGCGATGAGTTCGATGCGATCGATCGGTTTGCTGATGAAATCATCACATCCTGCCTCGATTCCCTTGATGCGGTCTTCCTTCTCCTGAAGGGCGGTCACTATAACGATTGGGATGAGTCTGGTAGATTCTGCACCCTTTAGCTTGCGGCATACCTCAAAACCGTCCATTCCGGGCATCATGACGTCGAGAAGGATGACATCTGGAAGCTGCTTCCACACGGCAGCAAGTGCGTCCTTGCCGGATGCTGCCTTTTCGACGATGCATCCATGAGGTTTTAACATCTTTTCCACGACAATGAGGTTTGTGGGCTCATCATCAACGGCGAGTATGTTTAGGGGTCTCTCAAGCTTTGGGATCTTTAATTTTTCCATGTCGCTATATTTAAATGACTTTTAGCCTTCAGTCAACCGTTCCAACTCCTAAGATTGAAGCGCTTAATCTTATCGGGAAATTCAGTGGATTTGAAACAATTGGTTGAATTGCGGATGCAGCTCCGTATAAGGTGTATCCATATGAATGAAAAAAGAAAAACTAGAGCGATTAGCCTCCTCTCCGGTGGGTTGGATAGCCTCCTCGCAATATGCGTTTTGAGGGAGCAGGGGGTATCCGTTACCGGGCTTACATTCACAACGCCCTTCTTCGGTTCGAAACATGCGGAGGCAGCGGCTGTGCAACTTGATTGTGAGGTTATGATCCTTGATATAACCGATGAGCATCTTGAAATGCTGAAAAGACCGCCTCATGGTTATGGAAAATGTATGAATCCATGCATTGACTGTCATGCGATGATGATTGAGAAAGCAGGGGAAATTGCAAAACGCGATGGATACGATGTTGTAGCTACAGGTGAAGTTTTGGGTGAGAGGCCGATGTCACAGAATAGGCAGTCGCTGGACACTGTGGCAAAGGATTCGGGTTGTGCCGATATTCTGCTTCGCCCACTATCTGCAAAGCTTTTGGAACCGACACGACCTGAGATCGAAGGTTTGGTGGATCGCGAAAGACTTTTGGATATACAGGGTCGTTCGAGAAAACCTCAGATGGAGCTGGCGAAGAAGTACGGGATAAAGTCATACGTTCAACCTGCTGGCGGGTGTCTATTGACTGACCCCGCTTTTTCGGCGCGTTTGAAGGAGCTCCTGGACCATAATCCTGGTGCTGTCGCGGACGATGTCAGGATGCTGAGACTTGGAAGACATTTTAGATTGAAATCAGGTGCTAAGGTTGTCGTTGGGAGGAATGAGAAGGAGAATGATGCACTTACGGAAAGGGTGGGTGAGAATGGAATTCTAATTACCTCCGATATCACTCCAGGCCCAGTAGTCTATTTGATGGATAGTGCTGCGGGTAGTGATGTAGATATGGCGGCGAGGATCTGTGCGAGCTATGCTGATAATGGTGGCAATGAGATAGATATGGAACTATCGATGAATGGTGAGAGGAGTAGGATTAGATCGACCCCTGTAACGAGAGATGAGTTTGTAGAATTCAGAATATAATATTTTATTACCGATCACGGTTAATTAATGAAACGTACCTACTACGAAATTCTAGGAATCACTCAAGCAGCTCCTCAGGAGATCATAACCGCTGTCTATCGCACATGGATGTATGCCTTGAAGATGCATCCTGATTTGGGTGGAGATGAGAGCCTGGCTAAGGAGATCAACGCTGCTTACGATATCTTGAAGGATCCTGAAAGAAGGGCGAAATACAATTCTAAAATGTTGAAGAAGCAGAAAGCGTCTTTCTCCACTGAGCATAGAAGGGCACCTCGATTCCGCGTGAATGCGGAGATTGCAGTTATGCTGCAAGGCGATGAAGATTGGCGAAGGGCTTTGACCCTCGATGCGAGCGCGATGGGGCTTCGCGTTAAATCCAGTTTCTTTGTAGAGATTGGAACTCATGTTACAGTTGCCTTTGAAGGATCCGTGTCCGAGGCCATTGAGTCGCATGTAAAATGGTCGAAAGAGTTGGCTGACGATCAATTCGAGTTTGGAATTGAGTTTTTCTCTCCTGTCCCGGACATTCTAAAACGTTTGGCCGCATAGCGGATACAACTGTAAGCATCCAGCAGTACTTCCCTTAAATGTTCGTAAGTGTCTGAGATTTAAATCTTGGAATGGACTACTTGTTCGCCATTGCTGCGGATCTTGTAGTCGAGGTAGGCTTCCATCCCCATGTTCTCAAGGGACCTGTATCTACGTGGACGAATGTGCGTCTGCCATAGTAACCAATGCCGCCCTGTTTTAGCTTATATGCAAAATTTCTTACGAGTTTCTTAGGTGTGCCCTTAACTTCTATATCAGCTGCCATTCCATCCATGTGGAGGCTTCTTTTAGCTACTCTGCGACCTTTCCTTCTCATGGCGTTGTTTCTAGTGGGGCTTCTGTATGCGGATATGACCTTTATCTCTCTCCCTGCGAAATGATCTTCAATCGCATCGATGATCTCAATCAACTTTGGATCGATGGGGTGAGGTTCATCCGTCATTCTGCATCTAAAAAAATGGGCGATATCATCAAATACCTTTTGATCATAATCGCCTTCTCTATTTCTGTACTTAAATGTTGAGCGTTCGTTCTTTACGGGGCGAAAAAGGGTTAACTCTCCATCGCCACGAAGCTCAGTCGGGATGGTGGTTTCCTCAAAAGCAGCAGCGGATATGCTGATGGAGGTCATTAAGATCAATGTGGAAAATGTTGTAACTAGTTTAAATCTAAGCATTTTCTCCCCAGGCCTGCGTGAGATTATACAGTTGTCGGACCTCATTATCTAGCGAAAAAAGCATTGTCAACGCATAAAAAAACCCGATATCGATATCGATATCGGGTTTTCCGGAAAAACTTGATCTATTAATTCAGCTTAGTTGCTGCTGTAGGTGCGTTTGGATCGACTGGTTTTGGAGCGTGAGGATCATTAGGCGTAGGTCCAGTAGGTGCCGGATTGTTATTATTTGGGTAGTTTCTCGGCACTAAAACCGTCGATTGCTGTGAGCAGTCGTATGCATCGATTACTAACTTTAAGGAGTATATCGGCGCATCTTCCTCAGCCTCTTCGTCATCGGTTTCTTCATCTTCAGATATCTCTTCTTCGTCACCATCATCGTTATCTACATCGTCATTTTCAGAGAGTTCCTCATCATCATCGCTCTCGTCATCTTCGTAATCCTCATCATTTTCTTCTTCCTCATCAGGTATTACTATCTCTCCGCTTTTTTCGAAGTGAGCTCTTACATGACAGCCTGAGGGGTATGGAGTTGGATTGACCCTTGCCTTCGCTTCTAGGCTCTGGCGAGTCGTGGAGGTTTCGGCGGAGACGATATCTATTGGAGCCAAATCACTTGCTGTAACGACGTACGTGATTGGTTGCGTTCCACATTCGGGAGCGCGTTCGCCAGCGGTGTTATCCAACATCGGTATTTGAATGCTGCCTACGATGATGACATCCGATTCGTTGTATTCAGTGAGTTCTTCGTTCTTTTTGATCATCAAGGGGTTTTCGGTACCGAAAGTCAGTGTTGAATTTGCAACGCACGTTGCGTCTAGATTTGGGTCATCCGTGAGTCCCCAAAGGGCATCAATCAGCGCTGCCTTGACTATAACTTTACTCGGTGCGGCGATGTCGGGGGTGAATCCCTGACCACCGTCACCATCGTTCAAGCATGCTGTAGTAGAGCAAATTGAGATTACAGCAAATACGATCGCACCAATTTTAAAGAATTTGTTCATAATAATATCTTCCTCTCCGGTTGATTGTTAATTCTCATCCTTTTCGGTCTACACCGTAAAATGTTGCGCAGTTTTTAATGGGGTGTTTTGTCAGATAAAAGTATAGTGATAACAGTATGATAGGAGTGGCTCAGATAAGAGTTAAATGCAGAAACTTTTCTCAAGATTTGCCGATAATAATAGTAAGAGGAGAAAACGTTGATGTTTAAGCATTTTACAGTCCTGCTTTCCATGCTCGCATTGATGGCTATTTCGTCGGATGCATTTTGTGGCGGTGTCGATATGGGTGTGATTGGAAAAATGGTTGCAGTGGAACGCATCGATGAAAGTAGATGTGACGAACTTGAGGATAATGGTGCTTGTGCGTACAGTGCTATTTATAGAGGTTTAAAAAAGCTACGGGAGTATATGGAACACTTCCGCTGCATAAATGCATCGAGACATACTTCGGTTGATCTCTCCTCGGATTATGGACCCTTCACTGAACATGATGTAGGGCCTGTGGTGATGATAGAGATGGCAGATCTAAGATGTGCAATAAATCCCAGAGCAGAATTGATACTGATTGATCAGGATGAAATACCAGAACAGTGCAGTATGTTGAATTGGAAGTGTAATATCATTTGGGTGCCTGCCTACGACCAGTCGACTGCATTCATCGGTAGGCTACCTAAGTAACGGTTAAAATCGGCTTTATTGAAACTTATAATTTCCTAGGTTTGAGAATAGATAATAATTGACTAAATACTTGACTATCCGGGGCTTCCGGCGTTATGGAGGCCACCAATTTGATCTACGCAAAGAGAAAGGGATGAGGGACTTATGAACGAAGCATATTTCAAGGAAGTGCCGCTGGGTGAGATTCTTAGTAATAAGCACGTAATCCCGGAGATGAAGAGCGAGTCAAAGGAAGCGGCCATTGAAGAACTTGTTGCGTTGATCTGTGAAAAGGGCCTGATTAAGGACAAGGGTGAAGCCCTCAAAAGAATATTTGCGAGGGAGGAACTTGCGTCTACAGCCTTGGGTGATGGCATTGCGATTCCGCATGCACGCCTTGACGTTGGTAAAAATCCAGTGATTGCAATCGGCCGACACAAGGCTGGAATTGATTTCAATGCGCCCGACCGTGGGGATGCGCATCTTATTTTTCTAGTACTGTGGCAACCTGAGAGGCCGGGCCTTTTTAATCGTCTCTTTGCAGGCCTCGTATCGAGGCTTGCGGATCCTAATTTCAGAGAGAGCCTCATGAACGCAAAGGATGCGAAGACGATAGCAAATGCTGTTGCAGATGTTAAGGTGGATATGCTTGCTGGTAGAGCTGCCAAGTGGGAAGCCGACATCCTAGTTACGCTGCAGCTCATGGAAGCGAAGAAATCAGCGGGGGCAAGAGGTCTTAAGAAAAAAATTGAACTAGCGCGCGATGAGTTACCAGGTAGCATGCTCTCACGTTTCGATAGATTAATAACTCGTTATGGTGAAGCCTTGGTGGAAGCGCCAGAGGGAATCTGTCAGGGATGTAATATGCAGCTTTCGAGCGGCCTCGCATCGGAGATGCAAAGAAATTCCGATGCTGTATATGTCTGCGAAAAGTGTGGAAGGTTCATAATTCATCATATTGGCTAGCCAGCCACCTTGCAACATATTGAAATGTATAGTGTTTTATCTTTGTATTTTTCACGCAACTTTTTTTAGCATTCGACGATACTTCTAATGTAGGGATAGTTTAATTGGTAGACGTGCCACCTATGCGTCTGCGCTACAAGGAGGGAATAATGGGATATCGTTTGGTCATTGCAGTGCTTTCACTTCTACTCATAACATCATGTGCAGCATTTGATTCAGATACCGATGCTATTGAAGGCTTTGGTGATCAGGATCAGGCGGGTATGCCCAGCACAGGTAAGGACCTCGGTCCTTTAAGCGGCTACTATTCGGGAAATATGGTTTTGAATTCCAACACCTGTGAATCTATTTCAGATGAGGTTGGAGTTGAAAGTCGTATTGGCGTTGATGTCATTCAGGACGAGAACGCTCTGAATGCAACGTTTGATGATTCCAAGGATACCCTGACCGATATGCTCGAGGGAAAAAGTGCCGTCTTTGCCGATGAGGTTATGGGCGTCATGCACGTTTACTATTTCGATTTTGCTGATGATACCGTTACAGGTAACTGTGAGGTAATAGAGGCTGATGAAGCGGGTGACTTCGGCGATCCATGTGCAGTATATGCTGTGGAGCTTAAGAAGGGCGAGAAGCCCACTGAAGAGCCTGCAGAGTCAATAAATGATGATTCGGAAGAGGAAGAGGAAGAGGCGTTGCAGTAAAGACCAATTGAAAATGATGACCTTTCGCCGGTTCAAGCTCTGCTTGGACCGGCTTTTTTATGCCCTGACTTCAAATCCTTCATAACATTGAATTTATTGACTTTACTGCATCTTCCCACTATTGATCGTGGATTAATAAAAGGAGGACAACATAATGAAGGGGATCAAAACAACACTCTTGGCATTTATACTTGTATCGATCTTCTCGGTTCAAGCTGATGCCGCACAAGTACTGTCGATTAACTTAGAAAAGACGGTATCCGGAGCTGATGTAGCCTTCTCAGGCGTATGTACGAAGGCCTATGCTCACAAGTTAGATAATGGACTCCTCGCCACCACCTATGACTTCAACGTGCTTGATGATCTTAAGGGTAATGTGGCCGACACCTTCTCTTTCACTCAGTGGGGTGCAACACTAGAGGATTCGAAGAAGTATGCTGCTCCCTACATCTACGGAATGCCTAAATACAGTGTTGGGGATGAATACTTGGTCTTCTTAACTGCGGAAACCTCTTTAGGGCTCCGTGCCCCTGTGGGGTTAGGACAGGGTAAGTTTAATATTATTAGAGCTTCCAATGGAACGAAGACTGTTAAAAATGATCATAACAATCGTAGCATATTCAGTGACCTCAAGATGACGAAGGGGATGGTTAAAAATCTGAAGGCATCGAGTATCTCAACTACTAGTCCGGGTCCCATGAATTATGATGCTTTCGTGAATATAGTTAAGGATCTCGAAAAGGGGGAATAGCTAGTGCGGAATTTAATAATTTATTTTTTCGTTTTGAGTATGATCTTGATTTCTAGCTCCGTCTTGGCAGGAGGACCATTTGCAGTTGATACTGTCAACGATTCTGGAGTTGCGCTCAGGTGGGGGAGTAACACGCTTGAGTGGTATTTGGATCCTGGCGCTATGGCGAGTGGCTATACCAATGCTACTGGTAAAGAATGGGTTGAGGATGCCCTCGATAAGTGGAGCAATATTACGATTAAGAATGCCAGTTTAGCTGCAGTTAACACGTGTCAGTTCAATGCGAGTTATCAGGGTGAGCTGGATGAGGATATTACCGTTGATAATGTCAGTCCGTACATATCCACGAGCTCCGGTCATAGCGCTGTCATCTTCGATGAGGATGGCGAAATTACGGCGAGCCTCATGGGGGAGAGCAATAAAAGTACGGTGGTGGGATTGTCTGCACCTCTTCTCTCTGATTCAACAGGTTTATATATCACGAAGGGTTTTGCGTTGTTCAACGGCTATGTATTATCGAGTGGAATTTTAGCTTCGACAGAGAGTGTGGAGGATGCCCTTTTTCAGGCTACCATACTTCATGAACTCGGCCATCTGATCAACCTTGATCATAGTCAGGTTAACGATTCAGTTGCACAGCAATGTGCAAATGCCGGTACTGTTTATTCAAGAAATGGTTCATGCGCTGAGGGGGGACAGTATATCCCTACTATGTATCCGGAGTTGTTGACGACGTTGCAGGGGAACCTCGCTCGCGATGACAAGGTAACCCTTTCGTGGATCTATCCGAATAATACCTTCGATAATGATTTTTGTGTGATCACAGGACAAATCTTTGATGATAATGGTGATCCATTGAAAGGCGTTAATGTGGTTGCCAGGAGGGTAGGTGGTAGTGAGGGGATGTCATACGTTGATGCGCGTTCATTCGTTTCAGGTGCTATGCACACAGGATGTACAGGCACCGATTCATCATACTATCTCTATGGCATCGTGCCGGGACAGGCGTATCAGGTGACCTATGAGGCTCTGAATACTCAGTATACAGGGGCGTCAGGTTTTGAGCCTTGTGATGATCCTCCGAGCGGATTTGAATCCGGTACTATTGCAGGCACTGATGGTGAGACGACTGTGAGCTGTGAGGCTTCAGGTGAAACGGTTGAGATGGCATCCCAGACTGTATCCACATCCGGCGGTGGTGGCGGTGGTGGCGGTGGCGATGACCCAACAGATTCGAGCGGCGGTGGTTGTGGAAATATAGGTGGTGGTTCCAATGAGGATCTGCATGTAGTTTTAACGCTTCTGCTCGCTGCGTGTTTTATAATTACGATATTCCGTAAGAGATCTTATAGATAAGGAGTTGATAGCTCGTGCGAAGGTGTACACGTTGTATATATGTCGGTGATGTGGCTGTCGGTGGGGACTCTCCAATTTCAGTTCAGTCTATGACGAACACAAGGACGTCTGATGTCGATGCTACAGTTCAGCAGATTGATCGTCTCACGAAAGTGGGATGTGAAATAGTGCGCGTTGCAGTTCCCGACGATGATGCTGTGAAAGCCCTGAAGCGGATCAAGGAACGTATAACAATTCCATTGATAGCTGATATTCATTTTCGTCATGACTATGCACTGACTGCGATAGATTCGGGGGTTGATGGTATAAGAATTAATCCGGGCAATATCGGTTCCGAAGATAAACTGTGTCAGGTTGTTGAGGCGGCTAAGGCAAAAAAAGTTCCTATTCGAATAGGAGTTAATTCTGGTTCGGTTGAGAAGGATTTGGTTGAGCGCTTTGGCCATCCTACTCCTGAAGCGATGGTTGAATCGGCGCTCAGGCATGTGAGGATTTTGGAAAAACTTAATTTCAGTGATATTAAGATTTCTGTCAAAGCATCCAATGTGTTGGATACGATAACTTCTTATCGCATGCTGTCTGAAAAAGTTGATTACCCTCTTCATCTCGGCGTTACGGAAGCGGGAAATTTGCTCTCCGGTGCTATAAAATCGGCGATGGGTATGGGTGTTCTTCTCTCTGAAGGTATTGGCGATACGATGCGGGTTTCTTTGACAGCGGATGTCGTTAAAGAGGTTAAGGCTGCTTATGAGATTCTTGCAAATCTTGGGCTTCGTGAGAGGCCTTTTCCTGAGATAGTCTCCTGTCCCACATGTGGGAGGGCTAGAATTGATCTTGAGGGACTCGCATCGCGTATTGAGAAGCGTCTCGAAGGGATCAGGGAGCCCATAAAGATTGCTGTAATGGGTTGTGTTGTAAATGGTCCAGGTGAAGCGAGGGAGGCGGATATCGGTGTTGCAGGTGGTGATGGGAAGGGTGTGATCTTCCGCGAGGGGGAGATCCTCAAAACCTGTGCTGAGAGTGATATTGAAGATGAGTTGATGCTCGCAGTTGAAACGTTCTTAAAGGAAAAGAAGACTAGAGGAGTTGAGGGGTAAGGATGTAGTTGAGTTCACAATAGTATGATGAAAACACGATCCTTAATTTAAAGAGATTTTAGGAGTCAGAATGCGTTATTCACAGATGCTTATTCCAACATTAAGAGAAGAACCTGCGGATGCAGAGGTTAAGAGTCATAGTCTTATGCTTCGGGCGGGCTATATTAGAAAAGTGGCAGCTGGGGTTTACACATATTTACCTCTCTGTCTTCGTGTTATCAGAAAAGTGGAAAATATAGTTCGCGAGGAGATGTCAGCGAGCGGAGCGCAGGAGCTTTTACTTCCGATCGTCATGCCGGCGGAGCTCTGGCAGGAGACTGGGCGATGGGCTGTTTATGGTAAGGAACTCCTTAGGTTTAGGGATCGTCATAATAGAGATTTTTGTATTGGTCCAACGCACGAGGAAGCTATTACGGATCTTCTAAGATATTACGTCAGTTCGTATAGGGATCTTCCGAAGAACTGTTTTCAAATTCAAACGAAGTTTCGTGATGAGATTAGGCCACGCTTCGGTCTTATGAGGGGTCGTGAATTTATCATGAAGGATGGCTACTCCTTCGACTGCAGCGCTGAGAAAGCTCACAAGACTTATGATGAAATGTATGACGCTTATAAACGCATCTTCAATAGATGTGGTTTGAGGTATCGTCCTGTGGAAGCCACAACAGGTACTATAGGAGGTTCCAGATCTCACGAGTTTCAGGTGCTGGCAGAGTCCGGAGAGGATGAAATCGTTTCTTGCACGAAATGTGAATATGCTGCGAACGTTGAAAAGGCAGAGCTGAGGCCTTCATCTCCGGAATCCAAAAAAACGGAGGGCGGAAAGTTTAAGAAGGTCGAAACGCCTAATCAGAAATCTGTGGAGGAGGTTTGTTCATTCCTAAAGAAGAAGTCGACAGATCTTGTCAAGACTTTGATCTTTGAAACTGACAAGGGGCCGATAGCTGGTTTGGTAAGGGGAGACCATGTCCTCAAGGAGGCTAAGCTTAAGGATGCTGTGGGTTGTGAATGGTGTCATATGGCAGAGGAAAATACGGTGAAGGAGGTAACTGGTGCGCCTTCTGGTTTCTCAGGTCCGGTGAATCTTGCAATTCCGGTTTATGTGGATCACTCAGTTGCGGATATGAAGGACTTCGTGGTCGGTGCCAATGAGTTGGATTTGCATTTCGTCGACGTCAATATATCTGATTTTAAAATCGATAAATATGTGGATATCAGAAGGGCCCAGGCAGGGGATGGATGTCCTAAATGTAAGGATGGTGTTTACGAAGAACATAAGGGCATCGAGGTAGGCCAGGTATTCTATTTGGGCACGAAGTATTCTGAGCCTATGAAGGCGACATACCTCGATGAAGCTGGTGAATCGAAAGCTATCTATATGGGATGTTATGGCATCGGTATAGGTAGGACTGCCGCGGCAGCGATTGAACAGAACCACGATGAAAATGGTATGATTTGGCCGCTGCCTATTGCTCCATTTCATGTTGAGATAGTTCCTCTAGCCAAGGATGGTGAGGTTGTAGATATCGCTGAGAAGATATATCGGGAGCTGGAGGAGAGAAATATAGAGGTGCTTATTGATGATAGGGACCTTCGCGCCGGTGTAAAATTTAAAGATGCCGATCTGATAGGTATCCCTTACAGAATAATTGTCGGGAATAAAGGGTTGACTGATGGTGTCGTTGAGTTGAAGGAAAGAAAGAGCGGCGATTCACAGAGAGTTACACCTGAAGAGGTTGTAGATAAAATGGTTGAAATGGTGTCCCATTTGGGCTGAGATTTATTTTAAAGATACGTACTGGAGGGTGTTATGGTGGAAAAGCCAATGAATAATAAGGATCGGTTAATAGTAGCGCTTCTGGCCGATACTATGAAGGATGCAGAGAAGATGGTAAAGCTCTTGAAGGGGGATGTCGCAACCTTTGAAGTTGGGGCTCCTACGTACACCGCCCTCGGACCTGACGTAATCAAGATGATTCATGATAATGAATGTCAGGTTTATTTGGATCTGAAGTACCATGACATTCCTTCGACAGTTGCCAAGGCTGTCGGTACAGCTACGAGGCTGGGAGTCAGCATGCTCGATGTTCATGCCTCGGGAGGTCATGATATGCTGGTAAGAACAGTGGAGTCGGCACAGCATGCAGCAGGTAGTAAATCCAAGATGCCTAAAATATTGGGTGTTACGGTTCTCACGAGTATGGAATCTTTAGGCGATGTCGGTGTGCAGTTCGAAGTTAGGGAGCAGGTCGTCAGATTGGCCACAATGAGTAAAGAATGTGGTCTCCATGGTGTCGTGGCATCCCCACTTGAAATTGGGCCGATCAGAAAGGCCTGCGGGGATAAATTTCTCATTGTAACTCCAGGAGTTAGACCTCTTGGGTCGGCAGCTCAGGATCAGCGAAGAATATCCTCCCCAATCATGGCAATCGCTGCAGGTGCTGATTATATAGTAATCGGTCGCCCGATAGTCGAGTCGAAGGATCCACGAGCGGTAGTCAGACAGATTATCAAAGACATCTCCTAAAAAAGGTGTCGGACACTTTTTGACCCATTCTTATGATAGGTGTCGGACACTTAATGTAGCTATTCTGTTTTTCAAGTATCCCTTCGAATTTAGCCAATATTTGTATGTAACCTTATGATATTTCAAAGAAAATAACGTGACCGGCGCACGCTCATATGTATTT
Source organism: Deltaproteobacteria bacterium (assembly GCA_018645265.1). Lineage (GTDB taxonomy): Bacteria > UBA10199 > UBA10199 > 2-02-FULL-44-16 > JAAZCA01 > JABGOS01. The sequence goes on from JABGOS010000100.1 coordinate 19,639, forward strand.
ATGTTATTTATATTATATATCCCACCTATGTGGATTCGATACGATATGTGGTGATCAGAACCCCCAATTTGGGGGGTATGCTCCACCATTTCCATCAAAAATAGCGGCCGCATAAAATCAATATATATTAATGATATCATGTTGTTAACCCTCTTTTGGTGTTTTGGCATTATACCTGCATTCTCTAAGGACGAAGGCAAACAGGGAGGGAAACAATGAGCATGCAAGATAACAGACAAGATGAGATCAGAGGCCCGAGAGTTAACCTAGCACCTATGGCAACAAGGGTTGATGACGATCAGATCAAAGATAGGTTGTTAGAGATGCAGCTCAAAATGGCTACCAGTTCCATTAACCATGAGTACGCGAGAATTGAATATGATGACACGTGCGATCGCGAACGCAGGGAGGAGCTGTTGGATTTCATGGAGGATTGTAGAATCCAATACCTGGAAGCCAGAAACTCATTAGTAGTTCATGATCCCTATGCCCTAGCTGATTTTGAAGCAGATCTTTTAAGACAGAAACAGAGTACGATTTCGTACCATACGATATAAATAACCATAGATCCCTAACCCTCCTTTCTTAAGCAGGGGAACCGTCGAGAGATGGATCCCCTGTTTCTTTTTGTCTATTCTGAAAAATCAAACATATTTCGGTTATTTTTGTCTCTTTTCTAATTTCCTGTTGATTTTGACCTGCATGATGCTAAAGAAATTCGGCTTTACAGATGAAAAATAAACTCGCCATAGATCCAACAAGGAGGAGTCCGTGAAGACATATGATACCGCACAGATTAGAAATATCTCACTCATCGGGGCAAAGGGCGTTGGCAAGACATCTTTTGTAGAAGCGGCCCTATTTGTTTCCGGAGCAACCGGACGTATGGGCAGGGTCGATGAGGGTAATTCGATCATCGATTACGATCAGATTGAAATTGCTCGTCAGCAGAGCATCTTTTCGAAAGTAGCGCCCGTTGAATGGCAGCAGCATAAGATCAATATTATAGATACACCCGGCTATTCTGATTTTATAGGCGAAGCAGTTGGCGCTATGAATGCGGTCGATGTAAACGTTTTCGTGGTTGACGCGATAAGTGGTGTTGAGACTCCTTCAAAAAGACTTTACAATCATGCGAAGAATTGTGGCAAGGGTCGAGTGTTTTTTATAAACAAAGCTGACGCGGAGAGGGCCAATGTAGAAGCGGCGGTAGCATCGATCGACAAGGAGTTGGAATCGTCAGCGACTTTATTCCAAATGCCGATAGGCGAAAAAACGCATTTCAAGGGAGTCGTAGATCTTCTAAATATGAAGGCCTATGTAAACGAAGGTGGAAAATTGAAGGAGACTGATGTTCCAGCCGACATGGCTGACTCAGTTAAAGAGAAGAGAACCTCTCTCATGGAATCAATTGCGGAGAGCGATGAGGCTCTGCTTGAAAAGTATCTTGAAGCAGGTGAGCTTTCAGAGGATGACCTAAAGAGGGGAACCGCAAAGGGTATCGCTTTAGGTCAGCTGACTCCGATTTTTATTGGTAGCGCATATAACAATATTGGCATCGATGCTTTCTTAAGCTTCGTCAACAATAACTTTCCATCACCGATTGATATGCCACCAGTGAAAGCTAAGGGCCCGGATGGAAATGAAATTGAAGTTAAGCCAGATCCTAATGGTACTCTAGCAGCTCACATTTTTAAGACTACTTCGGATCATGGCATCGGCGATGTCTTTTTCTTTAGAGTTTATTCCGGAACTGTGAACTCTGGTGATGATGTGTATAACATCAATCAGAGTTCAGCTGAGAGGATGGGGCATCTTATCAACATGAAGGGTAAGGAGAGAATGGAGGTGTCATCAGCGCCAGCTGGTGATATCGCAGCTATAGCTAAGCTCAAGTATTCCTCTATCAACGAGACATTTACGGCAAAGAATGGGTCTATTACCGTAGAGCCGATCAACTTTCCAAAACCGGTAGTACCGTTGGCAGTTATTCCGAAGACAAAAAAAGATCAGGACAAACTAGGCATAGGTTTGTCGAAGCTTGCTGAAATAGATCCTACGTTTGCCTATCATGTCGATAAGGAATTTTCTGAGACTATAGTTACTGGCATGGGAGAAGTTCAGATAAAGGTTATGGTGAAAAGACTGTTAGATCGTTATGGCGTTGAGGTGGAACTAGGTAAGCCGCATATTCCTTATCGTGAAAAGATAACGAAGAAATCGGAAAAACAGGGTAAACACAAAAAACAGTCCGGTGGTCATGGTCAGTATGGCGACTGTTGGTTGAGCCTTGAACCTTTGCCTACGGGTGGTGGTTTTGAATTTGTTAATGCGATTGTTGGTGGGTCTATCCCTACGAAATATATTCCAGCGGTAGAGAAGGGTGTTCGTGAATCTATGAAAAAGGGCGCCCTTGCTGGCTATCCTGTTGTGGATCTGAAAGTTACGGTCTATGATGGTTCATACCACGATGTCGATTCATCGGATATGTCCTTTCAGATCGCTGGAGCAATGGCGTTTAAGAATGCAATGAAGGATGCTGGCCCGCAGCTTCTCGAACCGGTAGTCGAACTTGAGATTTATGCCCCACAAGATTATATGGGCGATCTCTCAAGCGATATCAGCCAGCGTCGCGGACGCGTGTCCGGCATGGATGCGGGTATTCTAACGGCTAAAGTTCCAATGGCTGAGCTCTACCAGTACTCGGCGAGTCTTAAGTCAATTACGAGTGGTGCTGGAACATATTCGATGGAATTTTCACATTACGATGTGGTTCCTGCACACATAGCTCAGAAGGTTGTAGATGAAACGCAGAAGGAGACGGAAGAGAAAAAGGATTAGTTGCTGCGAGATATTTATATAGAATGGGAATCGTCATCTGATGATTCCCATTTTTATTTTTTTGAAAAAGATTGCTGGCAATAATGTGTTTCTCATTGTATTTGGACCCTATGAACAAGCGTGAAATAATTTATGGAATAAACCCTGTGTGTGAAGCTCTTCGTTCTGGCAAACGTAGGTGTCATGTTGTGTACATTGCTGAGGGGAAAAAAGATTCCTCGTTGAAGGAGTTAACGACGGAGATCAAAAGATCTGGCGTGCAGTTGAAGAATCGAAAGCGCCATGAGATTGATTTAATGACGGAGGTTAAGAAACATCAGGGTGTTGCGGCCGAAGTTGAATCCTTTCCATATTTAAGTGCGGGTGAATTGCTTGAACTTGCGGCAAAAAATGAGAAGGGCGGCCTGATACTGATCCTTGATGGTATAACGGATCCACAGAATCTGGGTTCCATCATCCGGACTGCACATCTGATGGGTGTGGATGGGGTGATGATTCCACATGATAAATCGGCTGAAATTACACCCTCTACAGTGAAGGCCTCTGCTGGAGCGACTGAGTATATGCCAGTTGCCAAAATTACCAATGTTGTCAGGGAGATGAATAACCTCAAGGAGCGAGGCTATTGGATAGGTGGTGCTTCTGGAGATGGTGGCGAAGAGCTCTATCATCATGATTATAAAGAGGAAAATACGGTAATAGTGCTAGGGAGCGAGGGGAGTGGGATGAGGAGGCTTGTCAGAGAGAAATGTGATTATCTTATCTCCATTCCAATGACCGGAAAAATTGATTCGTATAATGCGTCTGTAGCGGCCGCAATAATAATATCAGAAATATCAAGGCAGAGGCGTAAATGAGCTATGCAATTTCCGTTCCTAAAAATGGCAAAACCCCTTGACAAAACAGGGGATCTCACCTAGAAAGCCCCGAATTTCGCGAATCAAAGCGCGCGAAGAATAATGGAAAAGTGTGAGTCATATCAGTCGAAAACAATATTTTTTATTTGTTTTCGATGGGGTAGTTTCACATTTTTTGCGCGCTTCGTTTATGATCGCGAAAATAAATTGTTCTTTGATAATCTGTGCATTGGTTTGTTGGATGACAGTTTTTTTATCCGGCCGGTGTATGATCGGACGGGATCGGTTTTTGTGCCGACGTAGCTCAGTTGGTAGAGCTACTGATTTGTAATCAGTAGGTCGCCGGTTCAAATCCGGCCGTCGGCTCATACTAGTTCGGAGTTCAGCGTTAAGGGTTTGGAGTTGGAAATAATAACGTGTTAGTTGCCACTCTGAACGTAAGTGGGGAGAGGTTCCCGAGTGGCCAAAGGGAACAGACTGTAAATCTGTCGGCATTAGCCTTCGGAGGTTCGAATCCTCCCCTCTCCACAGTTTTGTATTCGGGAGTATGTGTTCAATGCTCTTTGCGGGAGTAGCTCAGCGGTAGAGCATCAGCCTTCCAAGCTGAGGGTCGCGGGTTCGAAACCCGTCTCCCGCTCAATACGATTCGGAGTGAAGAGTTAAGAGTTTATAGCGAATCTTTTACTCTGAACTTTAAACTAACAACTCCGAACCGGATTATGCCGAGGTAGCTCAGTCGGTAGAGCACATGCATGGTAAGCATGTGGTCGTGGGTTCGATTCCCATCCTCGGCTCAGGATTAGTAGCAACCGATGCGCGGATATCGATTTTATATATTTGGTTTTATAAAGGTAAAATTAAAACTCTTTTTTGATTGGGGAGGAAGATATGTCGAAGGAGAAATTTGAGAGGAGTAAACCTCACGTAAACGTA
>JABGOS010000055.1 GCA_018645265.1 Deltaproteobacteria bacterium
CAAAAGATTACATATGGGGTCCAACATTTGATGAGATGTTACATCCATCCAAATTGCCATCGGGACTCCGCAAACAAGCTTTGGATGTTTTGGATGGAGATCCTCTTTCACCACTGAATCTCTACAATATCACCTGGCGCAACAGAAATGACGGGATACGCCATGTCGTTTTGCCGAAGGAGTTAACTGGGATCGATGCGGAGATATGTGTTGTCACGGGAAAGGGTTTCCCTACTGGTAGTCACAAGGTCGGTGCTACATATTCATGTGCAATCGAAAAACAGATTTCTGGTGAGATCGAACCCGGCAAGCATAGACTCGTATGGCCGTCCACCGGTAACTATGGTGTTGGTGGAGCCTATGTTGGCGAGCGCATGAACTATGATTCCCTAGTGATACTTCCCGAAGAGATGAGCCAGGAACGATTTGATAAAATTTCGTGGTATGGCGCAAAGTTTGTGAGAACGCCCGGGTGTGAATCGAACGTCAAGGAGATCTATGATAAGGCGCATGAACTTGAGCGTGAGCCGAATACGATTATCGTAAATCAGTTTGCAGAATTCGCTAACTATAGGTTTCACTATTACGTCACTGGAAATACGTTGCTTGAACTATTTGATGAATTAAAAGCGAAGGGCGTGGGAGAACGCTTTTCTGGAATTACATCTTCGATGGGCTCAGCCGGTACGATCGCCTGTGGCGACAGGGTTAAACAGGTCCATGCGGGATGTCTCGTCGTAGGTTTAGAGCCGATACAGTGTCCGACGCTTTATTCCAACGGATTCGGCGGTCACGATATTCAGGGTATCGGAGATAAACACGTTACATGGATTCATAACACCGACAACACAGATGCCATGATCTGCATCGACGAGTGGGATTCTAAAAAGGGTATGCAGCTAATATACGAGGATGTCGGTGTCGAGGTGCTCAAAAAATATGGCGCAGACATCGAAGGGATGCGTGATCTCTTTGGAATTTCCGGAATATGCAATATTCTAGGCGCGATAAAGACTGCGAAGCATTATAAGCTTGGTAAGGGAGATATATTGTTTACGATAGCGACGGATTCTGTAGATCGTTACTATAGCGTAATGGAACAGATGAATCAGAAACTTGGCAAGATGGATGAATGTGAAGCTGAGAAAAGACTTCTCTCGATTTTCCATAGGCAGAATACGGATTATATTCGTGAGGGCACGCAGCATGCCAAAGATTGCTGGGCAAATCTGAAGTACTACACCTGGATTGAGCAACAGGGTAAAACTGTTGAGGAGCTCCGCGCACAGCGGTCGCAGGATTATTGGGTGGAGCACCAATCTTCGATTGAGAAGACGAATCAAGCTATTCTTGAACGACGCAAATTTTAATTATTGGAAAAGATGCTTCTCATAAAAAACGCCACAGTTTCATCATGCCGCAACAACGATAAGGAGTGCGTACATATCGTTGTCGATGGAGCAAAGATCGCTGATGTCGTGCGCGGTGAGATGCCTAGTTGCGATTTCGATAAAATTATCGATGCTGATCAGCTTCTCGTTCTTCCGGGTGCAATCGATCCACATGTTCATTTTGATACCCCGGGATATACAGAGCGTGAGGACTTTATACATGGCTCGCAGGCAGCTGCAGCAGGTGGTGTAACGTGTGTGATTGATATGCCTGATACGAGCATTCCGCCTGTAACTGATCGTGCCAAATTTAATGCAAAATTAAAGATCATAGATGAGATGTCGGTTGTAGACTACGCCCTCTGGGGAGGTGTTTCCGGCAACTCATTTCGTGCAAACTCTTGGCAAAGGAGTATGCAGGGGCTTCGTGATGTCGGCGTCGTTGGGTTTAAGACGTACTTGCTCTCAGGAATGCACACCTTCGATCATCTCTTTCCTCTTGAGTTGGTAGAGGTGATGCGACACGCTGGTGATATGGGGGTGTTAGTCGGCCTTCATGCCGAGGATAGGGACCTGGTGCAAACGAGATCCGCAGTTCTTAGAACCGCGGGGCGTTTTGATCCGAAGGCCTATTATGAATCCAGATGCGATCCAGCTGAACTGAATGGAATAAGGCAGGGGGTGGCCATTGCATCCGAAACGGGTTGCGCCCTACATATTGTGCATGTCGGTTCTTCAGAAGGGGCGAAACATGCAATCTATTCTAGAAAAAATGGTGCTGATATCACGCTTGAGACCTGTATTCACTTTTTGGAGTTTTCCAACGATGATCTGATCGAAAGAGGGTCGATCGTCAAAACTGCTCCGGTTGTAAAGACTAAGAAAGATTCAGATACTCTTTGGAAACTTATTTCCAGCGGAGGCATAGATTATCTCGCTAGTGATCACGCCCCATGTTCGGAGGCCGAAAAGAACACCGGCAGCATTTGGACCGACTACTCCGGTATGCCCGGTACGGAGCTTATGCTCCCTTACATCTTCTCAGAGGGATATTCAAAAGGAAGGCTGACTCTCTCCCGATTGATTGATGTGACATCAATGGCGGCATCACGACGTTACGGTTTGGATTACAGAAAAGGAAGAATCGAAAAGGGTTTCGATGCGGATTTTGTTTTTGTGGACCCTGACAGGAAGTGGATCGTCGAGGGGAGAAATTTACATTCCAAGGGTAGAATGACCCCCTTTGAAGGCCGTGAATTTACCGGTAAAATTGTGCGGACAATCTGTCGTGGAAATACTATATACGAGGAAGTTGGCGGTATAACAACGAAACCGGGGTTTGGCGAGTTTATTAAAAGGGGACCATCCTGAGGAGGATTTTATGAGTTCAGATTATAAAAAAATATTTGAAAAGGCTAGGTCGTATGAAGCTGACATTGCTAATTTTCTTGCCGATATAGTTTCCATTCCATCACTTTCATGTGGAGAGAAAAAGGTCGTCGAGCGTATAGGTAATGAAATGAACGATGTTGGTTTTGATGAGGTTAGGGTTGATGGTCTCGGTTCGATCATAGGGAGAATAGGAAGTGGTAAAACCGTTATTGCGATGGATGCGCATATCGACACCGTAGATGTTGGAGTTCGTGATCTTTGGACCTTCGATCCTTTTGATGGGCATGTGAAGGATGGCAAGGTTTGGGGTCGTGGAACGGCCGATCAGAAGGGCGGTATGGCGTCCATGGTTTATGCAGGAAAGCTTATTAAAGAGCTGGGCCTAAAGGGCGATTACACCCTTCTCATCACAGGGACTGTAATGGAGGAGGATTGTGACGGACTGTGTTGGGATTATCTGATTCGTGAGGAGAAAGTTAAACCGGATGTTTGTGTTATTACGGAGCCAACCGGTTTAAGGATTTATAGGGGACAACGCGGCAGGATGGAAATGAAGGTAAACGTAAAGGGTCTCAGTGCACATGGTTCCGCACCGGAGCGAGGTGATAATGCGGTCTATAAGATGGCGCCCCTCGTATTGGATATAGCGAAATTAAATGACAGGCTGGAGCCCGATGATTTTTTAGGAAAGGGGAGCGTGGTTGTCAGTAATATATCCTCAGTTGGCCCATCGCTCTGCGCTGTTCCTGATGGCTGTAGTATTCATCTCGATAGAAGGCTGACTTTCGGTGAGACGAAGGAGATCGCAGTTGATCAGATTCGCAAGATTGTCGAGGCAGAAGGTGGTACGGTGGCGATCCCCGTCTATCACAAACCTGGATATACCGGAAAGGCTCATCCGATGGACGCCTACTTTCCAACGTGGGTGACGCCTGAGGATCATCCTTCGGTGAAGGCATCTGTATCGGCGTATGAAGCTCTGTTTGATGAGAAACCGATCGTCGACAAATGGACCTTCTCTACGAATGGTGTGACGATTTCCGGAGTGCACGGCATATCGTGCGTCGGTTTTGGGCCTGGTTTCGAAGAGCAGGCACATGCCCCTGATGAGTGGACGCCGGTCGATCACCTTTGGAAGTGTTCCGCTTTCTACGCCGCTTTTCCAGGGCAGTATATTGATCAATAAATCGGAGTTCCTATGAAAAAGTTCTATGATGTAACCCTTCCTATCGAAAATGGGATGAAGGTCTATCCCGGTGATATGAACGTCTCTATCGATAGAATTGCGAAGATAGAGGATGACGGCTGTGACGTTCGTGAACTTCACTTCAGCTCACATGTAGGAACACATATTGATGCGCCGTGTCACTTTATCGAAGGTGCGAAGACGCTAGATGATATGTCATTTGATCTCATGGTAGGAGAGGTCCAGGTGGTTGAAACTGATGCTGATGTGATCGATAGAAAAGTGTTGAAAAATCTTAAGATAGATTATTGGAAAGTGATTTTTTTTAAGACGAAGAATGGGGCGCTATGGAGTCTCGATAAGTTCTCGGAGAATTTCGTGAGTCTGACGAAAGATGCCGCAGAATTTCTTGTAGAAAAGGGAACCAAACTCGTCGGAATTGACTATTTCAGCATCGAGACCTTTCACACACACGAATATCCGGTTCACAAAAAGCTCCTCGGAAACGATATCTTCATCGTCGAGAGCCTATATTTAAACGATGTTCCCGCCGGAAGATATAATCTTCATTGTTTGCCGATACGCTTATCCAGGGCGGACGGTGCATCAGCGCGGATCATACTGCAGCCAACCTAACCATCTGAATTCATAGACGTTTATATTGTAGCGTGTACTCCAGTATACGGACGGTTCAATTTTCACGCAACATTGTGACGATATTATCGAAGATATTGTCGAATGGGAAAAATTGGAGATTCAATGCTATGAGTACAGTTAATTTTCAACCTACCTTTGCACATGCCTTCTACAGGGCTGCCAATACCGGTTGCGTGAGACTTGCCACGGCAGCGTTGATGGGGCAACCGCTGGCCCAGGCGGAGATCTCTGCACTACTTCCATTTGGCGAAGCTATGGGTATCAGCAAGCTACCTGTTGCAGCTACAGTTCATTCAAGTTTTGCAGATGTGGTGGATGCAGAGGGGTGTGGCAATCTCAGAGATGGATTGTTAGCACAGACGCAGATGGCTTGGGGTGTCTCACAGATGTCGGAGAAAGATCTTGCGGATGCGGCGAGATTGATCAGCATGAGTGATTCCACTACTGCCAATCTCTTCGCTGCCAAACAAGAGATTTTAGCGCAGGTACGAGATGCGATGCACGTGGCCACATACGTGCCCGGGAGGAGAAGTGGTCATCGTAGATCATCAATATCAGGCGAGGAGCTCCTCTGGACCCTTAAACGTCACTTTGGAAATTTGGGGAAAGCTGTAAAGGAGTTGGGTGTCGATTACGGCATGATGAAAATAATAGCCCTTAGAATGATGGAGGAGGATCCTGATTTTAAAAGAGCTGTTGAAGATGAATATCTTCAAGGGGGTGTCTTTCAGCCTACCGCTCTGATGCCACGTGTTCGCGAGTTGGAAATACTTGATCTAAAGAGGCCTTATTATCAGGGGAGAATTTTATTCGATGGTGCCACCCTTCTTACTGAGTCTGGTCATTTGAAGAGGGGGGATGTTGATCTTTTCTTGGAGATGGCGCGAGGGGCCCGCATCTTAGATTTGCAATACACTGTGTTGTTTGACCCTCCTATACACATGAAAACTACGCTTAGCGCGGAATTAAGAGGGTTTAACGATCGTGCTGGCGCTTAAGTGCTTCCAAGCGGTGTGATTTTGGACTGTTATGTAATCATTTCTCCACTTGTCCTTCCAATTACAATAGGTTAGAAGCTTCCTGTTAGTTAAAAGGAGGTCTTATGACATCGATGAATGGGAAGCATTTCATTACTACTCAGGATTGGTCGAAGGAGGAGCTCGATAAAGCTCTCGAACTCTCCTTCGAACTCAAGGGGAAGAAGAAGGCTGGAGAGATCACCAACTGGCTTACGAACCAGACCGTCTTCATGCTCTTCTACGAACAATCCACCCGCACGCGTAACTCCATGGGCTGTGGAATCACTCAGCTCGGGGGAAATTCCCACGACCTGACGCCGGATAAGATGCAGCTCTCTCACGGTGAGACTGCGAAGGATACCGCGATAGTCCTATCCCGTATGGGGCATGCGATTGCATGCAGAAACTGTTTTTATGATGTCGGTAATAGATATCTTCGTGAGATGGCCAAACACTCTGAGGTTCCGATCCTCTCGTTGCAGGATGATTTCTATCATCCGATGCAGGTTATGGCTGATACAATGGTGATGCAGGAGAAATTCGGTAAGAATCTCAAGGGACTCAAGGTTACGATAAGTTGGGCATATGCAACGAGCCATGCGAAGCCATTGTCCGTTCCACAATCACAGATTCAGATGTTCACCCGTTATGGAATGGATGTGACGGTTGCAGCTCCTAAGGAGTTTCCGCTTATGCCGGATCTGGTCGATACAGCAAAGAGGAATGCATCTGAATGTGGGGGAAGCCTGAATTTCGTCGATGATATGGATGCTGGTTTCGAGGGTGCGCATGTCGTTATTCCCAAAAACTGGGGCGGATTTGCTGGTCTTTCAGACTGGGCGGATGATGAGGCGCATCGAAATGAGATGAAAAATAATCTCGGTAAGTATAAGGATTGGATCTGTGATTCCAGACGTATGAATCTTGCGGATAAGGATGTGAAATATATGCATGCGCTTCCTGCGGATCGCGGAAATGAAGTTACGGATGAGGTTATCGACAGTGAAAAGTGGTCTATTATATATGATGAGGCCGAGAATCGCCTTCATACTGCCAAGGCAATTATGGCAATGACGATGGGCGCCTCAAAGTAAGAGGGAAAATTGACTATGCCGGAGGAAGGATACACACCGATGCAAGCGAAGATGGAAGCGATGCGCTGCCTTATGTGTGCGGATGCGCCTTGCACGTGCAACTGCCCAGCTGGGGTGGATGCTCGTTCATTTATACGAAAAATTCGCTTCGATAATCTCGATGGTGCAGCGAGAATGCTCAGAGGTGGTAATGTCCTGGCCGGTTCCTGTGCCTATATTTGTCCAACCGGAACTTCCTGTGCTAGTGAATGTACATCGTCTGATCTCAGTACCCCTATAGATATCTCTGGTCTGCAGCGCTATGTGATGGATTGGGAGAGGCAAGAGAATGCTTTCTCACCTGCATCACACGTTATGGATAAATCCCCGGTAGCGGTTATAGGTTCCGGACCTGCTGGTTTGGGTTGTGCAGCGGAATTAGCCCTTCGTGGACATCCTGTTACGATCTTCGAGGCGGATGATATATTTGGGGGAATGCTCAGACAGTGTATTCCATCATTCAGGCTTCCAACCGAGGTTGTGGATTTTGAAGTCGACCTGATCGGTAAGCTTGGAGTGGAGTTTGTTGCAAAGAAGAGGATAGATAATCCTAAAGAACTTCTTAAAGATAAATTTAAAGCTGTGTTCATAGGAACAGGACTTCATCGTTCCAAGGGTGGGGATCTTATCGGGGATGATATCCCCGGTGTCTATCAGGCGCTCGATTTTCTTCGCGAGGCAAAAAAGGGAAAGATGCCGGAGGTGGGGAAAAGGGCGCTTATTATCGGCGGCGGAGATACAGCTCTCGATGCAGCGCGCGTTGCAAAGCGCTCCGGTGCGGAGAGCTTTATAATTTACAGAAGAACTCAGACTGAAATGCCGGCCTATCCGAATGAAGTTGAAGATGCCTGGCATGAAGGTGTGGAATTTTATTTCAGGATATTGCCCCGTGGCGTTGTTGGAACTGACAAGGTTAAGGGGCTTAGGTGTGTACGCATCAAGTGGCATAGTGATCCTTCGGGGAGAGCTAAAAGCTATGATGTCGAGGCGCAGGAGTTCACAATTGATTGTGACTCGGTGATACTGGCGATAGGTCAGGATCCAGAATCTCTATTCGGGTTGAGGGCCACACCAAACGGCTTTATTGCCATTGGAAAGGATTCCTTTAAGACTTCAGAAAATGGTATATTTGCCGCTGGCGATGTAACATATGGCGGTGGAACTGCTGCGCGTGCGGTAGGTATGGGGAAGCTAGCGGCAATTGAGATTAATGAATATTTAACAAATAAGTGATTAGTGAATAGTGAATGGTGAATAGTAATTCTAGTCACCGATCACTGATTACCGATCACTGATTACCGAAATATGTATCCAAAATCTAAAACAGATCTTTCGGTTGAATTTTGCGGCGTTAAGTTCAAGCACCCGTTTATCCTGGCTGCGGCACCACCATCTGATGATTTAGAGATGGTGAAGGATGCCTTCAGGGCGGGATGGGCTGGTGCCGTCCTAAAGACTACATCTGTAGAGGGAACGGATGTTCCGATTGCCTATCCAATGATGAGCGGTATCGATTTTGGCAGTAAACGACTCATGGGGATGGGTAATATAGATCTCATAAGTGAACATCATATCGATGTTATTGAGAAGCGGGTTGTGGAGCTTAAGAAGGAGTTCCCTGAAAATCGCGTTATCACATCGATCAGCGGAAGCAGCAAGGAGAGCTGGCAGGAAGTGGCGAAGAGGGCCGCCGCTGCAGGAGCGGATCTCATAGAATGCAGTTTTTCATGTCCTCAGGGATCTATGGGATTGAAGCCTGGTATGATGCTCGGTCAGGATCCGATAGCATCGGCACAAGTCGTTGGTTGGATAAAGGAGGGTGCAGGAAAAATTCCGGTTATCATCAAACTCACACCTCAGGTTAACGATATTGCGGAGATAGCAAAAGCTGTGAAGGATGCAGGAGCCGATGCAGTATGTGTAGGCAATACAATTCCATCCCTGATGGGTATTGATCATGATAGTTTTATTCCTATTCCAAATGTTGGTGGTAGGTCGACCTACTCGGGGCTTTCCGGAGCTGCGGTGAAGCCTATTTCACTACGGTGTATCTCGCTAGTTTCAAAAGAGGTTGGAATCCCAATTGCTGGAAGCGGTGGTGCAATGAATTGGAAGGATGCGCTGGAATTCATGCTGCTCGGCGCTGGTGTGGTGGAGTTCTGTACTGCGGTGATGCATTACGGATATGATATAGTTGATGATCTAATCGAAGGAATGTCCTTCCATCTGGAGAGGCTTGGCGTAAAGTCGGTGCAGGACATTATTGGAAAATCACTCGAGTATATCGTATCTCATGATGAGCTGCCTCGCGAGGACTGGCGTCCTGATATAGATTTGGATCGATGTGTGAAATGTGACCTCTGTGTGATTGCGTGCAGGGATGGTGGACATCGTGCGATCTCAATTGGTGAAGAGAGAAAGCCGGTTGTTGATGACGAAAAGTGCGTGGGCTGCGCTCTTTGTTCCACAATGTGTCCTGTGAAGTGTATCAGTATGAAGAAGAGGCAGGTTGAGGATAAGGCTAAGGTTAAGGATGAGGTTGAGAGCAAGAAAGAATCTCAACCTTAATCTCAGTCTCAGCCTGAATTATAAATGAGCAAATTTATATTTGAATGTATAGACTGCAAAAAACACTACGTTCCTGGTGATGTTGAGTATCTCTGCCCGACTTGTGCGATAAAACAAAAGGAAATGGAGCCACTTCGGGGACTCTTGAAGTGTATTTACGATTATGAGAAAGTCTTAAAAGTCTTCAACCCAAAGTCGGTGAAGGGTAAAGGTGAAAGGGGTCCTGCGAGGTATTTGGAACTTCTTCCAATTGAGAGCCCCACATCCATTCCACCCCTCATCACGGATCTCACTCCGCTTCGACTAGCTCAGAAAATCGGCCACGATCTTGGCCTTGATGAAGTATGGATCAAGGATGATACCTGCCTCCCAACTGGTTCCTTCAAGGATAGAGCATCATCAATGGTCGTAGCGATTGCGAAGGAGAAGGAGATAGACACGATTGCTACAGCATCTACTGGAAATGCTGCAGTTGCCCTTGCCGGTATGGCAGCATCTGCGGAGATGCAGAGCGTGATTTTTGTTCCAGAAAGCGCGCCCAAGGCAAAGCTCACGCAGATCGCTGTGTATGGTGGAAAGTTGATTCCTATAAAGGGCAACTATGATCAGGCTTTTGAACTATCTATCAAGGCGTGTGAGGAGTTCGGGTGGTACAATAGAAATACCGGTTATAATCCATTTACAGTTGAAGGTAAGAAGACGGCGGCGCTTGAGATCTGGGAACAGATGTTCTTCTCCGTACCGGATTGGGTGGTCGTGCCTACCGGTGATGGCGTAATCCTTGCTGGAATTGAAAAGGGCTTTTCGGATCTAAGGGAGATGGGATTGATAGATCACCTTCCGAAGCTAGCGGTGGTTCAGGCGGAAGGTTGCAAGCCTATTGTAGATGCTATCGATCAAAACACTGGGAAGATATTTCCAGAGTTAAATCCAAAGACGATCGCCGATTCTATATCCGTAGGAGTTCCTCGTGCTGGCAGGTGGGTGATGGAAGCGCTTAAGTCCTGTGGTGGGAAAGCCATTTCAGTTACCGATGATGAGATTGTAGATGCAATACGTTATCTCGGAAATACCATGGGTATCTTCTGTGAACCTGCAGCGGCAGCCGCTGTTGCGGGCTTAAGAAAACTAGCCAATGAAAATGTAATTGAGCATAATGATCGTGTAGTAGTCCTCGTCACTGGCAACGGCCTCAAGGATATTCCCGCTGCATCTAAGGGGATAGAATTCCCCGAGGCGGTAAAACCGGAAGTGGATGTAATCAAGGGGCTAGTTTAAATCGTGTGACGTTCCAGCTTTCCAAATTTACCCTCAGAAGCTCATTCCTTAGAGGTGTTTGATTGCCAGTTACTATTCCGATCGTTTCGTGCGCTTGCAATGCAGCAATAGCACTGACTGTAGATGATGGAGTGCCTAGTTCCTCCTCCTCACCTTTGATAGGGACGAAAGCTTCATCTCCGTAGATCGCCTTGAGTCCAATATCGCCGGGAAGAATCGTCATCAATTGTCCCGTGGTTCCGGCAACCGCAGCATGAACCATTGGGATTTCAAGTCTGCCTGCAGCATTTTGAATAATGAATCTATCCGGAATGGAATCAATACAATCGCATACGATATCTGAATTTTTAAGAAGACTTTCAGCGTTTTCGCTCGTAACCCTATCATCCACTGCAATCACGTTGATATCGGAGTTGATTTTGGATGCGTGTTCCTTTGCTATCTCCACTTTCTTTCTGCCGATGTTATTTTCCGAGGATAGTAGTTGCCTGTTTAAGTTTGTAGGTTCGAAGACCTCGGGATCGACTATTGTAATTGTGCCTATTCCTGCACGGACTAGATTTTCAAAAACTGAACCGCCCAAGCCCCCAGCACCTATGATCACGACGTGTGCTCCGAGGAGTTTCTTCTGTCCCTCTTCGCCAAGCGTCCCGAGATTTCTTTGATATCTCTTTTTCATAGTATTGCTCAGTCCGCCCATCTCCATAGACGTTCGGTCATGGTAAGGGGCTCCTCAGGATGGGGTTCGATTAGGCATTCAAATTTAACAACATCACCTTCGTCGATATCCCTGGCCTCAATGGGAAGGATTCCTTGTTTCCAGTGAGTTTGAGGAAGTAGTGGGGATGCGTCGGTGATTTCGTCATCCCACCAAGTGACCTTTGGCCACATAGCGAATGCTGGTATGACTCCTTGTTTGATGCACTCGAACTGCGTTTTTTTTCGGATGCGTTTTGAAAAATTAGTGAGTAAATCAATTTCCTCTATCAGCTCAGGCTTTGCTGCGAGATCGGTTTTGAATACTGAAGCAGTCTCTGATGGATATGATATTTTTGGTAACCTGAGGAGTGGTGCTCCCCATAATTCTAGTGTTCTAGGTATGATCCTTCCGTTTGGCTTTAAGAAACGTTCCTTTGCATCCTTCAGCGTTGTGAGAATGCCTTCATCGAAGGCGAAGCTGCCTACCGTTTCACATATTATTAAATCCGCTTTTTCGTCTATCTTGGAATGAAAGGATAACCCCTCGATAAACTCTATAAAATCATCCAGCCCCTCTTTTTTTGAAGCTGATTTTGCGTAGGCGATAGCTTCTGCATCACAGTCTATGGCATAGACCCTCTCAGCACCAGCATCTGCAGCTGCGATGGCGAGTATTCCCAAGCCGGTTCCTATATCGATTACGATATCACCAGGTCGTACAACCTTTCGAATCGCATTTAGCAAAGGCCTCGTCCTTAGCGGATCGTCAACCATGTGTGCATGTCGTTTCGTTGCATTTGTCATAAAAGATTCTAAACGGTAGTAAAATCGTTTAACAGAATTCCTCGTAGAATACGCCCCATCTAACGCCGCGGTCGCTTATAGTAACTTTGTCACAGCCGAGATGCTTTATCGATTCATCGAGCATTACAGTACCAGCGAATATTACCTCAGCTCTTTCCGGGGGAAGTCCTGCGAGGTTTCTTCTTTCATATATATTTTTCGATCGAAGTGTATCCAAAAGTTTGCCCAAAGAATCCCTGGATAGTTCCTGACCATGTATTAGTTTTGAATCATATTGCTCGAGTTCGAAATTCATTGCCATGAGTGTTGTTGCGGTTCCAGCGGTGGCTACTACGCTTCGTATGTTTGACGACGCATCTAAGTTCACGTCGTTATGAAGATAATCAAAGATCGATCTGCGAAGTGATTTCTCATCAACATCATAGACTGGGTCTGAAGTTATAAATTCCTCTGTGAGGTTTACACATCCTATAGGAAGGCTGATTATAGTGAGAGGCTTTGGCCCTCTTATAAATTCTGTCGACCCTCCTCCGATATCGATGACGATGATATCTTTACCGAAATCCAAGGCTGATGATTCGTATGTGAGCCTCGCTTCCTTCTCCGCACTCAGAACTTCGATATCTATGCCGAGTTCATTCTTAACTCTTTTTATGAAGTCGGTGGCATTCTGCGCATTTCTAAGTACGGCAGTGCCAACGGCCTTAACCTCTTTAACCTTATATTGGCTGAAAAGCTTCAGATAGGATTTTAGAGCGGCAATTGTTCTATCCATCGCCTCTTTGGAAATGAAGCCAGCTTCTGACACACCTTCCCCGAGTTTGGTAATTATAGCTCGGTCGGCCATCAATTGAATGCCGCCATCCTTTTCTGGATTTGCTATTAAGGCCAGTGTGGAGTGAGTTCCTATGTCTAATGTAGCGAACATATTATGATTTATTCTACTTGTGGTCCCCAGTCCGGAAGTATCCCATTTCCCTTGGATACGCGCGTTTGATTGGTTCCATCGGCCCGCATGATATATAGAGACGCTCCACCTTCACGTGTGGATGAAAAGGCTATCAACCTTCCATCAGGTGAGAAGGTGGGATGTTCATTGCTGCCAGTAGCGATTGTAAGCCTCTGGATGTTACTGCCATCGGGGTTCATGATGAAGATGTCGAACGTTCCCATATCCCTACCTGCAAAGGCTATCTTGTCACCCATCGGCGACCAATCTGGCATGTCGTTCTGATATCCCACGAATGTTAGCCGCTCAGTTCCTCCGCCAGCGGCTGAAGTTTTGAACAGGTGTAGTCCGCCTGCTCTCTCAGATGCGAATACTATGGATTCACCTCCCGGCGACCACGACGGCGAGATATCTATGTTATAGTTTCTGGTGAGTCTATGCATGCCTCTTCCCGTGGATGATACCGTGTAAAGGTTCGCAAGGCTGTTCGCTGAGGATGCGAAGGCAATCGGGTTACCCAGCGGTGACCATGCTGGGGTAAGGTTTGATCCCTTGCCACTTGAGAGGCGGCGCAAGCTGCCTCCGCCGATCTTGGATACGTAGATGTCGGGGTTTCCCCTCATGTACGATGTGAAAACGACGCTACCACCATTTGGTGAAAAACTCGGGCTGATGTTGATCGATTTATTCTTTGTAACGGAGAACGGCTTGTATCCATCCATATCCATTACAAAAATTTCCTTACTTTTCTTACCTGAGACAGCTGCGAATGCGATCTTCGTGTTGAAGACTCCTCTGACTCCCGTTAAGGCCTCCATGATCTCGTTAGAAAATCTATGTGCAACCTTTCTCATGTTACTGCTGTCAGCTTTGTACTGTTTTCCAACAAGCATCTCCTTACCGTAAGGATCAAAAAGCCGTATCGTTATTATAAGCTGACCACCTTTACTTTCAACTTGTCCCTTTACGAGGGCTTGAGCCCCAACGCCGGCCCAATAGGAAAATCTAATATCCCCTAAAGCAATTCCTTCCTTACCTGCTATGCCCAGCACGCTCTCTGGTAGCACATCAAAATATCCGGAAAGCCTCATGTCGTTTCTGATTATCTCCGCGATCTTTCTTCCTTTTCCTCCACCCTTAAGATCTGGAATCGCTATAGGGAAGAGTTGGTCGGAGGGTTGATTGACAGGAATGTATATTCTCGCCTCAGCGGTTACTGCAAACAACAGAATAAGAATTGATAGTAGTTTGAACATCGTTCTCATAATTATCTCCCTTTTGAAGGATGCTAAAGAAACCGGTGAACTAAAAAATATGCGTCCGACGTCTTCGTCGGAGATCTGTTTAATCACAACCCTTCTTCCAAGGAAATATTCTATAATGTGGTAAAGGATTCAATGAGTTTTTTTATATAATAATTTTAAAGATCTGGGCGTTGGGTTGTTTCCCGGGGTATTCTGAGAATCGGCCGATTATCAGTAGTGTGATTTGAGGCTTGGGTCGAATTCAACGAGAAAACCCTCATTATAGGCCTCCCAGGCGAGTTTATCGGGTGGTTTGGGGAAGGGGGAGGCCTTTTTGACTGCCCTGACCGCTGATTGGTCGAATGAGGTGTGTCCTGAGGGTGAATCCCACCTGACCGTTACGACATCTCCATCGGTGTTTATCATGACCTCGAGCCTTGCATTGAAGTTGCTGCTTCCATCCTCAGTGAACTTCATAGGAACGATCCACTCCTGAATAATCTTTGCCCTGACCATCGCCTGATATTTTATGTATTCCGGGTCTGAGATTGGGACTTTGAGGGGTTTATTGCTTGTTCCGTACTTATAACCCTCACCATCCTCCTTAATTTGGGCAGATTCTGGGACGACAGTCCTGCCACTCAGTTCACGGTCGATCTTTGCCAGTGCATTTTTAATAGCCCTGTCGGCTCTGGATACGCGACGCTTCTTAGGCTTCGTTTTTTTCATTTTTGGATCATTTTTTCTGGTTGTCTTTGCTTCGACCTTAGGACGTTTTGCCAGTTTCTTCTGTTTGTCATTCTCCTCAGCGGGCGGTACGCGCATTTTTGGTTTCAAGCTCTGTTGCTCAAGTTTTTCTGGCTGAAAGAGGCGTTTCTGTTCTTCGATTGTGCTCTTTGGGAGGGCTTCCGCCTTTTTCATTCCCGTTCCCAGTTCCTCGCTGGTCCCCCTCGGTATTTCAACGAAGATAGCGTTGATCTTGATAGGCCTCTCTCCCCACAGCGAAAATCCAAGCTCAGGTGCTGAGATGACAAAAGCTGCTATTACCAGGTGTATAACAGCAGAGATTATGAGGGCGGGTTTAAAGATCTTAACCACCCCCTTCTCTGGTGTATCTGCTGCGTATCCCTTCACAATCTTCTTCCCGCGTTTAAATTGTTTGGGATCTTTGCCAGAAGAATTTTTTGCAGTAGAAGCTAGGATGACTTTTCCCCCTTTTCAGGTTGTGTAATCATCCCAATTCGATCGATTCCCGCCTTCTTTGCAATAGACATAATTCTGATGATAGTTCCATATCTTAGATCGGAATCAGCTTTGATGAACAGGTCCTTCTGTTGTTTTTTGGAATACATTGCTGCCAGTCTACCCTCGATTTCATCGATGGGAATGTCAGCTTTGTCATCGCCTATGTAGATCTTTCCATTATCCTGTATGGTCAATATTACATCCTTCTTGGTTCTTTTAAGCGCAGGTGCGGCTGCCTCCGGTAGATTTACCGGTAGTCCCTGTTGGAGTAGGGGAGCTGTGAGCATGAATACGATTAAGAGAACCAACGCTACATCGACTAGCGGCGTTACGTTGATTTCAGACAGTATAGTCCTGTCCGCCCATTTTCTTCTGATAGCCATTTTAAGATCCTTATAGATTATGTGGCACTGTTATATTCGCGATCGATCCTATCGTTGAAATCTTCTGCAAAGTCATAGAGGTCTTTTGATATCAAACGTATGCTATTGACGTAGTAGTTGTAGAATATTACCGCAGGTATAGCCGCGGCGAGTCCTATTGCCGTTGAGATCAAAGCTTCGGCGATGTGTGGGCCGATGATCGCAATGCTCGATGCTCCAGTTCTTCCGATCTTCCAGAAGGCATGAAGAATTCCCCAGATGGTTCCGAAGAGCCCGATGAATGGGCATGCACTGCCGGTGGTTGCCAAAAATGAAACCCCGTACTCCATCTGTGCTATTTCATCTTCGGTAGTACGTCGAATTTCTTTTTCAGCGGTTTGCCCGGATCCATTTTCCTGTTTATCTCGGAGTGAGTCAACGCCTGCCTTGAAAATATTAAAGGCAGGGCTCTTCCTAAAAGATCCTTTTGCGACAATTGCATCGATCGATTTTGCCTGCCAGAAGAGTTTGAAGAAACGCTTGGATCTGGAGCGTGCCTTCTTCAGTTGTCTGTGTTTGCTGCCGATTATTGCCCACGAGACGACCGAAAATACTACTAATGCGAGAAGCATTATCTGGACGACTATGTCGGCATGTAAGACGAGGGCTATGAGGTTTGTTTCATCCCCCCCCACGTTTGATTCGATTACGGGTGCGCTTTGGGCTAAGAGTCCCACTATTCCAATGTTCATCGATTTCATCCTCTTTTTAAGGTTAATATTTCAAGGGATAATACTTTTCAGAGTGATTTGATGTCAACACCGGAACCACAAGCTAGGGAGTAAATAAAGATAAAATTAGCTACTTCATCAGGTATTTGACCGTGACGGTATAAGCGAAACTGTCAAAATATTGATAGGTTTTTGCTGGTTTTATCCAATCGAAAGAGCCTTTCCAAGAAAATATCTCTATATTTCAATATGTTGCAGCTATGACCCAGTGGTATGGCGATTGCATATTCAAGTACCTAGAAAATACAAGGAGGTTCATATGGGAATGCTATGGAATGAAGAGATGGAACATAGGTACTCCGAATATAGGCACTCAACTAAAGCTTGGGAGCTTCTTCATGAGGAGGCTGGTTTCGAGGATTTGGGAGTGATGGTCGATAGAAATCTCTCAGATCTCGATGGCCAGGAGACGCATATGCACTTTCATGAGGAGTCTCCGCGAAATGCACTGAACCGTATGCGCTGACGCCTTGATCGATTTAATATCGATTATGTGCCGGCCGGGGCCTAAAAATGATGGGGGAAGCCCCCACCTGAATCGGGTGGGGGCTTTTATTTATCATATGGCTAACGCATGGTATTTAGATTTCATAACCGAGGCCACCGTGGTCAGGTGATATTTTTATAGACAATAGATTCCATTCAGTTATACGGCTTGACCGTGAAACCCAATGCACCCATAGGAATCTTTGATTCTGGTATTGGCGGACTTACTGTGATGTCAGCTATCAGGGAGCGGCTTCCAAACGAGACTCTCGTATATCTTGGCGATACAGCTAGAGTTCCATATGGAAGTAAATCTCCGGAAACTGTGATCAAGTATGCCTGGCAATGTTCAAACTTCCTCGTGGAAAAAGGGGTGAAGGCAATTGTTGTGGCATGCAATACTGCATCAGCTGTCGCTCTTTCAGAGCTTTCCAGAGGTCTGAAAATTCCAGTGTTAGGCGTCATTGAACCGGGCGCTGAAGCTGCTATAGCTAAATCCAAAAGGCGTGCCATAGGTGTGATTGCCACACAGGCGACAATAGCTAGCAATGCATATGGCAAGGCTTTGAAGTCCCTCGACGGGGAGGTTAGGGTGGTAAGTCGTGCCACCCCGCTGTTTGTGCCGCTCGTTGAGGAGGGATGGGTAGACAATGAAGTGGTTGCGGCTGCGGTAAAGCGCTACCTGGAAGGTATGCACGATGAGGGGATAGATGTTCTAATTTTAGGATGTACACATTACCCATTGTTGAAGAATGCCATCCAAAATGAAATTGGTGTTGATGTTCAGCTCGTGGATTCAGCTGAGACGACAGCTCTTGCGTTGGAACAGCTGTTGATTTCGCGCGATATCAAAGCGGTCGAGGGTGCTGGTTTACATAGATTATATGTTACCGATCTTTTGAATAAGTTCGAACAGATCGCTGGTAATTTTCTAGGTTGCGAACCGCCAAACGTAACCAGGGTGGATCTTTAAAGATCGGCTATTCACTTGCAATTTTTCTGCTTCTATAAGACCATAACTTGAGCTGAGCGTATATCTCCCTCCGTGGGGGTTTAATTCCAAATTAGGGGTTTTTGTGAGTAGAGTGTTGATGCGAATATCGATCGTCGTGGCGTTTATCTTGATGATGGCTTCAACACCTGCAGGTGCGCTTACCGACGAAGGATATAAATCATTACACACCTTTTCAAAGGTTCTTCATTACATTGAGGATAACTATGCCACCGAGGTGGATGAAGAGGAGCTGATCCAGGGTGCGATTCGCGGTATGCTAGCCACGCTGGATCCTCATAGCGTCTACATGTCGCCAGAGATATACCGCGAGCTGAAGGTTGATACTCGTGGACGGTTCGATGGCATCGGTATTGAAGTCACAGTCAGGAAAGGTTCCCTCATAGTTGTCTCGCCGATCAAGGGGACTCCGGCCGATAAGGCTGGAATTCATGCTGGTGATCGCATCATGAGGATCAACGGAAAGTCCACCACAGGGCTCAACTTAAGTGAAGCGGTCAGCCTTATGCGTGGCAAGCGCGGTTCCAGGGTGTCATTAAGCCTTATGAGGGAAGGTGAGAAGGGGCTTGTCGATGTAACGGTTACCCGTCAGGTTATCAAGGTTCCAAGTGTCAGGGCGCAGCTCTATGATGATAAATACGGTTACGTGAGCGTTATCAACTTTCAGCAGGGAACGGCTAGAACGCTTGAGAAATCTATAAAGAGAATGAACAAGGAGCTCAGGTTCAATACCAAGAGTAAGGATGCTGAAATTGAAGGCTTGATTATCGATCTCAGAAAAAATCCTGGGGGACTTCTCGATCAGGCGGCTGCCGTATCTGATGTTTTCTTGGATAAGGGCACGATAGTAAGTACCGAAACTCGCGGCAAGGAGATAGATAGACGATTTGCGCATGAGGATGGTACCCAACCCAACTATCCTATTATTGTTCTGGTGGATGGTGGTTCCGCTTCCGCATCTGAAATCGTGGCGGGTGCTCTCCAGGATAATAAGCGTGCGGTGATAATGGGTACGCAATCATTCGGTAAAGGTTCCGTTCAAACCGTGATCGATCTCGATGATGGTTCAGGTCTTAAACTTACGATTGCTAAGTATTTGACGCCTAGTGGGACGATAATTCAAGATCGGGGAATTACACCGGATATAGTGGTTCCTGTGAAGCCGCCTTCGTCGAAGAAGAAAGCGGAGGATGAACCTGACGCCAGTAAACCAATTGATTATCAGATGGAGCGGGCTTTGGAGTATATGAGAAATTGGCCGGGTTCAGTAAAAAAATAAACACAACATGTTTGATAGGGAGAAAGCTATGAGTAAGAAGATTGGAGTTTTAACAGGTGGTGGTGATTGTCCGGGTCTCAATGCTGTGATTAGATCTGTCGTAAGAAGATCTATCGTGCATGGTGACTATGAGATAGTAGGAATTAAGCACGGATGGAGGGGGTTGCTTGAGATGGACACATCGCCACTAAGCCGCCGCGATGTTCAGGGTATACTTCATAGAGGTGGTACGATCTTGGGAACTAGCAGGACGAATATCTATAAGGATGAGGCCACTAAGAAACAGGCGTTTGCAAATTATAAAAAACTGAATCTTGATGGGTTAGTCGCTATAGGTGGTGAGGATACCCTAGGTATTGCCAAAAAACTCACCGATGATGGTCTGAATGTAGTTGGAATCCCAAAGACGATCGATAATGATTTGATGGGAACTGATTTTACGTTCGGTTTTGATACGGCGGTGGAAATAGCAACGGATGCACTCGACAGGCTTCATACGACGGCTGAATCTCATGATCGCGTATTGGTGTGTGAGGTAATGGGAAGGCACGCTGGTTGGATTGCTACATATTCCGGTCTGGCAGGTGGAGCTGATTGCATCCTCATTCCTGAACGACCGATCGATATGGAAGAGGTTTGTGAGATGGTATGGAGGAGGCACAAGGGTGGTGTCTTTTTCAGCATCATTGTCGTAGCTGAAGGTGCAAAACTTAAAGGTCATGAAGAGGTCCTCTCATCAAAGCACCTGGATGATTTCGGTCATGTCCAATTGGGCGGTATAGGCCAGGTTCTAGGAAAGCAGATAGAGGATAAAACCGGTTACGATACTCGTGTTACAGTTCTGGGTCATGTACAGCGCGGCGGAAATCCTACCGCACACGATAGAGTCTTGGCTACCCGCTATGGTGTTGCTGCCATGGATGCCATACACAACGGTCACTTTGGGGTTATGGTGGCTCTTGATGGTAAGAATGTTGTAGAGGTGCCATTGGCGAGAGTTGCTGAAGGTATAAAGACTGTCGATGATGATCTCTATGATATGTCGAAGACGTTCTGGGGTTATTGATTTACCTATATCATCAGCAAATGAAGGAATCATGGGCCCGTCCGCCGATAAAGCCGGACGGGCTTTATTTTTCTGCTCATCTTGACAATGCACCATGCCTATGAATAAATCCGCCCACCTGCCCGACAGGGCTCTTATTAAACGAAAACAGGAGGATTTTTTATGCCAAAGCTCGATTTCCTAAAGAACGATCTTAAGGATCTTCATGAATCTGGTTTGTACAATGTTATCCGTACGCTTGAGGGTGCAAATGACCCATGGGTAAAGATAAATGGCGAGAAGCGTCTGAATCTAACCTGCAATAACTATCTGGGCCTCGCCAACCATCCGGAAATGGTGAAGGCGGCAAAGGATGCAATCGATAGGTATGGTGTCGGTGCTGGTGCCGTTCGTTCAATAGCTGGTACGATGGATCTTCATATCAGGCTCGAAGAGGCGTTGGCTAAATTTAAAGGTCGTGAAGCATGCGTTGTTTTTCAGAGCGGCTTCGTATCAAACTCGGGTGTCATTCCGGCGATCATCAGGAAGAGCGATGTTATTTTTAGCGATGAACTTAATCATGCATCGGTTATCGATGGCTGTAGGCTCACAAAAGCTCCAATCATGCGTTACAAACATAACAACATGGAGGAGCTTGAGAATCTCATAAAAGAGAATCAGCAGTATGAGAGAAAGTATATCGTTACTGATGGTGTCTTCTCTATGGATGGTGACATAGCGGACTTGAAGTCCGTAGCTGATCTTGCTGACAAGTACGACTGTGTAGTGATCGTCGATGATGCACATGGTGAAGGAGTTCTCGGTAAAGGTGGGCGTGGAGTCGTGAATCATCTTGGACTCGGTGAGAGGATCGACGTTGAGGTCGGAACCCTTTCAAAGGCGTTTGGTTGTGCAGGAGGGTTTGTAGCTGGAAATAAGGATCTCATTGAGTGGATCAAACAGCGTGGTCGCCCCTTTCTATTCTCAAATGCACTTTCCCCATCTGAGGCTGCTGGCTGTCTGAAGGCGGTGGAGCTTCTTGAGAAGAGTGAGGAGTTGGTCAGCACGCTTTGGGATAACAGTAAGTATTTTAAGGCGAGCATGAATGAGCTGGGTTTCGACATTGGTCACAGTGATACGCCGATCACGCCGATCATGCTGGGTGAGGCCTCAACGGCACACGGTATGAGCAAGAAGCTCTTCGAGGAGAAGGTTTTTGCAATGGCGCTTGGTTACCCGACCGTTCCAAAAGGTAAAGCCAGAATCCGAGTTATGGTTTCAGCCGGGCACTCCAAGGATGATCTCAACTATGGCATCGAGAAATTTACGAGTATCGGACGGGAGTTTGGCGTTATTAAATAACCTAACCAAAAGATTTGAAGTATGAAGTCCGAGGTATGAAGTCTGAAATCTGACTTCCGACTTCGGACTTCTATTCATTACGAGAGGATAATTATGGCAGACAAGATGAAGGCTGTTGTGAAGGTTAAGCCGGAGCTTAATGGTACGGAACTCATGATGGTCGACATTCCTAAACCTGGTCCGAACGATGTGCTGATAAAGGTGAAGGTCGCCTCAATATGTGGTACCGATGTACATATATTCAATTGGGACGCGTGGGCGGCAGGAAGGATTAAGACGCCACTTGTCTATGGGCATGAATTTGCAGGTGAGGTAGTTGAGGTTGGAAACAACGTCGATTTCGTTAAGGTCGGCGATTATGTCTCAGGTGAATGTCATATCGCCTGCGGTCACTGCATGCAGTGTCGTACTGGTCTCGCACATGTCTGTCAAAATACACAGATCTTCGGTGTAGATGTACCTGGAATCTTTGCTGAATATGCATGCATACCTGCAGCTAACGTGTGGCACAATGATCCCGAGGCTCCCGCGGAACTTTGTTCGATTCAAGATCCATTGGGAAATGCTGTGCATTCTATTTTCGCTTCTGACGTCGTAGGGAAGGATGTCGCTGTGCTTGGAGTTGGTCCAATAGGCGCCATGTGCGTTTCAATCTGCAAACACATCGGCGCGGCGAACGTCTTCGCAGTAGGTAGGAAGAATGAATATCGCATTGAATTGGCCAAGAAGGTTGGTGCCGACTACACGTACAAGGCAGCTGATGATGTGTTGGGGGATGTCCTGGATAAGACCGGTGGTAAGGGGGTGGATGTCGTTCTTGAGATGTCCGGGAATGCGAATGCAATAGGGCCTGGGTTAGATCTTTTGAGAACGGGTGGAGATCTCATTCTTCTAGGAGTTTATGCAGACGAGGTTACTCTCGATTTTTCAAAGCGCGTCGTATTTAAGTACGCCACGATCAAAGGTATCAACGGGCGCAGAATGTTCGATGACTGGTATAGGATGAAAGGTCTGCTCAAAAATCCTGGCATCAGAAAAGATCTCGATACCATAATCACACATCGCTTTAAATTTGATCAGTTCCAGGAGGCGATGGAGACGATGCGTTCAGGTAATAGCGGCAAAGTTGTTTTGGAATTGTAACTGCAATCATGAATTCGGATAAATCAAATGATAGTTGACCTTAGAAGCGATGTTCTTACAAAACCCACAGAGGGAATGCTGGATGCTATGATGTCTGGCACTTTTGGTGATGATGTCTTCTCTGAGGATGAGGGTACGTTAAAACTTCAGGAGAAGGTTGCAAGAATGTGCGGCAAGGAGTCTGCACTATTTACTGTCTCAGGGACAATGGCGAATCAGTTGGCAGTTGCATCACAGACAGTTCCTCACGATGAAGTGATTCTGGATTTGAAATCCCATATCTTTCAATTTGAGCAAGGCGCACCTGCGGTGATCAGCGGGGTACAGATGAGACCCCTCGACTATGAAAATGCGTTGCCAAAATTGCAGGAGGTTGAAGGTGCGATCAGATTTCCAGATATCCATCATCCAGTATCAAGGATGCTATGTTTGGAGATCAGCCATAACTACCTCGGTGGCTTTATCCCTGATTTCGATGAGCTGAAGGCAGTTTGTGATAAGGCGAGAGGGTTGGGCTTAAAAATTCACATCGATGGTGCAAGGATTTGGAATGCGATAGTAGCGGTGAATAGGGGTGTCGAGGAATATGCATCCCTCTGTGATAGCATGATGTTCTGTTTTTCGAAGGGGCTCGGCGCACCTATCGGTTCGATACTCGTTGGATCGAAGGATACTATAACAAGAGCGCATTATTTGCGTAAGGGTTTGGGCGGCGGCTGGCGTCAGCCAGGCATGCTTGCAGCTGCTGCTGACTATGCGTTGGATAATAATATCGAGAGGCTCGCTGAGGATCACGGGAGGGCTAAAACTATCGCAGATGCTGTTGAGAAGAATCCAAAATTACGCCTTACAAGGCGTCTTGATACCAATATGATATTCTTCACTGTGAAATCGGGCGACCTTCAGGGTTGCTCCGAGTATCTTGAGAATAAAGGCATATTGCACGATTGGAAACACTTCAACATGTTCAGACTCGTGACTTACCTGAATATCGATGATGCCATGGTAGATTACACCGTTAAGGCAATTTTAGATTACTAGCTATTTTACCTCGATCAACTCTACATCGAATATTAAATCTGCATT
>JABGOS010000098.1:0-401 GCA_018645265.1 Deltaproteobacteria bacterium
TCAGCTCTATTCTAATTTCTTCCCCTCAAATGTCCTACTCGAGGGGCGCAGTCCATCATCTACCACATCTGACAGTTCATCTAAATTGTCCTTCCACCAGATTAGTACCTCTTCGGATTTAAAAAAAATTTTTAAAACATGAAAGGGGCTTGCCATGAAGATTTCTCGCGCGATGATTCTTGTAGGAATTTTGTTCGTAGGAGTGTGTGCTTCGGCTCTATTTGGTGGTGGTATCGGATGTGGTAATACAGGACAGGGTGATGCTGGTGTTGAAGGGGAGGTCCCCAATGAACTCCAGCCTGCAGGCGGTGCGTCGCCGCAGATAGATGACGAGGATGGCGATGGCATAGCGGATGCTGATGATAATTGCATCGGTGTCGCGAATGCCGATCAAGCTGATC
>JABGOS010000098.1:411-23771 GCA_018645265.1 Deltaproteobacteria bacterium
GATGGAATTGGTGACCCCTGTGATCCTGATCGGGATGGCGATGGTGTAGCCAACGATGAGGATGCTTTCCCGGATGATGGCAGTGAGTGGTCCGACAACGATGACGATGGTATAGGTGATAATGCTGATGATGATGACGACAATGACACCGTTACAGATGGTGATGATAACTGTCCTCTCGTACCGAATGTCGATCAGACAGATACGGACGATGATGGAATAGGTGATGCTTGTGAAGATGACACGGACGGTGATGGTGTTTTAGATGGCGATGATAACTGTCCAATGGCTTCGAATCCGGAACAAACGGATACGGATGCTGATGGCTTAGGCGATACCTGTGATGATGACGATGATGGTGATGGCGTTCTAGATGCAGATGACAACTGTAGGGTAGATGTTAACGCAGATCAGGCTAATAACGATGGTGATGCGTTGGGTGATGTCTGCGATGATGATGATGACAACGATGGAATCCTTGATGACGATGATCCTTGTCCCAACGACCCACTTGATTTTTGCGATCCGGATGGTGATTCCGATGATGATGGAATCTTAAATGGAGTTGATAATTGTATCGCAGTAGCAAATACGGATCAGGCAGATTTGGAAGACGATGGTATCGGCGATGTCTGTGATGACGATGACGATAATGACGGTGTAGCGGATGATGAAGATAACTGCCCAGAAGTTGCTAATCCGGATCAGCTGAATACTGATGGTGGTGGTGATGGAGATGAGGGCGGCGATGCCTGTGACGATGATGATGACGATGATACTGTCAAGGATGACGATGATAATTGTCCGCTCGTACCGAATGTCGATCAGACCGATACAGATGTCGATGGAATCGGCGATGCTTGTGAAGATGACACTGATGGTGATGGTGTTTTAAATGGTGATGACAACTGTCCAGTAGTTGTAAACCCAGATCAGATAGACACCGATGTAGACGGCCAGGGTGATGTTTGTGATAACGATGATGATGGCGACAATATCACCGATGTTGAAGATAACTGTCCGTTGAATGCGAATCCGGATCAAGTTGACACCGATGATGATGGCGATGGTGATGCATGCGACAACGATGATGACGATGACGGTGTCTTAGACGACGACGATAACTGTCCACTTTTTCCGAACGCAGATCAGCTGGACGCTGATGATAACGGCATAGGTGATATCTGTGATCCCGACTATGACTATGATGGTGATGGCGTCGTAAACGGAGATGACAATTGTGTGCTCGTAGCCAATCCTGATCAAACGGATACGGATGGTGATGGTGCCGGCGATGCGTGTGATCCTGATATCGACGATGATGGTGTGATCAACATCTTCGATAACTGTGAAAATGTTTTCAACCCGGATCAGGCAGTTTCGCACCATGATACGTTCTGGGGAAGGGTTGTTTGGGGATTCATGGGATGGCTGGGTATAGAGGTTTCACTCCCAGGCGATGCATGTAATGACAACTGGGACTTCGATTGGATGGCGAACGGTGATGACAACTGTCCATATATGCCTTCGATTTGGCCGTTTAACCCAACTTCATGTTTGGATGATGATGACTGGGATAACGATGGCGTTCTAAATGATGATGATACCTGCCCCGTTAAAGCAAACGCTGGATGGGAGCAGGCGGATCAAGATGATGATGGTTTTGGAATCGGCTGTGATTCCGACCTCGATGGCGATGGTGTCCCAAATGAACGTTGGATGGATGGATGGTGGCGTCCAATAGATCCGGACATCGATGAAGATGGAATCATCAATGACGATGACAACTGCCCGAATCTTCCAAACATCGATCAGACCGATGATGACGATGATGGAATTGGAGATGATTGCCAGTAAAATAAGCGTAGCAAAGGCCCGTATCTGTCATTCAGATACGGGCCTTTTTTATTGGAACTAACTTCAAACAAAAAGTGTCCGACACTTTTTTTATCAGCGTTCCATTAGTACTTTAAACATGTAGGCATCAACCTTTGGTAGCTTAAGCGTTTGGAACAGAAATGGGTGTTTGATGGCCGGCTCCTCTTCAATGCTTGCTTCCATGTCGAAGTTGGATTCGCTAAGTCCTAGGGCGGGTTCGTAAATTCTAAAGAACATCGGTTTAGGAAACATCATTGACGAATGTACTGCATGCTGAATGAGCACCTGGGAGCCTAGCTCGGATTCAATTACAGGTTCTGAGAATGACGATTTGGCTCGTAAAAACCATTTATCACCCCTTCTGTAGAGCCTGCCTGAATGCTGAGCCCAAAGAATCTTTTTGTTTCCGCCAGGGTGTTCCTTGAGAAGTCTGTGACCCATAACAAAGACGTAAGTTCCGTTTCCTGCCTTCTCAGGATCAAGCTGCCCCTTGCTCACCATTTCGCTCAAGTATTCTCCAAAAATGCTGTCTATTTCTGTGATCAACATACGCAGCAATTGGGGGTTATCCTGATCAATGGCTGCGAGTATCTGGTCGTTAAATTCTGCGGGAATTGGAACATCTTTGGAATTTATTACACCGACCGGTCTGTAAAAGAGATCGAGAGCCTTCTCAAAGCCGTTATCATCCGCAGTATGGGAGGCCGTAGCCATGGTGGGTTCACCTTCGACCTCTTTAATATGAATCACCCTGTTTGGTATGTCGTTGAATGAGGCGTTCTTTGGTAGATCCATGAAATGTGATAGGGAATACGAATGACAGTTGGCATATCTCCCCGTCCATTCAGGTTCATCGGAAACTAACGTTCCACCATAGTTAAGGACGAAATTTTCGCTCAAGGGGTTATTGTATCGCTCCTCAGTAGTAATTAATAGTGGTACGTGGACATCCCCTATGAATAATTCGCAGTCCTGTGTTTTTACGTTTGGGGATAGGGGGGAGCTGTTTGCCTCGGAATCGCATTCAATTTTTCGGTTTTCATTATAATAGGTTCCAAGCTCTTCTAGGAATAATACGGAATTGTTGGATATAGCACTGCGGAATCTCGAACCCATTTCGGAGTTGGATGAAAATGCAAATGTATCGAGATATTGCGCAACCGTTTCAGGTGACACCTCTCTGTCAGTCTGCGTATTCACCACCACATCGTCGGATGATATAAAGGGATCACTGCTCGATATTTCATAAGGGCCGATCTTAACTGTCTGATACATGTCTAAACACCTCCATCGATATGTGTGCGGTTTTATGCTGATCGGCAATTATTGAACTAAGTTGCGTAATAAAAAGGTGTCGGACACCTTTTCCGGAATTCTCCAAAAAGTGTCGGACACCTTTTTAACATATTGATATAATTGAATGTATTTACTGGAGAACGTTGATTAGAATGCCTGGCTCGTCTTCACCAGGAATTTTACGCCTTCACCACCGTAGGCGACCTGCGTGCGAAGGAGGAAGTAGTTGTTCGTTCGGAGCCTGAGACCGACGCCGCCCGCATATTTGAATTTCTTGAACGAGATATCTTTCGCGTTGTGATAGACGCGGCCAGTGTCAAAAAATAACTGGCCATCGACGAAGCTCCAAACCTTAAATCTATATTCGACATTGTATACTGATCTTATCCGATCATGAAACCTTCCGGATGAGAAGCCTCGAATTGGGGAATAAACATCGAGGCTGGTTTCGCGATAGAAGGGGATTTGACTGCCGTTCGTTTCATGTCTGAACTTCCAGTTCATCCGGAGCGCCAGGACGTGCCTGTTGTTCCAGAGTTCAAAGAACTGTAAGGCCTGTACTTCATATTCGTTGAAGTCGAAGTCAGTCCTGTTGAGCCCTTGAAATCGTTTAAACTTGAAAAAGTGATGTCCACCTTTTGACGGCGCGGCTGTGTGATTTCTGTTATCGTACTCCAGTCTGATGCCAGGGGTTAGATAGAATATGAATTTTTTAAATCCAGGTAGCTCCGATAGGGGGAATGTCGTGGCTACGTTGGGGTAGCCATCTTCACCATTTTTTGACATGTCGTTATTTGCGTATAGGTTTCCAGCAATATTTAAATGGCTGATCAAATTATATTTTACCTCTCCCCCCCACCTTATTGTGTCTATACCAAATATGGAATGGTCCGACTGAGGCGTTCCAATCCCCATTCCATAATAGTTTCCCGCGTAATATCTTCTCCACTTCGTCGATATCTCATAGGAGAGGGGGCGGCCGTTAATCATGACAGCGTCAGGCTTGCCGAACTTGATATTCGAGCTTTGGTCGAGGTTGATGTGGATCTGATGCTTGAGAGAAAATTTGTAGTTTTTATGAAAAAGGTCGGTATGTCTTATGCCGATACCCAAGCCTAAAGAATCTCCGAAACCAATCTCTATGAGGGGATATACCCAGAAGGTTCTGGCGTCATTCGAGAAGAAATTCACCATATCCTCTACGACACCCTTTTTGATAAGATATTTTGCAGATACCGCTAGAGGCCAGGTTACTCCGCGGAGAAGGTAATCAGGTGTCTGTGCTGCAAGTTTGAGTGCCCTCAGACCATATTTAGTTTTTCCATGATGCTCTTCCGGTACTTGCAGTTTATCCCATACCTCTCCGGTTTCATATTGGTCAGCTTCACCCTCTATCGTTTTTTCAATTCTATGGACCTTGCGGTTGACTTTGCATGCGGTGTCGTTCGGTTTGCATTCTTTGTCAGAGTGAAACTCACTACGCTCGTTAGTTTCAAGTTCTGAATAGTCGTTTATTATAGGTCTGTCCTGATATGCTGCAGCCGTGCTGGTATAGATTAAAATCAGGGTGGCTATCAAAAAAGGCATTTTAATCGGATGTTTCAGATTATCTCCCAACGAACCAGATTAACGGACTGTAAAAATATCCTTGAGGAGAAAACAACATAAACTCGTCGCATAATCAATAGTTGCTTTATTACCCATGATATTACCCTAAAGATGGTAGGTTGCAATTATCTCCAACTTCCATTTTTTCTGCAAATAATTTCGGTGATATGTAGTTTAGAGATGTCATTATTGCGCTTTTTCAGCAGGAGTTCAGTCGCTCAGCTTCTTCTTTGATAGCTCTTTAGCGAAGATTTCTAGCATTTTCTCAATATCGAAGGGTTTGATGAATATATGTAGAGCCCCGTTCTCCTTTGCGCTTTCGAGATTAGAAGCGTTGGCATATCCGGTCATCGTAAAGCATGATATCCTTGGGTCCTCTTGACGTATTTCCTTTAACACCTCAAACCCATCCTTACCTTTCATGACGAGATCCACCAGGGCAATATCGTATGAACTGTCCTTGAGAAGCGATTTTATGATAAGGCCATCATAGGCGATTTTCACATCATATCCCTCTTCAGTAAAGATGTCGCACAATGAAGTAACCAGATCTCTGTTGTCATCCACGATCAAAATGCTCTTTGATTTATCTTTCATGATACGACCTTCTGTATTTTCGTCGGCAGTTTTACGACTGCGGTTGTTCCTCTCCCCGATTGGCTCTCAATATGAATGGTTCCACCGTGTTTTTTTACCGTGTTTTTTACTATGAACATGCCCAGACCTATTCCGCCGCTTTTCGTCGTAAATAATGGGTCGAATATTCTCTCGAGATCATCTGCAGATATCCCAGAACCATTGTCTTCGAATATCACTTTTACGAAATTCTTATCGATTAGCGTGGTTAT
This sequence comes from Deltaproteobacteria bacterium, assembly GCA_018645265.1. Lineage (GTDB taxonomy): Bacteria > UBA10199 > UBA10199 > 2-02-FULL-44-16 > JAAZCA01 > JABGOS01. The sequence continues at coordinate 6,042 of JABGOS010000098.1, forward strand.
TCGTATCATTCCACCACTATCTATGGAGTGAATGCTGTTCGTCAGGATATTGCAGAAAGCCCTTCTGATTTGAAAGGCATCTATCATGATCTCCTTTTTCTGCCCGTACTCTTTATTGATAGTAATATTTTTCGGAACTACGATATCGCCTAGGGCATTATCCACTACCTCGTTGATATCGATCTTGCAGAGATTTAATTCTACAGGACGGGCAAAATCGAGTGTATTGCTGACGATGCCAGTCGCCAACATCGTCTGGCGCCGCACTATATCTAGGCGTTCACTTATCGATTTGTTATCCATCTTTTCGATATGCTTTGTAAGGTGGTAGATCGTTCCGCTTATAGCCGCCAATGGGTTCCTCAGTTCATGGCTGAGCGAGCCGGCCAGCTTGCCCAAGACTGCCAATCTTTCCGCAACAACGAGCTCTTCTCGAAGCCTTTTGCTTTCAGTCATATCGCGAAAAAACCCCACGTTAAAGTGTTTTCCTTCAATGGAGAGGGATGCTGTATTTACGTCCGCATAAAAAACGGAACCGTCCTTTCTCAAGCAGGGAATGCTTTCAGCCATGGACTTCTCATCCCCTGCATGTTCATTGAATTCGGTCACTATACGTCCAAGTTCATCCTTGGGGTGTATGTCCTCCATCCGCATCCCGCATAATTCATGTTCGTCATACCCCAGCATTTTGCAAATCGAGTTGTTGGCATATTCGAGGGTGTGGTTGTCAATATTCGCCACAAGTATTCCATCGCGCGCACCCTCGAAGATGGTTTTATATTTTATCTCACCATCTTTTATTTTCTGATCCGCTTTTTTTTGATCGGTGATATTCCTGAAGATGCCCATTATTCCTATAACATTACCATCATCATCCTTTACGGGCGTTTTGATCGTATGAACATACTCATCTCTATCACCACTAATGTATTTCTCATCTACATCTTCTGGAATACCCCGATCCATAATCCTCTTGTCGTCAGCTATGTACTTTTCGGCTAACTTACGGGGGTAGAAGTCATAATCGGACTTTCCTACGATATCATTCTCTTGGATGTTCATATCACGGGCGTAATTCTCATTGCAGGATATATAAACAGAATTTCTATCCTTTAAAAATATCCTCTGGGGAATATTCTCAAGGAGTGTTCTGTATTTTTCTTCACTATGTTTTAGTGCGTCCTCATTTTTCTTGATCGAGGTAATATCACGTTCCGTAGTTGCCAGCGCATAAGGATTGCCTTCATCATCTATAAGTTTAGTGGCTACCAACCAGACGTCAATCGTCCGGCCGTCTTTGGTTATGCGCTTGGTTACAAAGGATTCAATGACATTGCCTATGGCGGCATTTTTGACAAAATTGAGCATCTCCTGACGTTTATTTGGAGGAACGGTTTCACATATGTTCATTTGTAGGGCTTCTTTTTCAGTCCAGCCATACATGCTCCTTGCGCCCTTGTTCCACGAAATGAGGTTTCCTTTGAAATCCTGAACAGTGATGGCATCGTTTGAGTCTATCGCCACGGTAGCCAGGCGGCGTGAATCTTCCGCAAGACGCTTGATCTTGTCTATGTCGACCAGAGTCAAGATCGCGCCAGTAACATCCCCCGTGTCGTTTATATAAGGGTGGGCCCTGAATAGATACCAGCATTCAGCTTTATCCTGCACATGTCTCTCTATCACGCCCGATGTCTCGATGGCCTGCAATAGGCACTCCTCAAGGTCAGGTATATCTACGTTAGCCTTGATGTGTGAAATATGCCTGCCGATATCGGAAGGGATGAAGTTGAGAAGCTCTGCCGACATCTTATTGAAGCGTTTAATGCATAGATCTTTTCCGAGCATCACAATGGATGTATTCACACTGCTGAAAAGATTCGTGATGTCGTTGTTGATTTGAGAGAGCTCTTCGTTGCGTCTGAACAGTTCTTCATTGAGCGTGGTCAGCTCTTCGTTGGCAGACTGAAGTTCTTCCTTGGCTGTCTCCAGCTCTTCATTGGTACTCTGGAGTTCCTCGTTGCTCGATTGTAATTCTTCATTGGATGATTTGAGTTCTTCATTCGTAGCTTCATATTTCTCTACGGCAGATTGCAGGTAATCCCGCGTTTGCTCTAAATCCAGAGTCAACTGGATGATCTGTTGTTCATTATAATCTATATTTTCGCTAAACGATTTTGTTTTTGACTTGGTTGCCTTTATTTTTTTTAAATTCTCCACGCAGGGGGTCTCTTTAAAAATAATTAAGAAGAAATCCTCAGCGGGCACGTAATTCGTTATGGGGACTACCTCGATATCTACACATTTGATCTTTCCATTATGTTTAAAACGCCTCCCCACCTTTAAAACGGGTTTCTTTTCTTTTTCTGCCTTATGTAAAAGTCTTCGCACGTCTACAAACAGATCCTGATTTGTCATCTTGAAAAGGTCGAGGCTTGCCTGGCCAGACTTGGGTGCCAAATATAGGCTGGTGTTGCCTCTGAACTGAAGAATTTTCATGTCCTTATCGACTAACACACCTGCCGGGGCGTATCTGGAGAGTATTAGCGAGTCGGCCTCTTTGAAGACATCGAAGACGCTGGCAGGAACTGCCTCCACTCGCGTCTTAGGAAGGTCGGGCATCCAGCCCCGCTGAAAAGGGGGTATGACGTTCTGCGGAGGGCGAACGGCAACCTCTTTCTTCGCGTAGATTTTGTATTTATTATCCACCTTACGAAAAAGGTTTGAAAATGTGTCTATGGATTCCGAAGGACTTAAAATGAGAAAACCGCGAGGCTTGAGTGCATAGTGAAAGACGGGAATAACCTTCTGTTGTAGTATCGGCCCCAGATAGATCATCACATTGCGGCAGCTTATGAGATCTATGTTGGAGAAGGGAGGATCTTTAAAAACGTTATGTTTTGCGAATGTGCATATTTCCCTCACCTCTTTGGTGATCTGATAATTATGACCCGCCTTGATGAAAAATCGCTTCAAGCGCTGTGGTGAGATGTTGCCTATTTCACTTTTCCGGTAGATGCCTCGGCGGGATTTTTCGAGGGCCTTTTCACTGATATCGGAAGCGAATATTTGAACAGTCTGCCCGGACGACTTTCTTTTTAGAAACTCAAGCAATAGAATCGCTATGGAATAGGCTTCCTCTCCTGAAGAACATCCCGGTATCCATATTCTGATGGGAATGTTATTGGACCTGTTCTTGATGAGCTTGGGGAAGATATCTTTTTTCAGTGCATCGTACGATCCCGGTTCTCGGAAAAAGCTGGTAACGTTTATGAGAAGGTCTTCGTAGAGAACTTTTGTTTCATCAGGATGCTTGAGCAGAAATTTCAGATAATCATCTGTGTTCTGTAGCTTGTGCATAGCCAGGCGTCGTTTAAGGCGCCGCATTATAGTGCCGTGCTTGTAGTGGGTAAAATCGACGCCCGATTCCTGATAGAGCAGATAAAAGATCTTCCCAAGGGCGTCGTTCTGATTGCCAAATGTCTTTTCAAAAATGACGCTCGATGAAACATCAATGCACCGCTGCTGACTTATCCGGAATATCTCATCCGCAATCCTTTGAGGAGACATAACGAAATCTACACATCCAGATGCTATGGCACTGCGCATCATCTCCGGATGTTTTGCCGTCTGCTCATCCTGCGCAAATGTAATGCCCCCACCGGCCTTGATTTCCTTCAATCCATCAGTGCCATCAGAGCCTGTTCCTGAAAGAATTATTCCTATAGCATTTTTATGACAATCCTTTGCCAACGCCCTAAAAAAGCTATTGATCGGCATATGCTGACCCTTGACTGTCATTCGGTGCTTGAGCTTTAATAAGCCTCCTTCAATCCTCAACTCCTTATTCTCCGGTATGACGTAGAGATGTCTCGGTTTTACCTTCAGGTTATTCTTTATTTTGAGTACCGGGATCTTGGTTGCCCGGGAAAGAAGCTGATCCAGAATGCTTACATGTTGGGGAGCTAGGTGCATAACAAGCACGTAGGCGGCATCGGTATCTGCCGGCAAATTCCTCAATAATTCTATAACGGCCTCTGTGCCTCCTGCAGATGCCCCGATTCCGATTATAGGAAATGGTTTCTTTGTGCGTCCCTTCGGTTTTTGCATCGTGTCCAATTTTTTCCGTTTTTTTTCATTCTTGGCCAATCTGCACCCCTTGGGATTTTTATGATTATTGCAAACACGTGCAGACCAGTAAATAGTATAAACGTAGTATAAAGTCGTTCTAAAAAACTATCAATCCTCTCTATGCTAAATTATAACGCTATCTATTTATTATAACTATTCGAATTAGGGGGGGGCGAGCGATTTTGGAGTGCACACAAAACAAAAACAGGCAACTCAGCAATTTGCTAAGTGCCTGTAATCATTTGTGGAGCACAAGGTATTTGCGGTTCTTCGAACCGGCTTTCAAAGGTCTTTAGGGCTCATTGTAGCTTTTGCGTCTGCGAACCCTCGACCCCCACGTTGCCAACGTACAAAAGCTATAACAAAGTGTCCCCGCCTGAGCGGGGACACAAATAACCTTAATCGTCAGAACAAAGTGACAACGTGGTGCTCTCCCAGTCCCGATTTGACACAATTTTTTCTGCACCAGACACACATAGGGCCGGTGGAGCACAAGGGATTCGAACCCTCGACCCCCACGTTGCGAACGTGGTGCTCTCCCAGCTGAGCTAGTGCCCCACCGGCCCTACGTAAGCCATTCCGGCGGAAAAAAAATTGTTTGTCAAAGCGCGGATCCTCGACGTCGCTTATGATTTTATAAGTCAAAATCATGCGACGTCGGGACTGAGCTAGTGCCCCATCTTTTCAAGTGGCGCCCCCGGCAGGATCACTGCTGTGAGGTTTCCACACAGCAGCACTTCATTACTGTAAAGACCTGTCGGAAGGTCGTCGAACAGTCGGCTTCTTGCCGACGTTCAATTCCTGCTTCAAAGAGCATAGCTCAAAGATATCCTCTGGAGATCTTTGAACTATGCGCCCCCGGCAGGAATCGAACCTGCGCAACCTGCTCCGGAGGCAGGCACTCTATCCACTGAGCTACGGGGGCTCAGTTTGTGGGCGTAGCAGGATTTGAACCTGCGACTCCTACCGTGTGAAGGTAGTACTCTCCCGCTGAGTTATACGCCCGGACCCTTCAATGGCCGCGGACCCTAGCCGATAACCATACGGATTTCAAGGGGAAATAATAATCAGTCATTTCACTACCTTAAATGACAAATGCGATAGCAGGGGGTTCTTTAGAATTGATCAGGGAAGTTCTGTAATAGTATTTTTAGAGATTGAAGCTGTGAGCTCGAGAAATCGCCTTGGGGAAGTGATTCATCCACATGCCAAAATTGATGAAGTGACATCTCAGCTACCTGGAGTAATCGGGATTCACCATCATCGTTGTCCTTTTGGAGTGCCCCAATGAGCATCCGATAAGCGATGCTATAATTTTTATCATCTATAACTAGGGCACCCGGAAAGGGAGGGAGCTTTGGTGCGAGTATTTCCATCGGTGCATCTTCGCCTTGCTGAATTTCAAGTATGGGAATGCGCATGACTACGCTAGGATCAACATATGATCTTTTATGATCGATTCTAAGACGAACCCTCTTCAATCCTTCACATAGACCAACGTAGTGATCTATTACAGTTTGGTTTCCATAGATGAGCGGTTGACCGTTGTGGTCTCTTGAAAGAATTTGAGCTATGGAAGGGTTCATTCCTACGAATGTTTCTACTGACAGTTCGTAGCGCAGTGAAAATAATCCAACCGGTATTCCGGCATTATGAAATGCGAGGAGTGCTCCGACCATCCTCCCGCTGAGTTCATCGGTAGGCTCGATGTAGAGAGTCCTGTCGATATCGAATAGAACAGCTGATGGAAACTTGGTGCACTTGGTAATCTTTTGAATAGCCCTGTAGGCAGATTCGGCGGAGGGCAGTTCAGTTTTAGATAAAAAATGAAACCCGAGCGCGCTTGTGATCGGGGCTGGAATGGTTAAATGCGAAGGGATTGCGTACATGGATACATTTAAACTATTTTACCTCTATTGTAGTCAATTGGAAATGTGCCGATGAATATTTTGAGGATTACTCCACTTCCTTAGCAATATAGATATCGGAGCCATCCGTAAAAATTATGTATGCACGTCCTACCTGGCTGGAACCGTGTCTTATGAAGGTATCGGTGACGCTGAAGTTGGGAATTTGAATGTCATCGGAATCAACCATTTCACCGTCATAGGTTCCTATGGATGATATTACGCCACCATCATCAAAGTCGGGGTATGTTCCGTAATAGTTGATGAGTGCGCGAATTGTGTTTCTGGGATCTATGAAGGTGGCGGATGCAACGGGAAGAAGTTCCGGATCCACTCCGGTCAGCTCTTTGACTTCACCAGATGTCTTTGTTGCTGAATCAAACTTTGTCATGTGAACTGTCGAAGTGATGGTCGTTTGATTTATATAAACCCAGGTTACAATTGAGTTTCCATCCGAGTCTATAATTACGGATGGACCAATGGCATATTCGAGGGAACTTTCCGTCCCGGCCACTTTATAATCTCCCACCAAAGTGTATCCACTGCCGCTGTCATATTGAATCACGGCTAACCTGACGTCCCTATATGCGCTGCCATTCGCTCTGTTATCTGTGAAGACGACATGAAATATTCCGTCTCCGAGGTACGCAATTTTCGATCCACTTTCACCATTGGCGCTTCCGTCTGCAATTGTCATTGAAGAATCGCAGGATGTAGCACCGCAAGCCCAAATTTCATTGGAACTGTCGTTCTTGGTGTTGACGAGGTGCATGACTCCGTTTTCATCGAAAACTGCATCTATCGCATCTGCATTGGTTACGTTGCTGTTTATTTCAATGGTTGAACCAAACTGGGCTTCGCCAGTTTCAAGATATTTAACTACATGATGCGTTCCACGTGGGTCGGTTAAACTACCTGAGCCATAGGTCGTAACGATGGCAACTCTATCATTACTTGCTCTGACCATACAATCGACGTAATCGCCTCCTTCAAAAGCCGCGTCATACTCCCTGATATTTTCAATCTCCCAATCAGCAGTGGCGAGGTAAATGGAACCGGTATCCTCCGGACTTTGGTAGCACGCGTATAGCCCACCCCGATAGACATCCATGTCGGGTTCACCCGCTTCTGTTTTGAATGGTACCGATTCAAAGGTCAGTTCCCCAATTCTTTCTTCATTCAATGGGTCGATCGTTGTTCTTAGTTCATCCGAACCAAGGTTCCTTGAGGTGTCATCCTTTGAGAGTCCCAAGGATATGCTCGCGCTAGCTGGAAGTGTGAAGTCGACGTTGATCTGAGAGAGGGCGTTTGGCACCCAGCTATCCGGTGCGGTTATTGTTATATTCTCGCCCTCTATTGTAGCTGTTCCATATGAGCCGTCCGTTATCTCTTCGCCGGTAGCACCATCTGTGAAGGTTACGACTACATCACTTGCATCGGCATCAGCTGTAAAAAGAAGATCTTCACCCCACTGTGCTATTACCTGTCCATTTATCTTCTCACCTGCATATTCCACAGCCGTAGGTATGGATGATGGCGGCACAGGCGCTGCGGCACCGCATCCTGAGATAAATAATGCGAGCAGAGATGCGATGATAATATTTGTTTTCATAATGGATTTCCTTGGTATGGCGTAAAATTGCAATTATCATGCCTCCTTATGTGGCAGCGATAATTCTGTAATACGCTGATATTTATATGTAATATCTGAGGATGAAGCTACGCGGAGGCAGAAGATACCCGGACTTGTCAAAATGATGACGAAATTAGTCGGATAAGGGCGCTGTCTGTTTATTCATAGTCCACGAGTATGGAGGAGTTGGTAAAATCACTCATCTCGATCGGAACGTCATGGCTATCGAGGAATGAGAGAGCATCAACTGTGGATTGATATCCGGAACATTCACTTTCAACATAATCCAGTCCATCAGGATTTTCTGAATCCATATCCTCAAGTTCATCCACTGTGGGTTCTGCAGGCAAACAAAAATACTTTGCATCGGTGCTATGTGTCTTTGCCTTGAATAAAAAGTAGTTATCATCTCCCTTTGAAATACCATGGCCGGCAAGGCTTGTGTAGTTCGTAGAGTCATCTATTGATCCAGTGATCATCCTGAATGTAAATTCGTGTGTGACGACGTTGCCGGACAGGTAGCTTCTTACGTAAAAATGACTTTCATCGTGATCAACATGTTCCACCATGTTCAGAAGGATATCACCTGTAGTTTTATCGTAGCTTCCCTGCATGACGCCGTGCTCGGAACTCGCCCACCTGAAGGTTAAAATGGCGTAATATTTTCCAGTATCCTCATCCCGCTTGATTGCGTAGCCGTTAGCGTAGCTGTCGGACATCGTGCCGTCGTTTCCTGCGCAGTCGTAGGTTTGTGTAATCCCAAAATCAAATGGAGCCTCGATGACCTGCTCGTCGATATCATCGCATCCATAGACAGCGTTCTCATATATATTGCTCGCTTCAAAGGCCAGCTTGTACACGTTGTGCATATCGATTACACCCTCTTCATCCGGGTATGTATATTCCTGTAGGGCGTAATACATATGACTAATCAGTTCACTGCTCACTGAGATGTCTTTTACTACTTGAGCGCTTCCCGAGCCCTCCGTTACAACCGGTGCCGTCTCAAGTGATCCAGTATAGAAAAAATCGGTGTCGCTTATCGTGTAGTATGTTCCACTAACGGTGGTAAGTTCAGTGATCTCCTCATCACCGGTTGTAGCCTCCCCATCATCGCTGCTTCCAGCGACTAAATCTGGCATAGCCGAATCAGCGCAACTCAGGCCTAGAGATATTATGAAAAGGAAGAGTATTAAAAGAATCGTTGTCGTCTTCATGAGAGCACCCCCTTATGGGCCTTCCCCCTATATATAAGCATAAAACATACCGCGGATTATTTCTGTTAACTCATTGTATTTATTGATAATTGGGTTTGTGAAGGGGGTGGAAAGCGTCAATATTTATGTGATTCGTCAAAAAAACGACACCGAAAGGTGTCCGACATTTTTTGAATGGATTGATGGATCAGTTGCAGAAGAGCTTCTTAAGCTTGCGATCGTAGTGGTAAACATCCCTCCTGAACTGAATCTTTCCTGCATCATCGGCCCAGGCGGTGTTGTAGATTAAATGAACTGGAATTTTTTTAGGCAAGGGCACGTGAAGCGGTTTACCCCTATTTTGTTCCTTCTCTATCCTTGCGAGATCCCATTCGCCGGTAGACTTTAGAAGGTATTCTGCAAATTCAACCGGCTTTTGAATTCTAATGCATCCATGGCTGAAGGCGCGAATGTCCTTATTGAAAAGGGGTTTCGTAGGAGTGTCGTGCATGTAGACGCTATGTTTGTTCGGAAATAAAAATTTTAATCGCCCCAGTGCATTTCCACGACCAGAACCCTGAACAAAGTGATATTCAAAGTTATTTACATCGACCTGTGACCAGTCGTGACTCTCATAATCAATTTCAATCTTGTCCTTGCCACTACCCTGATAAACCTTCATCCCCCTACGACGAAATTTTTGAGGATCCTTTTGAAGTTTTCCCAGTTCCTCTTTAACAGCGATAGATACCGGCACATGCCACTTAGGAGCGAAGACGACCGTTTCCATCTCATCAGACATGAGCGGGCTTTTGTCATTATATCTTCCAACTATCACGCGCATATCGAACGCCGATTTGCCATTTTCCAATACGTCAGCACGAAACGCTGGAATGTTTGCGATGATGACCTTGGGTGCACTCATCTCCCCGCGCAAGGCGCGTAGGCGATCCAGATTTATCTTAATCTGACAGACCCTGTCGCCAGCCGACACATTCATGGCGTCGACCGTCCACTTACCTACGACTCCGTCTTCATTTAAGCCATTCTTGCTTTGAAAACTGATGACGGCTGTTTGTAAGGATTCATCGAAGAGATCATCATTTTCCGGAGAAGCTTTTGGAAGATTTTCAGTCACCTCAAGCCTTCGCCTGAGAGAAGCTACATAGGGCTGGCGCTGGCCGAGTTGCATTTTTTCCTTCTTCTTCATCCTTGGGAGATTAGGAACTCTAGGCCAGCCACCTTGAGTGGTAAGTATTTTATAATGCTGAAGTGCATCGCGAAGAACTCTGTAACGCTGTGTCTTCGGTTTTAACTGGTCGAGCGATGTTCTGATGGAGTTCTTTTTGATCGCATCGTTCAGTGTCCAGGCGAGATCGATTTCGGGGTCTGGTTTGAACCACTGAACTCTGAAGTTCTCCTGATTGATCAGTCCTGAAGATAAGTTGGAACCCAGTACAAAAAAAGCATCCGTAAGAATTATGTCTAGATCCGATGATCTTGCCTTGTCATTCCGCAATGTATCGATCTGATTCTTATGATAGAATTCTGACTTCAATCCTTCGAGGCCCACAGCTTCAATTACCTCAATCAATTCCTTGGCCTGCTTCGTCAGCTTACCCTTGTTTGTCCATACGGGTTCGAATTGGCGTGTCTCATAGAATGTTTTTATGAAGGGGTAGGATTGAATGGCAGCTCCGGCGATACTTTTGCCGGTCAAGCCCCTCTGAACAGTTTGTGCCTCGGGGCTTAGCTGAACCGCCTCCACTATCTCATCCGAACGACAGACGTTTGATGAAAAAGAGATCGCTAGAACCGCGGTAAAGATGATAAGAGATTTAGATAACATTGCTTTCTGCATATTATTCAAGTGTTTAATTTTATCCAGAGAAAAATTGTGACCGGGTATTCGGGCAGCTATCTTCTTCTCCCAAAAATTCTCAGTAGCATCAGGAATAGGTTGATGAAGTCGAGGTATAGCCTCAATGCCCCTATTATTGCACCCTTTTGCTCCTCCTGGCTTCCCTCCTGAAGATATGCTCCCATTCCCTTTATCTTCTGAGTATCATAGGCGGTAAGCCCCACGAAAACCAAAACGCCGATATAGGTAATGATCGTATACAGGGAGGTGCTTTGTATGAATATATTAACGATGCTTGCGATTATAATTCCGATGAGGCCCATAAAGGCCAAGTTGCCAATGCTTGTGAGGTCGCGCTTTGTTACGTACCCGTAGAAGCTCATCGCACCAAAGGTGCCTGCCGTGATCAGGAATGTGCTCGTTATCGATTCCTTCGTATAAACCAAAACGACAACTGAAATGGTAACGCCGGTCAATGCTGAGTAGAGAAAGAAGAGACCCGTAGCGGCCTGGGAGGAGAGCTTGTTGATGGCAGCTGATAGTATCATAACCAGTGCTAGCTCAACGATAATCAAGCCGATCAACAGAACGGGGCTTTGGAAAATTCTCTGCATCAAGTTGTCGTTGGAAATTGTGTAGTAGGAAACGAGTCCTGTCGTCAGCAGTGCCGCACACATCCAACCATAGACCTTCGTTATGAACCTCTTCTGAACTTCGGAGATATTCAGGGATTGAGTTATGTATGCATCGTTTTGCATTGTGCGCTCCCTCAGCGTGCTATCTGACCTGCGGCGCTAAGATTTTGACCTCGACGCGTCTATTCAGAGCGCGATTTGCATCTGTATCATTCGAGACTATCGGGTTTCTCTTTCCAAAACCCAATATTCTCATGCGATTGGATGAGATGCCGTTGACCATGAGGTATTCCATTACGGCCCTAGCCCTTCTTTCGGACAATCTGTTATTATATTCATCGCTCCCGACGCTGTCGCAATGGCCTTCGATAGAAATTACCAAAGCTGGATCATCCTTAAGCATCTTGATGTCCTCATTGAGAATAGGTACGCCATCAGGACGAATATGGTATTTGTTGAAGTCGAAGTGAACGCCCCTGAGTGTTGTTACCTTGACCACCGGGCCACAATATTTACAGCGGGCCTGCATCTTCTGGCAACCCACCTGGAGTACAGCTAGAATTCCCACAACAATGATTAAAATTGAAAGTTTTTTCATGTCTTCCTCCGTTTTGTTATCTGTATATTCTAGAATTTAAATATTATTTTAGTTTTTCCTGCATAATTTCCAAAATCTCTGAATCGGTGGATATCATACCACGGGTGGCGATCCTTCCTAAATTTTTGAGAGAATTCAAGCCTGAATCTCCAATTATTCCATCACATGCGGGGATGCCCATTCCGCTCATGGCGAGGGTGCAAGCTCTGAATGCGGAGTCTACAGCGGCCATCGTTTTTAGCGCACAGCCGATCTTCGCGCCGTCGCAGATCATTCCAGTGACATTTCCCACCATGTTATTTATTGCCAGTGATATTTCCTTTTCACCGCCCCCCTCAAGAAGCACTAGTCCGGCGGAAAGACCTATCCCAGCAGCATTTGAGCAGCCACATACAGCGGAGAGGGTGCCCAGATGATGCGTCGTGGCTGAGGTGATTAGACATGCGAGGGCGAGCGATTTATCTATTCTCTCCTGCGGAAGCCCCAGCTTCTTTCCATAGATCGATATTGGGACCGCTGCCGTGATTCCCTTATTTCCGCTTCCAGCAAGCGACATGACCGGGATTGATTCTCCCCACATTCGTGCATATACCCCAGCGCAGACCAGTGTAGACATACGTGAAAGCGTATCCTCCATTGACAGCTCTACGAAGCGTTTCGGGAAAAGTTTGAGGCCATGTTCTGAGATTCTGGAGTTCATCGCGATGCCTTCGCGAAGTCTGTGACAATCTTCATCATTGGATGTATGTGCTAGGGAGATTAAGCTCTCTATGGACATCGATGCGATCTGTTTTCTGAGGGATGATTTCTTTCCGGAATCCTGTGAAGTTTTTTCGAAAAGGGTTTCTCCATTCCTTTCGGTGCGGATGATATTTGTATGTTCATCTGCAATCACAGCCCTTCCGAAACCACCATCCTTGCTTATGTTACAGTCGATGAAAAGTTCATCATGTGATGTATCCACATCAATTTCGATAGCCCCTTTATCGATCAGATCCTTGGCAATTGAAATCATCTCCTTGGATATGTTTTCAAAACATTCAAGTCCAAGGCTTGTATCTTGTATTTGGGCGCCAATAGCGACGGCCCAAAGGATGCCGGTTTTGTGATCGCTGCCAGGTATTCCGACCGCATAGCAGTTCTTATATATTTTAGGATCCACTATGAGTTTGATATGTTTGATTTTACCGGTCAGCTTTTCACCCGCCGTAGCCGCAGCTAGGGCAATCGATGCTGGCTCGGTGCAGCCCAGCGCTGGGATCCATTCCTGACTCAAATATTCGGTTAAGATCATAAATATCCTTTTGGATGCGCATCAATAGTGTAAATACGCTTGAAAGGCAAGCTATGACTGAAATAGCTTGATTTTGCCGTTTTGCGGGCCTATTAGAAATATAAATTATATTCATATCTTGTCCAAGAGGAGGTATGCGATGAGGAGATTGACGTTATTCGGGGTGGCTGTTTTTGTAATGATTGCGGCTACTCACGCATTTGCAACCATGCAGACGGAGGACCTTATGATGGTAAAGGAACAGATCAAAAAGTTTGCTCCTGTTAAGATCAAGGTCGATGATAAGCTTTTAAACTCGAAACAGGAGAAGTTGGTGAGGGAGCTTGTTGCAGCTGCCGACTACATGGATAAGATTTTCTTAATTCAGGTATTTGGAAGGAATCCGGAGCTGCAAAAACAGCTTTCGCGAACGAAGGGCAAGGAGAGGGTTCTCTACGATTACTTCGGTATAAACTATGGTCCATTCGATCGTCTCAACCACGACGAACCTTTCGTTAAAGATGTTGGGGGTAAGCCTCTGGGTGCGAATTTCTACCCTGAGGATATGACCAAGGATGAGTTTAATCGCTGGCTGAAAAAGCATCCTAAGGATAGGCGCATGTTTGAGAATAATTTCACTGTCATCAAGAGGAAGGATAAGAAGTTGGTGGCAGTCCCTTATTCCGAAGAATACAGGCACCTTCTTGAGCCGGCAGCGGCGCATCTTCGTGAGGCGGCGAAGTATACTGATAACAGGAGTTTGAAGAGGTATCTGCTCAGTAGAGCCGATGCCTTTCTTTCGAATGATTATTATCAGAGTGATGTCGACTGGGTGAGGATGAGGGATCACGATATTGAGGTCGTCATCGGTCCGTATGAGGTTTATGAGGATAACCTCTTTGGTTATAAGGCTGCCTTTGAAGCCTTTGTAACTCGCGTAGATCCTGTCGAGAGCAAGCGCCTCGCTAAGGTTGTTAAGTATTTGGACGATATGGAACAGCATCTACCTATCGCCGATAAGTATAAGGGCGTTGGTAGAAGCCTTAAATCACCGATCATCGTTGCGCAGGAAATCTATACAGCTGGTGATACGCGTGCGGGCGTGCAGACCCTTGCTTTCAACCTTCCAAACGACGAACGCGTCAGGAAGGAGGAGGGTAGTAAGAAGGTTCTTCTTAAGAATGTTCAGACGGCGAAGTTTAAAAAAGTCCTGAAACCTATCGCAAAGAAGGTTTTGCATTCCAAGGATCTTGCCGATGTCGATTATGAGGCGTTCTTTGCTCATACTCTTCTTCACGAGGTGTCACATGGAATAGGTCCTGGTGAAATTACAAAGGGTGGAAAGCGAACGACTGTAAATAAAGAGCTTAAAGATCTCTATTCAGTAATAGAGGAGGCGAAGGCTGATACATTGGGTGCATATAATGGGGTTTATCTCATTAAGAAGGGGCTTTATCCGAAGGATTTTGAAAAGGTGATGTGGCCTACATATCTTGCTGGTATGTTTCGTTCGGTGCGCTTTGGAATTAATGAGGCGCATGGCGGTGCGAACGCGATACAGTTTAGCTATCTCCTCGAGAAGGGTGCTGTGCTCTACGATAATACAACCGGTCTCTTTCAAATCGATCGTGAGAAGATAAATGCGGCGGTTAAGGATCTAGCTTACGACATTTTGATGATCGAGGCTAAGGGTGATTATAATGAAGCGAAGAGGTTCGTGGAAAAATATCGCGTGATGCCGGAGAGCATGAAGGCCGGCCTTGTCAAACTCAGCAATGTTCCAGTCGATATTAAACCGACCTATACTTTTAAATAGTGAATTTTATTTTATGAAAAGAAAAAGGATTGGCCAATTTGGCCAATCCTTTTTTGATCTGAGTTAGGTGATGTTTATTGCTGTTGTTGCTCCCCTCCAGCGGCTGCAGTGTCCAAGGTGTTGCATAGTTCGCCTGTGTCCCAATTATCCATCTCCGCCTGCAGTGCATCACACTCACTCGTATCCGGAGGTTCGCCGGTCATCTCTATGAGGGTCCAGGAATCGCTTGCCGAGCAATCGACGTCGGCTGAGGCCGCTGTAAACTCAATTGTGGGTTGTGCACTGCTGTCAGGTAGCGTTGCTGCTATAACAGCTTCTTCATAGATCGATGTGTCTGCAACAGCAAAGGAGAGGCTTAGAGGGTCTGAGATATCTATGGTGAACGATTCCATGTGGCCTTCACCAGCAGCGATATCGCACGTATCACCTTCGGCCATAACCGGACAGCACTCCTCGCCTTCCTGGCATGTCTGGAAGCATAGTCTAGATTCAGAAGTTGCAGAAAGGCCGCAATCTGCCAGCCATCCGTCTATCCAGTCATTTTCAAGATTACCGCAATTGCCAAGGCCGTTCATTTCTTCACAGAATCCAAATATCTGACCGGTGGTCTCCGCCGGATATGATCCTGAATCCTGCCTGTAGCGTGCGGTTCCCTGTGTTGCATCAAATCTCGCAAATGTCGCACCAGCATAATTCGTTTCATCCTGATCCTCGTTATAAAATCCGAAGAGGGTGTTGTAGTCAGGTGTCGCCTCTAAG
This sequence comes from Deltaproteobacteria bacterium, assembly GCA_018645265.1. Taxonomy (GTDB): domain Bacteria; phylum UBA10199; class UBA10199; order 2-02-FULL-44-16; family JAAZCA01; genus JABGOS01. Next base: position 21,848 of record JABGOS010000098.1, read on the forward strand.
GTCTCCACTCCAAAACCGCTCCAGAAAGGACTATCCTCTACGAAGGAGTTTGTGAATGAAGCGGTTGTGAAGGAGTCAGGTGTTCCGTCGGCAGAGAAATCCATGCGGCCCTGCTGCATGCTTCCCCATTTGAAAATTGCATGTCCGCTGTATTGATTGCTTGCAGTGCTAAATACCAGTTCCATGTTCTTTTCCGTTCCATTACACATGACCAATGTCAGCACGTCCCCATCCTTTTTTATTGCCATGCGGGGGGAGAATTCCTCTACCCCTTGAGGGCCATCCCCTTCTGCAACATCACCGGCATTCCATAACTTAAAGACGCCATCGCCAGCTGCAGCTTCACCCACGCCAGATTCTATCTCCTGCATATGGCAGAGCATCATTTGGGGCATTATGGCTGATCTGATGATGTTTTTTTTCATTCGATCGCTTTCGCATCCTGCCCTGGAGAATTGATTGCCTTCACCCGCTTGTTTTAGGAGGCTTGCGGATTTCGGTACTGCGAGCTGTGCGAGCGTAGAGCTTGTCGTGTGGTCGTAAGCTTGCGGATCGAGGACATCGTCTGGGATATCATTTAGGCTATCAACTGACGCTATGTCAGAACTTGATGACGATCCACCGCTGCCTCCACAGGAGCATAGTGCCGCCGTGACGATTACCACAAGTCCTATTAAAACTCTGTTCTTCATGTGCCACCTCCCCATTGATTCATAGCTGCGTTTTGAATTGAGCCTCCATTGTACTCCCGGTTCTCTGATGGAACAAGCTATTACCTTTAAGTTGGGTAGGGCAGTACCCATCATTATAATGAGTGTATTGGTATAATAGCTGCCACTTGATTGGGGTGACGAAATGTCGGGTGGTGGATTCTTAGAATTATTAGATATATGGATAAAAAAGTGTCCGACACCTTTTGCTCTAAGTGTCCGACACCTGTTAAGGGTATGTTAGCTATATATGGTACTATATATAATGATAATGATAGTAATAGTACACATAGATATCCCCTTAAAGTGATGATAACTATATGAAATAATGAGTATAAAAGAATATATATAATAGCTGAGCATGTAGTTATAGTGTTCTGTTAGAACACGAATAAAGTATTTTTAAGTGGATTCTTCAGGCTTATCATCCGATAATATACATGTAAGGAGCATGAATCATGGTGAATGTGTTTACATATCTCGACTACAGGAAGTTCTTGAAGGATCGCTTCGACGAGATGAAGGAAGCTAGGTCTACGTTCAGCCATCGTTCTTTTGCGAAGTCCGCAGGTTTTAGGTCGAGCAATTATATACTGCTTATAATGCAGGGTAAGAGAAATTTATCCAGTGAGGCTATAATCAAAGTAGCGAAGGCCTTGAAGCTTAAGAAGAAGGAAGCGGAGTTTTTTGAGAACCTCGTGAGATTCGATCAGAGCAAGATGGATGCTGAGAAGAACTTTTATTATGAAAAGATCGCGACAAACAGACAGTACGCAGATGCACGTCCGCTCGAGAAGGGACATTATAAGTATTATTCCCACTGGTACATACCTGTGATCAGGGAGATGGTCCTGCTGGATGATTTTCAAGATGATCCGAAGTGGATCGCTCAGAATATTACGCCGCATATAACAATCCAGGAGGCACGCGACGCGCTGGATGTACTTCTCGAGATAGGACTTGTTGAGCGCGGATCAGATGGCAAGCTCATTCAGAGCGACCCCCACCTTACGAGCGGTGATGAGGTTCAGAATTTGAATATAGCAAATTTTCAGCGCGAGATGATTCAACTGGCTGCGAGATCTATAGGTGAGACAAAACCGAAGGAGCGTGAGATCGGTTCCGTAACCTTTGCGGTATCCAAAGAAAACCTTCCTGAGGTCAAAAAAATGATCCGTGAATTTCGTTCAAGACTTGCAGGTTTTCTTGCCGAT